>NZ_JCASIH010000003.1:0-416304 GCF_059685935.1 Telluria sp. ZT3P39
AGGCGGCGAAAAAAATGTCCGCTCAAAAGCGAGTTTGAAGTCCTGCGACACAAAAAACAGCGGACATTTCAACTTTGCCAGAATCGGACATTTTAACTTTGCCTTTACAGGGTGGGCGGGTTTCCCGCCCGCGCGTTCAAATCACGTTTGATATGACGCGCCGATATTCATACGCGGTTTGAACGCGCGGTCGGCATAGCCGACCACCCTACGCCAGCGGCAACCACACCGCAAACGTACTTCCTGTCCCCAGCCCCTCGCTGCGCGCCTGCACCTCGCCTCCATGCAGCGCCACCATGTTCCGCACCAGCGCCAGGCCAATTCCGAGTCCACCCTGCGACCGGTCCGGCGTGCGCTCGGCCTGGGTGAACAGATCGAACACGTGCGGCAGCAGGCCGCCGTCGATGCCGATGCCGTTGTCGGTCACGCCGATCTCCACGCCCGCATCGCGGCGCGCCACGTGCAGCACGATCATGCCGCCGCGCGGCGTGTATTTGGCGGCATTGTTGAGCAGGTTGGTGACGACCTGCACCAGCCGCGTCGCGTCGCCGTCGACGTGGGCGCCGGCGGCGTAGATCTCGACCGACAGCACGTGGGCGCGCGCCGCGATCAGGGGCCGCGACTGCTCGATCGCGCTCGACACCAGCGCATCGACGGCGACCCTGCTCTTGTCGAGCGTGATCAGGCCGCGCGTCACGCGCGAGACGTCGAGCAGGTCGTCCACCAGCGAGGTCATATGGCGCACCTGACGGCTGACCACCTCGCTCGAGCTGCGGATGTGGTCCGGGCTGGCGGCCATCTTCAGCAGTTCGGCCGCGGTGGCGATCGGCGCGAGCGGGTTGCGCAGTTCGTGCGCCAGCATGGCCAGGAACTCGTCCTTGCGCCGGTCCTGGTCGCGCAGCGAGGCATACAGATGCGCATTGTCGAATCCTGCCGCCGCGATCGCGGCCAGCTGCACCAGGATGGCTTCGTCCTGCTGATCGAAAGCGCCGCCGGCCTTGTCCGCCACCTGGAGCCTGCCGAACTGCCTGCCCTTGCGGTCGATCAGGGGCACGCTCAGGCCGCCGCTGCCGGCCGGCTGCGGCGGGCCGTCGTCGCCGTCCAGCGTCACCGCCGCCCGGCCCACCCCGAGGATGGCGCGTACTTCCTGTTCCAGGGCCGCGGCGATCTCGCGGCTGGAGAGCTTCGTCTGCAGGGTACGCGCGGCGCCGGCGACCTTGGCCAGCAGGGCGGACTGGCGCTGCTCGCGGTCCAGCCGCTGGGCCAGTCCTTCCTGGGCCATCACGCTGTCGTGGATGTCGCGGTTGGCGCCGATCCATTCGCGCACGGCGCCGTCCAGGCCGAGGATGGGCACGCCCTTGGCGGCCGTCCAGCGGTACATGCCGTCGGCGCGGCGCAGGCGGTAGGTGGCTTCGTAGACCGATTGCGTCGCCACGCACTGCGTCCACATTTCCTCGACGCGCGCGCGGTCGTCCGGGTGGATGGCGCCGAACCAGCCGTGCGCGGCCAGCTCTTCGTAGCTCTGGCCGGTGAAGGCGCGCCAGGTCGGCGAATCCTGGAGGATGGCCCCGTCCGCGGTATGCGTCCAGATGATCTGCGAGGTCGCCATCGCCAGCGACCGGAAGCGCTGCTCGCTCTCGCGCAGCACGGTTTCGGCGTTCACGCGGTCGGTAATATCCTCGTGCATCAAGAGCACTTCGACGATCCGGCCCTGGGCGTCCTTGATCGGGTGGGCGCGCGACGTCACCCAGCGCTTGCGCCCCGGCTGGCCGAGGGCGGCGGTGTCGTACAGCATGGCCGGCACCTCGACCGATTCGCCGGCCATGGCGCGCTCGAGATAGGGCGTGATGCCCGCGGCCTGCAGTTGCGGGTCGCGCAGGACGTTGTATTCGGTGCTGAGCACATGGCGGTAGAGCGGGCTGCCTTCGAAGATATGCCAGAGCGCTTCCCAGCCCTTGTTCACGCGCACCGTGTAGCCGGCCGGCGTCAGGAGCTGGAAGCTGGTGGGCGCCTGTTCGAACAGTTCCCTGAACCTGACTTCCGGGTTGGCGAGGAGTTCCGCGCTGGAACCGGTGACCGTGTCTGCGCTGGGCGGCATATCTTGTTCTTCTTCTGGATGGTGATGACGCAGGACGGCGTGACAGCCGGATTGTGGCGCTCGGAATAATGTCACAAATTCGTACCAGCCGGGATGGCCTTTTGTATCCTTGCAGCCGCCCCGTGCGGTCTTCCAGCCATGGTGCATAAGTTGCGTCCTTCCTTGCCTAAACCCGTTGACGATGCACGAAAGCAAGTGTAGTGTATTAATCACCTAATACACACATACGCCACATGCCCATCCATCCACCCCAGCTGTTTTCGATCACGCCCGGCTCGGCCGACCCGATCTATCGCCAGCTGATCGACCAGGTCCGCCGCCTCGTGGCCGCCGGCCAGATGGCGCCGGGCGACGCGCTGCCCTCGGTGCGCGAAGTCGCCCAGGCCCTGGCCGTGAACCCGATGACCGTCTCCAAGGCCTATGGCCTGCTTGAAGTCGAAGGGCTGGTCGAACGCCGCCGCGGCCTGGGCATGATGGTTGCCGACCGCCCGCGCGCCACGCTCGGCAGCGCCGAACGCGAAGCCCTGCTGCGCCCGACCCTGGAGCGCGCCGCGCGCGAAGCCCGCGAACTCGAACTCGATCCCGCTACCGTACTTGCCCTTTTCACCCACATCCTGAAGGAAGCACCGTGACTGCACCCGTTATCCAGATGACCGACGTGTCGAAACATTTTGGCAGCGCCATCGTCTTGAGTGGCCTCGACTGGGACATCCGGCAGGGCCAGGTGATCGGCCTGCTGGGCCGCAACGGCGCCGGCAAATCCACGCTGATGGAATGCCTGCTCGGCCTGCGCAAACTCGATGGCGGCAGCGTGCGCCTGTTCGGCGAGGACGTCGCGGCGCTGTCCGACGCCACCCGCGCCCGCATCGGCTACGTGCCGCAGAAATCCGGGCTGTTCGAGTGGATGACGCCCGTGCAGATGTTCGACTACTTCAAGGCCATGTACCCGCGCTGGAACACGGTCAAGGTCGACGCGCTGCTCGAGCGCTGGGGTTTCAACGCCCTCATGCTGGCCAAGCCGATCGGGCGCCTGTCGGGCGGCGAGCAGCAGCGCCTGTCGATCATCCGCGCGCTGGCGCACGACCCGGAACTGCTGGTGCTGGACGAGCCGGTGTCGGCGCTGGACCCGGCCGGCCGGCGCGCCTTCCTGGCCGAGCTGGTGGACGGGGTCATCGAGCGCGGCACCACGGTGGTGTTTTCGACCCACATCCTGACCGACCTCGAACGGGTGGCGCTGGACGTCGCCTTTTTGAAGGATGGCCGCATTGCGCTGCAAGGCCCGCTGGACGAGCTGCTGGAGGGCGCGCGCGGCGCGGTGGGCAGCCAGCGCGCCGAGCCGGTCAGCCTGGAAGATCTGTTCATCAAGGTGACGCAATGAACCCGCGGATGAATGACTATCGCGTGTTGTGGCACGCCGCGGTAACCAGTGCCAATCCGCGCCTGTCCGCGCTCGCCCGATGGGCCATACCTTTCCTGGTCACGACCATCGGCCTGCTGGTCTGGTACACCGAGGGGCCGCGCGCGGCCCTGGCCTGGGTGTGGTGTTCGGCCTGCGCCACGCTGCTGTTGACGTGGACCTGGCGTTTCCTGCCCGGGGCAATGAAGCTCAACTCCCCGGCCAACGCCAAGCTGGTACCGAACATGCGCCGGCGCCTGGTCGAACTGACTTGCCTCGTGTGGTTCGCAGCGATTGCCGGCCTGGTGATCGCGCCTTACCCCGAGACGGTCAGTCCCGGCCTCTGGATGCTGTGGGCGGTCGTGCTGACACTGGGCTGCGGGTTCGGCGTGGCGGGGCACAAGGCCGCCTCGACGCTGGTGTGCGCCGCGTGCTTCGGCTCGGCCCTCCTTGGCAAACTGCCGCAATCGATGCACGACATCCTGTCGACCGCGCCGGTCCTGGCCGTGTCGCTGTTGCTCTACGCCGGCCTGGCGGTCGTGGCGGCGCGCGCCATCTTCCCGGAGGCGGGAGAACGCCATTGGCGCATGATCGCCACGCGGGCCAGGATGGGCGGCGCCGACGGCAAGACCGACCCGATCGTCGAGAAGCTGGCCGGCGCCTATACCAGGGGCTGGTATGCCGCTGCGCTGCGGCGCGACAGCGCAGCGCGCGACCGCGGCCGGCTGCTGCAACACGCCCTCGGGCCGGCCCACCATCCGGGAGAACAATTGGTGGGAATCGCCCTGCTGTCGGGCATTCTGGTGATCGCCGGCGTGTTCATCACTTGGCGTACCGGCGCGGATGTGCTGGCAGGGATCGGATGGATTCTTGCATTGGCAACGCTGATCATCCCGATTGCCGCGATCCTGCGCATGAACGTGCTGGTGACTGCACGTCCGGGAGAACAGGCGCTGGTCAGGCTGGCGCCGGCGATGCCCGGGACAGCGCCATCGTTCAATCGCTGCATGGGCCTGGGACTGCTGCGGCAGGCCTTGCTGACCTGGGGGGCGGGCGCAGGCGCGGCCTTGCTGCTGGCCGCGCTGGGTGGCGCCGACGCGTCCATCCTGCTGCGCATGGCCTGCATCTGCTGCCTGATGCTGCCGCTGGTGGCGGCGCCGCTGCGCAATCATGCGGTGCGTGCGCCCCTGTCTGTCGTCATGCCGGTGCTGCTGCTGGCGGTATCGGTCGTCGCCAGCGTCGGTATCGGGTTCGCAGCCCGGTCGCTGGCCGGGCTGCCGGTCATGCCGGTAGCCGCTCTGGCCAGCATCGTCATCGCCGCCGGGGCCGTCACGCGCGGGCTGCGCACGATGGAAGGCTCGCCCTTTGCCTTTCCGGCGGGGCGGATGGACTAGGCTAGGCCGACGTCGGCGCCACGGCGCCGGCGTGCTGCTTCTTACCCAGCACGATCAAGCCGAAGGCGGTCGCAAACACATACATGCTGACCGAGTAGATCGCGGCCGGCAGCATCAGCTGGAAGTCGCCCAGCACCGACACCGCGACGAAGATCGCCAGCGTCGAATTATGGATGCCGATCTCGTAGCCGATCGCGATGGCGTTCGGCTTGTCCAGGCCCATCATGCGCGGCACGTAATAGCCCAGGCCCAGGCTGACGATGTTGAAGAGGATGACGGCCAGGCCGATCGAGGCGAACGAGGTAGTGAGCGCGGTCCATTCCTTGGCGATCGCGATCAGGGCCAGCGCGGCCAGCACCGCCATCGAGAAGCGCTTCATCGGCTTGTCCATGCGCGCGGCGAATCCGGGCGCGCGGCTTTTCACCAGCATGCCGATCGCCACCGGAATCAGGACGATGCCGATTACTTCGACCACCTTCCCGGTCTGCATCGGCACCACCTGGCCGCTTTTCGCGAAGGTGTCGATGGCGAAGTTGGCGATCAGGGGCAGGCTGACGATCGACAGCACCGTGTTGATCGCGGTGAGCGAGATGTTCATCGCCACGTTACCGCCGAACAGGTGGCTGAACAGGTTGGCCGAGACGCCGCCCGGCGAGGCCGCCAGCAGCATCAGACCGACCGCGTAGATCGGCGCGACGTCCAGCAAGACGATCAGCCCGTAGCAGATGGCCGGCAGCACCGCGGCCTGCAGCGCCAGCGCCAGGATGACGGCCTTCGGGTGGCCCAGCAGGCGGCGGAAGTCGCCCAGGGTGAGGGACAGGCCGAGGCCGAACATGATGAGCGCGAGCGCGCCGATCAAGAGGGTGGGCAAGAGGGTGATGAAATTGCTCATGCGTTGTCTCCGTTATTGTAGGTATGGGCGGTCGGACAGACGCGAGGCGCTGCTCGCCGCAGGCACAGTGTAGTGCAGCGGCTGGCGGAAAAACCGCCGGTAGGGGAGACAGTCGAAAAAAGCGGGCCGCTCAGTGCCCGCGCCGCTGCACCAGCGCCGTGCCCACGCCATGGCGCTTGCCTTCGCTGACGGCGGTGACCGTGCCGTCCGGATTGAACACCAGCGCATTGGCCGCGCCGATTTCTTCCACGGTGGCGTCCCAGCGGTGGCCGAATTTCTCCAACGCGCGGGCTTGTTCGCTGCCGGCGAAGCCCGGCTCGATCGAGGTGGCCTCGCAGTTGCACTCCGACAGGCGCGGGGCGCCCAGCGCCTGGTCCATCGGCATGCCGAGGTCGACGTGGTTGAAGATGGTCTGCAGCACCGTCGTGATGATGGTCGCGCCGCCCGGGCTGCCGATGGTGAAGGCCGGCTTGCCGTCCTTGAGCGCGATGGTGGGCGCCATGCTCGAGCGCGGGCGCTTGCCGGCTTCCGGCACGTTCGCGTGGGGGCCTGAAAAGTCGAAATCGGTCAGCTCGTTATTGAGCAGGAAGCCGTAGCCCGGCACCACGATGCCGCTGCCGCCCCAGGACTCGATGGTGAAGGTATAGGACACGATATTGCCGTCCTTGTCCGACACCGTCAGATGGGTGGTGTGCGCGTTCTCGCGCTGCATTTTTACTGATGAGGGGCGTAGCAGCACGCTCTGGTCGTTTTGATAGGCGTAGGGGTCGCCCGCCGCCACGCTGCGCGCGGCCTGTGCGCCGATCAGGGTGCGGCGCTGCGCCGCGTACTCTTTCGACAGGATGCCGGCAAGCGGCGCATCGATGTATTCGGGATCGGCCAGGTAGGCGTTGCGGTCGGCGAAGGCCAGGCGGCTCGCTTCCAGGTAGAGGTGCTCGGCCCGCGCGCGCGGCATGCCCTTGAAATCGAAGCCCTCGAGGATGTTGAGCGCCTCGGCGACGGTTGCGCCGCCGCTGCTCGGCAGCGGCATGCCATAAAGCTCGTAGCCGCGGTAGGTCGTGCGCAGCGGCTGGCGGATGCGCGCCTCGTAGTTGGCCAGATCGGCCAGCGTCATGCGCCCGGTCCGTGCCGTCTTGCCCGGCGCCAGCGGCGGCTTGTTGACGGCATCGACGATGGCGCGCGCCATCGGGCCCTCGTAGAAGGCGCGCACCCCGCCGGAGGCAATCTCGCGGTAGGCCCTGGCCATGCCCGGGTTGCGGATCAGGGCGCCTGGCTGCACCGCCTTGCCATTGCGCAGGTAGAGCGCGCTGGTCGGCGCGTAGAGCTGAAATTTTCTTTCATTTTCGGCCGTTAAATGACTGAATATTTCAGTCACCTGGAAGCCCCTGGTCGCGACCTCGATGGCCGGCGCCAGCACCTGCCTGAAGCGCATGCTGCCGTAGCGCTCCAGCGCCTCGTGCCAGCCGCGCACCGTGCCCGGCACGCCGACCGAAGCGCCGCTGGCGACCGCGTTGTCGAAGTCGACCGGCTTGCCGTTTTCCAGGAAGGTGGCCGGCGTGAAGCTGGCGGGAGCGGTTTCGCGGTGATCGATGGTGATCACGCGCTTGTCCCTGGCCAGGTAGATGAGCATGAAGCCGCCGCCGCCGATGCCGCAGCTGAACGGGTCGGTGACCCCAAGCGTGGCGGCCGCGGCCACCGCCGCATCGATGGCATTGCCGCCCTGGTTCAGGATGGTCATGGCCGACCTGGACGCTTGCTCGCTGATGGTGGCGACCGCGCCGCCCGTGCCGGTGGCCACCGGCGACTTCGCCAGCGCCGAAGGCGCCTGCAACACGATGGACAAAACCAGGGCGCAAGCGCCCGCAGTCGCCTTCATGGGGTCGGTCCCGAAAAAATGCGCTTACTGCGCGTACATGTTGAAGGTGACCGGGTACATCGCCGGCCCCGTCGCTGCTCCCGCCATGCCGCGCGGCGGCGGCGGCGTCAGGTGATCGAGCTCGATGCGCGAGCCGCGCAGCGCCGGCGACATATAGCCCGGCTGGCCCGGCACCAGGTAGAAGGCCTGCGCCACGCTGCCGATGCGCATCGTGAAGCGGTAACTGAGGCGGCCCGCCCAGATGCAGCGCGCATTGTCCGGGCAGCGGCTGTCTTCGGCGCCTTCGTAGGTAATGGAGAGGCGCTCGGCCAGCGGCAGGGTCTGGCGCTCGGTCATGGTGTAGCGCGCCTCGGGCAGGCGGTCGTGGGTGGTGGCGCAGCCGCCGAGCAGCGAAGCCAGGCCGGCGAGGGTGAGGACACGGAGCAGGGGGCGCATGCGGGTCATCCGGTTGTATTTTTGGAATGCCCATCATAGCAAAGCCGGGGGCGGCTGGCGCGCACAGTCGTGTTGATGGAGTCATAAACCGGTCACATTCGGGGGCTAGACTCTGCTTCGTGGTCCAACAGATACTCCCTCAAACCAGGAATAGGAATAACAAGCCCATGTTCAAGAAGATCCTTGCCGGTGCTGCTGCCGCGCTCATGATGTCGACCTCGTTCGCCGCTGACATGACCGGCGCCGGCGCGACCTTCCCGTACCCGATCTACGCCAAATGGGCCGAGTCGTACAAGGCCGCCACCGGCAACGGCCTGAACTATCAGTCGGTCGGCTCGGGCGCCGGCATCAAGCAGATCAAGGCCAGGACCGTGGACTTCGGCGCATCGGACATGCCGCTCAAGGCGGAAGACCTGGAAGCCGACGGCCTGATGCAGTTCCCGGCCATCATGGGCGGCGTGGTCACCGTGGTCAACGTCGAGGGCCTCACCCCCGGCCAGCTGAAACTCACCGGCCCGGTCATCGCCGATATCTACCTGGGCAAGATCACCAAGTGGAACGCGCAGCCGATCGCCGCGCTGAACCCGGGCGTGAAGCTGCCGGACCTGGATATCACCGTCGTGCACCGCGCCGACAGCTCGGGCACCTCCTTCCTGTTCACCGACTACCTCTCCAAGACCAGCCCTGACTGGAAGAGCAGCGTCGGCGCCGGCACCGCGGTGAAATGGGCCGTGGGCGTGGGCGGCAAGGGCAACGAAGGCGTCGCCGCCAACGTCCAGCGCATCAAGGGGTCGATCGGCTATGTCGAGTGGGCCTTCGCCAAGAAGAACAAGCTGTCGCACACCCAGCTCAAGAACAAGGACGGCGTCTTCCTGCAGCCTGACGACGACGCCTTCAAGGCCGCCGCCGCCGGCGCCGAATGGACCAAGACCCCGGGCTTCGGCGTGGTGCTGACCGATGCCGCCGGCAAGCAGAGCTGGCCGATCACGGGTGTTTCCTACATCCTGATGCACCGCACCCAGGCTGACGCCAACAAGGGCGCCGAAGTGCTGAAGTTCTTCGACTGGGCCTTCAAGAACGGCGCCCCGGCTGCCGCCGAACTGGACTACGTGCCGATGCCGGCATCGGTCGTCAAGCTGGTGCAGGCCAACTGGAAAGCCCAGCTCAAGGATGCATCGGGCAAGGCCGTCTACTGATCCGTTCGACCTGCCACGATCCGGCGGCCTGGCCGCCGGATGTTTTTTTGACTCATCATCCCATGGCCCAAACCATCGTTCTCGTGGCCGGCGACAAGCCGGCCATGGCCGAGCTGCTCAAGTACGCGCTGCACGAAGACGAGTGGACCTGGCACAGCGTCCCGACCCTGGCCCAGGCCTGGGAGTTCATCCGGCGCGAGCGCCCCGAGCTGCTGCTGCAGGAATCGATGCTGCGTCAGGAAGGCGGCATGCGCCTGCTGGCGCGCCTGCGCGGCGCGGGCAGCCTGCGCGAGCGTCCGGTCATCCTGCTCGCCGCCGGCGCCGGGCATGCCGAGCCATCGCCCGCCGCCTTCATTCCCCAGCATCCCGACGACGCGTTGGAAGAGCGCCTGCTGCGCTTCGGCCCCCTTGTGCTGGATCCGCTCAGCTGCAGCGTCCGGGTCGGCAGGCACCCGGTCGAGGTGCGCCACGCCGAATACCGGCTGCTGCGCTTCCTGCTCTGCCATCCGGGCCAGGTATTCTCGCGCGCCCAGCTCATCGAACAACTGTGGGATGCCCACGGCACGCTCGACCAGCGCACCGTCGACGTGCATGTGCTGCGGCTGCGCAAGGCGCTCGGGCGGGCCAAGACGGTGATCAAGACCGTGCGCGGGGCGGGCTATATGCTGGCGCCGAATTGAGCCGGGGCCCGCAAGGCCATGTCACCGGGCTGACATGATTGCCCGCTAAACTGTCGGCACATTGCCAAAATGAAATAGCCTGCATGAGCATCCACCCCGGCCACACCACCTCCCGCACCAACCGTTCCCTCGTCTTTATCTGGCCGGCCCTGGCCCTGCTGCTGTGCGCCGCCTTGTGGGTCGCCACGACCATGCGCGCGACCGCCGAGCATGAACGCGCCGGCGCCCAGGCGCGCAAGGATGCCGGCGCCTACGCCGAGGCCTACGAGCAGTACATCACGCGCTCGGTAGGGCAGATGGACCAGATCACCATGCAGCTCAAGTTCAGCTGGGAGAACGGGCGCGACAGCGTGCGCGACACCGGCCTGCTCGACGAGCTGCGGCGCAACGGCATGTTCACCGACAGCGCCTTCGGCACCGTCGCCGTGGTCGACCGCGGCGGCATCGTGCGCGCCTCGACCCGCCACGCGCTGATCGGCGACGACGTTTCCGGCAGCCCGTACTTCGTCCAGCACAGCAACCACATCTCGACCGCTCTGCGCATCGGCGCCGCACCGGCGCACCTCGGCGACGGCGGCGACCAGGTACTGTTCACACGCCGCCTCGACACTGGCGACGACGAATTCGACGGCATTGTGCTGATGGCGGTCGATGCGCGCTACTTCACTTCCTTCATCAGTCCCGCGACCCTGGGCGCGGACGGCGTGGTGGCACTGGCCGGACTGGATGCTCCGCTGCGAATCGAACAGCGCAGCAGCGGCGCGGCCTGGCTCGACGGCGCGAAAAAAGTGCTGCCTCCCGAGGGCGCCTTGTGGTCGGGCGAGCGCGGTGTGCGGCTGGTGGAAGGCGCGGGTGGCTTCGGCGACGGCCAGGCGCGCGTGCTGGGCTGGCGCCATTCGGCCGGCTATCCGCTGGTGGCGCTGGTGGCCCTGTCGCACCACGCGGTGCTCGACGCGGCCGGAAGCTATTGGCGCGAGAGCCGCGACCGTGCGATTGCCGCCACCGTCTGCCTGGTGCTGCTCGGCGCACTGGGTGCAGTGCTGGCGCGGCGCGCCGTGCTGCGAAAGTGCGAGCAGGACGAAGTGCAGCGCGCCTACCGCACCGCCACCGAAAGCGGCAAGGACGGCTTCTACATGGCCGCCGCCATGCGCGGGCGCGATGGCCGCATCGAAGACTTCCGCATCGTCGACTGCAACGAGCGCGGCGCTTTCTTCTATGGCATGACGCGCAGCGCGCTGGTGGGACGCTGCCTGTCCGAAATCGATGCGGAACTGTTCGGCGAAGAACTGATGGGGACCTACCGCAAGGCGATGGAAGCCGGTTTTTACGAGGATGACCGCCGTATGCCCAGCGATAACCGCCTGAACATCAGCTGGGGTCACCGGCGCCTGGTCCGGGTCGGCAACGGCCTGGCGGTGACGCTGCAGGACATCAGCGAGCGCAAGGAACATGAATCACAGCTCGAACGCATGGCCAACATCGACGGGCTGACCGGCCTGGCCACGCGCCACGCCTTCCTTTGCGCGATGCCGTCGTTGCTGGCCCAGGCCCAGGATGCGGGCGCCGGGCTGGCGCTGCTGTTCATCGACCTGGACGAATTCAAGCACGTGAACGACTCGCACGGCCACGCGGTGGGCGACGCGCTGCTCAAGTCGGCGGCCGGGCGCCTGCTGTCGCTGCTGCGCCCGAGCGACCGCGTGGCGCGCTTCGGCGGCGACGAATTCCTGGTGCTGCTGCACCCGGTGGACGGCGAGCGCCAGGCCGCGGCGGTGGCTGCGCGCATCAATGAAGCCTTCGGCGTGCCCTTCCTGGTCGGCGATGAGCTGCATGCGGTGGGCGCATCGATCGGCATCAGCATGTACCCGCGCGACGGGCTGGACGCCGAGACCCTGTTGCGCCATAGCGACATCGCCATGTACGCCGGGAAGAACGATGGCAAGGGCCAATACCGCTTCTTCGATCCGGCGCTGTCGACTACGCTCAGTTCGCGCGCGCGCATGAAACAGCACATGATCGAAGCGCTCGAGCGCGACCAGTTCATGCTGTTCTACCAGCCGCGCGTGGACGCCCGCAGCGGCGAGCTGCTGAGCATGGAGGCCTTGATCCGCTGGCAGCATCCGGACCTGGGCCTGATCTCGCCGGGAGAATTCATCCCGCTGGCCGAGATCACCGGCCTGATCGTGCGTATCGGCGAGGTGGTCATCGACAAGGCCTGCGCCCAGCTGGCCGCCTGGCGCGCGGCCGGCGTGGTGCTGGTGCCGGTGTCGATCAACGTCTCGCCCAAGCAGTTCCTGCGCGGCGGGGTCGAGCGCCAGATCAGCGCGGCCCTCGCCAGGCATTGCGTGCCGGCCAGCCTGATCGAAGTCGAGATCACCGAGTCGGCCATGATGGGCGACCACGACGACATCCTGGCCGAACTGGCGTCGCTGCGCGCGCTCGGCGTCAAACTGCACGTCGACGATTTCGGCACCGGATATTCGTCGTTGTCGCAACTGCAGCGCCTGAAGATGGACGTGCTCAAGGTCGACCGGGCCTTCACCATGGAGCTGGGCAATTCGAAAGAAGGCAAGGTATTCTTCCAGGCGATCGTCTCAATGGCCCACGCGCTGGGCATGTCGGTGGTGGCCGAGGGCGTCGAGACCGCGGAGCAGCTGGCGATCCTGCGGGGACTCGATTGCAACGAGGTGCAGGGCTTCTACATTGCGCGGCCGGTGCCGCCAGGAGAGATGATGGGGATGATGCAGAGGCGCTTCCTGCTGGCGCTTTCGCCCCAGCCGGTCCCGGTTGCACCGAGGGGAGTTTGCGCCTAGAATGCCTGCGCCCCTGGGCTTGCCTGGCGCCATGCGCAGGCGCCCCGGCCTGACCGGAATCCCCGCATGACCTATACCGCACTCCTGTTCCTCGCCCTTGCCATGTCGACCGACGCCTTTGCCGCGGCGATCGCCAAGGGCGCCGCTTTGCGCCGGCCCACCTTCCCGCAGGCGCTGCGCATCGGCCTGCTGTTCGGCTGTATCGAGACCATCACCCCGGTGATCGGCTGGGCGCTCGGCTCGCTCGCCGCCGACGCCATCCGCCAGTGGGACCACTGGATCGCCTTCGTCCTGCTGCTGGGCCTGGGCGGGCGCATGATCTGGCTGTCCTTCTGCGACGAGGAAGAAGAGGCGGCGGCGGCCTCGCAGAAGCTGCTGGTACTGGTGCTCACGGCCGTGGCGACCAGCATCGACGCGATGGCGGTCGGTGTCGGACTGGCCTTCGTCGACGTCTCGATCGTGCACGCGGCGCTGGCGATCGGCGTCTCCACCACGGTCATGGTCACGATCGGCGTGCTGCTGGGGCGTAAGCTCGGCGCCGTCGTCGGACGCAACGCCGAGCGGGTCGGCGGCGTGGTGCTGATCCTGGTGGGCACCACCATCCTGATCGAACACCTGTCGGCCTGACCTGGCGGCTGCCGGTCACGCCGTCGCTGATGGCCTCCAGGCGGTTCTTGTTCATGCCGCCGCCGGCTCGGGGAGCACCAGGTGCAGGCACAGGATCGCCACCGGCACCATCAAGGCCACGAAACCAACCGCGAGATAGGCAAAGGCCGCGGCCGCGCAGCCCAGGGCAAAGGCCAGCACCGGCCAGAAGAACTTGGCGCAGCGCGCACGGGTGGCCGCGTCGGCGGCGCCGCGCAGCCGGTCGACCGTGTCGATCACGAGCTGGGTGACGTTCCCGGTCATCATCGAGGTCGGCGCGAGATGGGTGAGCAGCAGCTTGCTGGCCGCGCTGTGCGCCCCCATCGCCGCCGCGCCCAGCAGGCCCGCCGTCATGGCCAGCGGACCGGCATGCTCGCCGACCGGCTCGGCCAGCATGCCGCAGGCCATGAAGCCCAGCAGCAGCACCAGCTGCAGCAGGTAGGACGGTTTCAGCGCAGGCTGGCCACGTGTTTCGCAGCGCGCCACCAGCAGCCTGCTTGCCGCCACGCCCAGGATGAAGGCTGGAAAGGCGAGCAGCTTGAGCAAGGAGGGCGTCTGCGCCGGCTCGGCCAGCGACACGGCGATCAGCACGAAGTTGCCGGTGACGTGGGCCGTGAACAGGCCGAACAGGGCGATGAAGCCAAGGGTGTCGACATAGGCGGCCAGGAAACCCATACCTATGCCCTGCAGGCGCTGGAATTGCGGCGCCGTGATCGAGGTGGTCGTCAAGCTGCTCATGTCGGTCTCCGTTCAGAACGCAAAGCAGCTGCAACCGAGCGCGCCCCAGAAGCCGCCGAAGTTAGAGACCGGCACCGCCGACTTGCGGGCCCGGTCGTGCTGGTGGGCGTGCACGCCGCAGGGGCCGCCGCACTGGTGGGGCAGGGCGATCTGCTTGTGTGGCGCGGGTGCGGCACCGCGCCAGTGGCCCGGCACGGTGTTCACCGGCGACCATTCGGGCAGCACCGGAATGGGCGGCGGCCCCAGGCTGGTGAATTCGGCCGCGCCAAATACCACCTGGCCGCCGACCACGGTCAGCACCGATTCGATCGACTTGATGGCTTCCTCGTCGACGCTGAAGAAGTCGTTCGACAGCACCGCCAGGTCGGCCAGCATGCCTTCCTGGATGCGGCCCTTGCGTCCCTCTTCGTTCGAGAACCAGGCGCTGCCAGCCGTCCACAGCTCGAGCGCGACGCTGCGCGGCAGCAGGCCATTGTCGCCGTACAGCATCAAGCCGCCCACGGTGCGTCCCGTCACCAGCCAGTACAGCGCCGTCCACGGGTTGTAGCTGGCCACGCGGGTGGCGTCGGTGCCGGCGCCGACCGGCACGCCGCTCTCCAGCATCTTCTTCACCGGGGGCGTGGCGCTGGCCGCCTGCGCGCCGTAGCGGTCGACGAAATACTCGCCCTGGAAGGCCATGCGGTGCTGGATCGCGATGCCGCCGCCAAGCAGCCGGACGCGCTCGATATTGCGCTCGCTGATGGTCTCGCAATGGTCGAACATCCAGTGCAGGCCGTTGAAGGAAATCTCGCGGTTGACCTTCTCGAACACGTCCAGCATGCGGGTGATCGATTCGTCGTAGGTGGCGTGCAGGCGGAAGGGCCAGCGGTTTTCCACCAGGTGGCGCACCACCTTGTCGAGTTCGTCCTCCATGCCGGCCGCCAGCTCGGGGCGCGGCTCCAGGAAATCCTCGAAGTCGGCGGCCGAGAACACCAGCATCTCGCCGGCGCCGTTGTGGCGGTAGTAGTCGCTGCCCTGGCCGGGCGTGACCATGCCGGTCCAGCGCTGGAAGTCTTCCAGTTCCTGGCCTTTGTTCTGGGTGAACAGGTTGTAGGCGATGCGGATGGTCAGCTGCTTGTTGCGGTCGAGTTCCTCGACGACCGCGTAATCGTCGGGATAATTCTGGAAGCCGCCGCCGGCGTCGATCGCGCTGGTGATGCCGAGGCGGTTCAGCTCGCGCATGAACTGGCGCGTGGAGTTCACCTGCAGCTCCCTGGGCAGGCTCGGGCCCTTGGCCAGCGTCGCGTACAGGATCATCGCGTTCGGGCGTGCGATCAGCATGCCGGTGGGGTTCCCCAGCGCGTCGCGCTGGATCTCGCCGCCCGGTGGGTTGGGCGTGTCTTTCGTGTAGCCGACGGCGCGCAGGGCGGCGCGGTTGAGCAGGGCGCGGTCGTACAGGTGCAGGATGAAGACCGGCGTGTCGGGCGCGGCGGCGTTGATCTCGTCCAGCGTGGGCATGCGGCGCTCGGCGAACTGGAATTCGCTCCAGCCACCGACCACGCGCACCCATTGCGGGTTCGGGGTGCGGTCGGCCTGGTCTTTCAGCATGCGCAGGGCGTCCGCCAGCGAAGGCACGCCTTCCCAGCGCAGTTCCAGGTTGTAGTTCAGTCCACCGCGGATCAGGTGCAGGTGCGAATCGTTCAGGCCCGGGATCACGGTGCGGCCATTCAGGTCGATGACCTGGCTGCCCGCTTCCCGGTAGCGCATCACATGCTCGATGTCGCCGACGGCCAGGAAGCGGCCGTCCTGGATGGCGACCGCGCTGGCATTGGGCTGCTGGCGGTCGAGGGTGGCGAACGCGCCGTTGATCAGGACGAGCGGTGCGGTGGACTGTGCTTGCATGGTGTCGGCTCCTCGCTCAGCGGATGGGGGCCGGGACCGGCGCCAGCACGTCGTTTTGTCCCAGGTTGCGCGCCGGGGCCTTGTGCAGCATCGTGTAGGCGTAGTCCACGCCCATGCCGTAGGCGCCCGAATGCTCGGTGACGATCTTCATCACGGCGTCGTAGGTGTCGCGGTTCTTCCAGTCGCGCTGCCATTCGAGCAGCACCTGCTGCCAGGTGACAGGGACCACGCCGGCCTGCACCATGCGCTGCATGGCGAAATCGTGGGCATCCTTCGAGGTGCCGCCGGAAGCGTCGGCCAC
The DNA here is from genome assembly GCF_059685935.1 of Telluria sp. ZT3P39. Taxonomy (NCBI): domain Bacteria; kingdom Pseudomonadati; phylum Pseudomonadota; class Betaproteobacteria; order Burkholderiales; family Oxalobacteraceae; genus Telluria; species Telluria sp. ZT3P39. Next base: position 16,343 of record NZ_JCASIH010000003.1, read on the forward strand.
CATGTAGATCTCGTAGTCGCCTTCCAGCATGGCCGACAAGGCGAAGGTGGTGTTGCACACTTCGGTCCACAGGCCTGCCACGATGATCTTCTTGCGGCCGTTGGCGGCCAGGGCGTCGCGCACTTTCTGGTCGTCCCAGGAGTTCATCGAGCTGCGTTCGAGGATCGGGTGGCCCGGGAACACGTCCAGGATTTCAGGATAGGTCTTGCCCGAGAAGGAGTCCGTTTCCACGGTGGTGATGACGGTCGGGATGCCGAAGGCCCTGGCCGCCTTGGCCAGGCCGACCACGTTGTTCTTCAGGGTCTGGCGGTCGATCGACTGCACGCCGAAGGCCATCTGCGGCTGGTGGTCGATGATGATCAGCTGCGAGTTTTGCGGGGTCAGGACTTCGAGTTTCGGATTGTTCATGACGTGCTCCTTGTTGTAGCCGCTTGCCGCGGCGGTTGCGATGCGATGGAGTCAGTATGTGCTGTACCCGCAAGATTGAAAAACGGGTAATTTGCAGATATACAATCGAAATTTTCGAACATCGCCCGGCACCTCGCACAAGCGCCGGGCCGCGATTAATTAGTCAAGGTCGGACGCCGCGTGCCGCTCCGCCACCATCTCCTCCGGCTTGCCGCGCACCCGGTTGACCTTGCGGCCGCGAATGACGGCCGGCCGGGCCGCAATTTCGTCGGCCCAGCGGCGCACATTCTTGTACTCGTGCACCGACAGGAATTCGCCCGCCTCGTACAGCTCGCCGCGCACCATGCCGCCATACCACGGCCAGATCGCCATGTCGGCGATCGTGTACTCGCTGCCGGCCACATACGGATGATCGGCCAGCTGGCGCTCCAGCACGTCGAGCTGGCGCTTGGTTTCCATCGCATAGCGGTCGATCGGATACTGCAGTTTCTCGGGCGCGTAGGCGTAGAAATGCCCGAAGCCGCCGCCCACGAAAGGCGCGGAACCCATCTGCCAGAACAGCCAGTTCATGGTCTCGACCCGCGCCACGCCATCCTTCGGCAAAAAGGCCCCGAACTTTTCCGCGAGGTAGAACAGGATCGATCCCGATTCGAACACGCGCACCGGCTCCGGCCCGCTGCGATCGACCAAGGCCGGGATCTTCGAGTTCGGATTGATGTCCACGAAGCCGCTCGAGAACTGGGCGCCCTCGTTGATGCGGATGAGCCAGGCGTCGTACTCGGCCTGTACATAGCCCAGCGCGATCAGCTCTTCCAGCATGATCGTCACCTTCACGCCGTTCGGCGTGCCCAGCGAGTACAGCTGCAGCGGATGCTTGCCGACCGGCAGTTCGGCGTCGTGCGTGGGGCCGGCGACAGGACGGTTGATGTTGGCGAAGGTGCCGCCGGAAGCGGCGGGCGGGGTCCACACGGTGGGCGGGACATAGGGCGAGGGGGTGGTCATCGGGTTCTCCTTGTTATGCCGGATGAAAGGCCCATTCTATCCGCGGCTACCCCCTTGCCGCCAACAAACAATTGTTCAAGATTATCCTCGCTTCTGCATTGGCACTTCCTATACTTAACTAACGGCCTGTGGGAAGAGGGCTGTGAGCATCAGGAGCCAATCATGAAAGCAATCGCATGCGCCGTGGTGGTTGCCGCCCTGTCGGGGGCGGCTACTGCGCAGGAAATACCATCACCAGGGCAAGTCCGCATCATTGCGCCGCCGGAGCGCATCGTGCTGCCGCAGCAACTGCGTAACGTCTGGTATGAAGAGTTCGACGGCATCAAGGGAAACTACGCCCTGTCGAACGGCAAGTCCATGCAGTTGAGCATGTGGGGCAACCGCATGTATGCCAGCATGGGCAGCATCGGGAGAGTACAGCTGATTGCGGTCTCGCCCTATGTGTTCGTCACGCGCGACGAACAACTACGGATCGTCGTCGACGACCCGGCAAAATCCTCATCGAACCGGATCAACGCCACCCTGACCATGCCGGCACACATGCTGTCGAGCACCGCGGCGCCCGGCGAATTCGTCACGCTGCTCGCGCAACGCTAGACGATTCTGCAGCACCAATGAAAAACCCCGCCGAAGCGGGGTTTTTTACTTGAAAGGGCAGGTGGCTCAAACAAACGCCGCCAGCGCACCCTTCATTTTTTTGAGCGCAGCCGATTCGATCTGGCGAATACGCTCGGCCGACACGCCGAACTCTTCGGCCAGCGTGTGCAGCGTCGCGCCGGAGCCGTCGTCGTTGGCCAGCCAGCGCGCTTCGACGATGCGGCGCGAACGCGGGTCCAGCTTGCCGAGCGCCGTTTCCAGGCCTTCGGACTGCAGGCGGGTGACGGCCTCGGCTTCCAGCACCTTGGTCGGTTCGCCCAGGTCGGACGACAGGTAGGCGATCGGTGAAAACTTGTCGTCGTCGTCGTCGGTCGGCGATTCGAGGGCGATGTCGCGGCCCGACAGGCGGGTTTCCATCTCGATCACTTCTTCGCGCTTGACGTCGAGCATCTTGGCCAGGTCGTCGACCTGGCCTGGGGTCATCGCATCGAGGCCGACCTTGTTGCTGCGCAGGTTGAAGAACAGCTTGCGCTGGGCCTTGGTCGTGGCGACCTTCACCAGGCGCCAGTTCTTCAGGATGTATTCATGCATCTCGGCCTTGATCCAGTGCATCGCGTACGACACCAGGCGTACGCCCTGGTTCGGATCGAAGCGCTTGACCGCCTTCATCAGGCCGATATTGCCTTCCTGGATCAGGTCGGCGTGCGGCAGGCCATAGCCGAGGTAGCCACGGGCGATCGAGACCACCAGGCGCAGGTGCGACAGCACCAGCTTTTGCGCGGCGTCCAGGTCGTTTGCGTCGCGCAGCCGCTTTGCCAGCGATTGTTCTTCCTCGTGGGTCAGCATCGGCAGGCGGTTGACGGCCGAGATATAGGCGTCAATATTGCCCAGATTGCCGGTAAAACCCAGGTTCAGGGCACGACTGCCGGCAGGAACCAATGCGGATTGTGCGGACATATTTATTTCCTCGTAGTAGTCTTGCTGCATCCTCAACGTGTTCCGGACCCATGTCGCGGGACACCATTTACTGTCTGTTACCGGGATGCTTCACTTGATTTTTCGCTGTCTTCAAGCCATATATTAGCACTCTCCCGTGATGAGTGCTAGACGACCCATCGGTTTGCCGAAGTCGATTAAGTTTGGCTAAAGTATTGCCAAAAGGAATCAAAATCACGGTTCGTTTCAACTGTAGAGCAGCTACTCCCCGTTTGATTGATGCAGCTCAAAAGTGAGCCTGGGAGCGCTGGAAAATCCTTGAAGACAGGTTAAGGGGGCTTGGGCAGGGCTTCTGTTGAATGGCGCACGTAAGCGGGCCACGCCCTGTAGGAGCAGGGCGCGTCTGGACGTAGGGACTGGCGGCTAAGCCGTTCGAAAGAGGCTTGTGGACGGCGGGCGCCGTCCACATCTATATCAGCTGACGCGCGCCAGGTGGCGCTGCACCGACAGCATCGCGCCGATCAGGCCCAGGCCGGCGCTGATCGCCAGCAGGCCGGCGATTTCCAGGCCGCCGAGCGGCGCCAGCTGGAATTCCGATGCATACAGCCTGGCGAATTCGGCAATCGCCCCGTTCAGCGGCGCCAGTCCCAGCAAGACCACGCCGAGCGCCACGGCGCCGGCGCACAGGCCGAGCAGGGCGCCCGTGTAATAGAAGGGCCGGTGGATGAAGTTGTCGGTCGCGCCCAGCAGCTTGGACACCGCGATCTCTTCCTTTTGCGTGAGCACCTGCAGGCGGATGGTATTGAACACCACCGCGATCACCACGATGCCGAGCGTGACGGCCAGCAGCAGCAGGGCCAGGCGCAGGATGGCCAGCAGGGCGGCCAGGCGCTTGACCCAGGCCGAATCCACCTGCACGGTCTCGACGCCCGGCAGTGCGCGCAGCTGCTCGACCATCGCATCGACGCCGGCGGCGGCATTGTTGCCCGAATAGCCTTCTAGCTTGAGCACATAGCTGTCCGGCAGCGGGTTCTCGCCGAGTGTGTCGAGCACGTCGCTCAGGCCGCTCTTGTCCTTGAGCGCGGTCAGCGCGTCTTCGCGCGCCACGAAATTGACTTTGGCCTGTCCGCCGCCGCCCACGTTGGCGGCCACGATGCTGCGGATCTGCGGCGCCAGCGCGGCAGCCTGCTCGCGCGTGGCCTCGAGCTTCATGAACAGGCTCATTTCCGGATCGACCGAGAGCTGCTGGGAGAGCGGGCGCACGTTGTCGAGCAGGGTGATGCCGGCGAAGGGCAGGGTCAGCGCGAGCGCGACGACCAGGACGTTGAACAGGAAGCTGCCCGGCGCCTTGCGTACGCTCGAAAGCGCTGCGCGCAGGGCGAAGCGGTGCTGGCGGATCCACGGGCTCATGCCGCACCTCCGACCAACTGGCCGTGTTCGAGGCGGATCACGCGTCCCGCCGTGTCGAGCACCTGCTCGTCGTGGGTCGAGATCACGCAGGTCACGCCGACCGCGTGGAAGGCGCGCAGCGCGTCGAGCACGCGGTCGGCCGCGGCGCGGTCGAGATTCGCGGTCGGCTCGTCGGCCAGGATGATCTGCGGGCGGTTGACGATGGCGCGGGCGATCGCTACGCGCTGCTGCTCGCCGCCGGACAGTTCCAGCGGCAGCGCCTTGGTCCGATCGAGCAGCCCGACCTTTTCCAGGGCGGCGCGGGCGCGTCCCTCGGCCTGGGCGCGCGGCGCGCCGGTCACGAGCAGCGGCAGCATCACGTTGGCCAGGATGTTGCGGTCGTTGAGCAGGCGCTGGTGCTGGAAGATCAGTCCCAGGTTACGGCGCAGGAAAGGGATACCGGCCTTGCGGATGCGGCCGATGTCCTGGCCGTTGACGGTCACTACACCGCTGGTGGGGCGCTCGACCGCGGCCACCATCTTCATCAGGGTCGACTTGCCGGCGCCGGAGGGGCCGGCCAGGTAGACCAGCTCGCCCTTGGCGATGTTGATGGTGAGGTCGCGCAGCGCGTAGGCGTCGGTGGAGTATTGCTTGGAGACGGACTGGAATTCGATCATCGAGGCTTATCCGAGCAGGGCTTCGACAAATTCTTCGGCATTGAAGGGCTGCAGGTCGTCGAGCTTCTCGCCCACGCCGATGAAATACACCGGCACCGGGCGCGTGCGCGCAATCGCGGCCAGCACGCCGCCCTTGGCCGTGCCATCGAGCTTGGTGATCACCAGGCCGGTGAGCTGCAGCGCATCGTCGAAAGCCTTCACTTGCGCCAGCGCGTTCTGGCCGGTGTTGCCGTCGATGACCAGCAGCAGTTCGTGCGGGGCGCCCTCCATGCCCTTGCCGATGACGCGCTTGATCTTCTTGAGCTCTTCCATCAGGTGCAGCTGGGTCGGCAGGCGGCCGGCCGTATCGACCATGACCACATCCGTGCCGCGCGCCTTGCCCGACTGGACCGCGTCGAAGGCCACGGCGGCCGGGTCTCCGGAGGCCTGCGAGATCACGGTGACGTTGTTGCGCTGGCCCCAGACCATCAGCTGCTCGCGCGCGGCGGCGCGGAAGGTGTCGCCCGCGGCCAGCAGCACCGACTGGTCGAAACGCTGCATGTGCTTGGCCAGCTTGCCGATGGTGGTGGTCTTGCCGGCGCCGTTCACGCCCGAGATCATCATCACGAGCGGATCGTGGCGGCCGAGTTCGAGCGGCTTTTGCAGGGGCAGCAGCAGCTCGATCATCAGTTCCTTGAGCGCGACCTTGACGGCGGCGGCGTCGACCAGCTTGTCTTCCTTGACCCGGCGGCGCAGGGAAGTGAGCAGGTAGTCGGTGGCGTCCATGCCGGCATCCGACATCAGGAGGGCCGATTCGAGTTCCTCGTACAGGTCTTCATCGATGCGCGCGCCGACGAACAGCAGCGACAGATTGCTCGATGTCTTGGACAGGCCGGCCTTCAGGCGGGTCATCCAGGACTGCTTCTGCTCCGCCTCGGTCGTCGGACGCTCGGCGGTTTCCGGGAACAGTTCGCCGGCCTCGGCGCTGCTCGTCTCGAATGGCCGCGCATCGAGGGCGCCTGGGACGAACATCGGCGCCGGTGCGGGCGTTGGGGCGGGTGCAGCAGCGGGAGCGGATACGGGCGCGGCTTCGACGGCCGGCTCGGGAACCTGGGTCTCCGGCTTCTTTCTTTTGAAGAAACTAAACATAGTGGGGTAGCGATTCCTGCGCGCGCATGCCGGAGGATTCCGGCGATGAAAAAAGGTGCGAATATTTTACCAGAGCAGCAAGATTCTTCCCCCAGGCGGCGGGAACGCCCTGTAAAGATGCATGCGGGGAATTTCGTGTTGCGTTATTGATGAAACCGACAGGCTACTCAACAGTGCGGTTCTGGAAATCGACGGCGAGTTGCGTTAAATTGAGCGCAGAGAGAAAACCAACCATCACGAACAACGGGGCCACCGTGAAAATCACGAACCTTCTGAAGCGGCTTATCTATGGCGACAAGGCCAACGATGGCAGCGCGGCAGCTTTGCGCAACATTATTGTGTGGGCCTTCATTGCCCTCGTCGCCCTGTTCCTGACCAAGCCGTCGGGCGAGCCGGTGAGTTTCTTCGACAAACCGATCCCGCTGCCGGCCGAACTCGGCCTGGAAGGCAAGTAAGCCGCATTACCAGCACTGCCTGGCCCAGGCTCAACGCCCGGCCTTGGCCGCTTCCGCCGCCCGGCGTAAGGTCTCCAGCGTCGCATTCGGCGTAATCAGATTGCCGTCGTAGCGCAGTTCGATCACGGCCGGCAGCTGCTGCTCGTTCGCATGCGCCAGGGCCCGCTGCAGGGCTGGCGCAAACTCCCCGGTCGTCTCGACCACCTCGCCATGGCCGCCGTAGGCGCGCGCCAAAGCCGCGAAATCCGGATTGTGGAGTTCTGTGCCCGACACGCGGCCCGGATAGGTCTTTTCCTGGTGCATGCGGATGGTCCCGAACATGCTGTTGTTGAACACCAGGATCACCACGCCGGCCTTGTACTGCACCGCGGTCGCCAGCTCCTGGCCGGTCATCATGAATTCGCCGTCGCCGGCAAAGGTCACGACTGCGCGTTCCGGGTGGACGATCTTGGCCGCCACGCCGGACGGCACGCCATAGCCCATGGCGCCATTGGTCGGCGCGAGCTGGGTGCGCATGCCGCCGTAGCGGTAGAAACGGTGCGCCCACGAGGCGTAGTTGCCGGCGCCGTTGGTGATGATGGCGTCGCGCGGCAGCGCTTCCATCAGGTCCTGCACCACCTGCCACAAGTCGAGCGGCACGCCGCCGTCGCGCAATAACGGCGGCTGCGCCTGGAAGGCGGCCAGCTCCTGCTTCGCTTCAAGAACGCTGCCGGCCCAAGCCGCCGCATCGACCGGTTCCATCGCCGCCAGCATGGCGCAGGCCTGCGGCGCGCCGCTGGCGATCATCAGGTCGGCCTGGTAGACGCTGCCCAGTTCCTGCGGATCGGCGTGGATGTGCACCAGGCGCTGGCGCGGTACCGGGGAAGCCAGCAGCGAATAGCCGCCAGTCGTCATCTCGCCCAGGCGCGGGCCGATGGCGATCACCAGGTCCGCTTCGGCCACGCGCGCGGCCAGCTTCGGATTGATGCCGATGCCGACGTCGCCGATGTAGTTTGGATGCGCGTTGTCCATCAGGTCCTGGAAGCGGAAGCTGCAGCCCACCGGCAGGTGGTTGGCTTCGGCGAAGCGCGCCAGGTCGGCGCAGGCTTGCCGGTTCCAGGTACCGCCGCCCAGCAGCACGACCGGGCGTTTGGCTTCTAGCAGCAGCGCGCGCAGCGTGTCGATCTGCGCCGCTGAGGGCGAGGCCTGCACCGGCTGGTAGCAACGGGTATCGGCCACTTGCGCGGTGGTGACCAGCATGTCTTCGGGCAGGGCCAGCACCACCGGACCGGGACGGCCGCTGGTGGCGACCTGGAAGGCGCGCGCCAGGTATTCGGGAATGCGGTCGGCGCGGTCGATCTGCGCGACCCACTTGGCCATCTCGCCGAACATGCGGCGGTAGTCGATTTCCTGGAAGGCTTCGCGGTCGATGAAGTCGTTGCCGACCTGGCCGATGAACAGGATCATGGGGGTCGAATCCTGGTAGGCCGTGTGTACGCCGATCGAGGCATTGGTGGCGCCCGGACCGCGGGTGACGAAGCAGATGCCCGGCTTGCCGGTGAGTTTGCCGTAGCTTTCCGCCATGAAGGCCGCGCCGCCTTCCTGGCGGTTGATCACGAAGCGGATGCTGGAATCATGCAGCGCGTCCAGCACGTCGAGATAGCTCTCGCCGGGAACGCCGAAGGCGGTATCCACGCCGTGGATCGCGAGTGCATCGACCAGGATCTGGCCGCCGGTGCGGGAAGGGTGCGTCATGGTTCGGTCATCCTTGCTGGTTGGGTAACGGATGATTTTATGCGAGCCGGTCGGCGGGGGCTTTTGAAATGGCGACACGAAGTTTCAGAAAAGGTGGGATTTGATTCTGGTGAACGACGTCCCTCCGCACAGGCGGCCGTTGGCACCCCCAATCGGTTACAATGCCCCCGTGAAGCAGGCCAGGCAGCCGCTGGCCGGTATCGTCAAGATACTGGCGGGAGGAAGGTCCGGACTCCATAGAGCAGGGTGACGGTTAACGGCCGTCCGCTGAAAGCCTTCCGGTGAAAGCCGGGGGTATAAGGCGAGGAACAGGGCCACAGAGACGAGCGTATTAAGTTACGGTGAAACGCGGTAACCTCCACTCGGAGCAATTCCAAATAGGCACGCGTTGATGTTGCTCGCGGAGCGTGCGGGTAGGAAGCTTGAGCGCTGGAGTAATTCAGCGCCTAGAGGAATGGCTGTCCAGGCGGGGACTCGCAAGGGAAACCGCTACACAGAATCCGGCCTATCGGCCTGCTTTACATTGAATTTTAGCCAGTCCTTCATGGACTGCGCCTTGGTGAGCCATTGATGAAATACATCCTTGCCCTCGACCAGGGCACCACCAGTTCGCGTGCGATCGTGTTCGACCACGCGGGCCGGCCGGTCGCCTGTAGCCAGCAGGAGTATCCCCAGCATTTCCCCCGGCCAGGAATGGTCGAGCACGACGCGCTCGACATCTGGCATACCCAGCTTGCCTGCGCCCGCGATGTATTGCGCGAAGCGCGCATCGATGCCTCCCAGGTCGCCGCCATCGGCATCGCCAACCAGCGCGAAACCACCGTGTTGTGGGACCGCGCCACCGGCGAGCCGGTCGCGCGCGCCATCGTCTGGCAGGACCGGCGCACCGCGGCAGCCTGCGACCGCCTGCGGCTCGAGGGCAAGGCCGCCGACATCCAGGCGCGCACCGGCCTCGAACTCGACGCCTATTTTTCCGCCACCAAGCTGCAATGGCTGCTCGAGCACGTGCCCGGCGCACGCGCGCGGGCCGAGCGCGGCGAACTGGCCTTCGGCACCGTCGACAGCTGGCTGGTGTACCGCCTGTGCGGGCGCCACGTCACGGATAGCGGCAACGCCTCGCGCACGATGCTGTTCAACATCCACACGCTGCGCTGGGACGATGCGCTGCTCGAGATGTTCGGCATTCCCGCCGCCGTCCTGCCCGAAGTAGTGGGCAGTTCCGAAGTCGTGGGCCTGGCCGCCGAAGCCTGGTTCGGCCATGCGATCCCGATTGCCGGCATCGCCGGCGACCAGCAGGCCGCCACCTTCGGCCAGGCCTGCCACCGCAAGGGCCTGGTCAAGAACACCTATGGCACCGGCTGCTTCATGCTGATGCATGCTGGAGACACGCCGCCGGTCTCGCACAATCGCCTGCTGTCCACCGTCGGCTGGACCGTCGACGCGGCCACCACCTACCTGTTGGAGGGCAGCGTCTTCATGGGCGGCGCCACCGTGCAGTGGCTGCGCGATGGCCTGGGCATCATCAAGCAGTCCAGCGACGTCGAGCCGCTTGCCATGAGCGTGCCCGACAGCGATGGCGTGATGCTGGTGCCGGCCTTCACGGGCCTGGGCGCGCCGCACTGGGACCCCTACGCGCGCGGCGCCATCGTCGGCATGACGCGCGGGACCACGGCCGCTCATATCGCGCGCGCCGCGGTCGAAGCCATCGCCTACCAGAGCGCCGAATTGCTGGGGGCGATGCAGAAGGACGCGGCCTGCGCGGTGCTCGAGATGCGCGCCGACGGCGGCGCGGCGCGCAACGACATGCTGATGCAGTTCCAGGCCGACCTGCTCGGCATCCCGGTGGTGCGCCCGCAGGTGCTGGAGACCACGGCGCTGGGCGCGGCCTACCTCGCGGGCCTGGCGCTCGGCTATTGGGAAACCGTCGAGGACATCGGCAGCCAGTGGCAGGTCGAGCGGCGTTTCGAGCCGCGGATGGATGCCGGCCGGCGCGGCGAACTGTTGGCGCGCTGGGGCAGGGCGGTGGCACATGCCAAGGCCTGGGAAGCCCCTGAACATTCCGGAGGACGTTCATGAAACAGCAATACAGGTTCCCGCGCAAGCCGCCGGAGCACGGTCGGTGCAGGCACCTCGTACATCGCCGATGAGCGCGTCGCGGAACGCGCGCGAAGTTTCGGGCTCTAATTGGTAGAGCGCCGCCAGCAAATCGAATTGGCCCGAACCGCCGGCCTTTTTCCCCTTCGTCGAGCACCATCCCGGATTCGCCTGCTGCCCGCGCATCAGGTGCCCGGGCATCCTGCCGCACTTGACGCCGCGCCGACTCCCATCCCGCCACTGCCTCGCCGAGCCTTTTCATGCGGCACGGGTAGGTGCATTGGGTGATGCAGGTGCTTCCTGACGAGCGCCGCAATTTTTACAACAATCAATGCTGCGGAGAAATCTTTTGCGCGCCCCCGCCACTGTCGCGTCAGGACGCGATCTTTATCATAGGAATTGTTGTCTGTACAAGTGAGGTGCAACCTTCACTCTGTTTCCTAAGTGACTGATTTAGGAGACATTTTAGATTGACATAGGGTCAAGAGATTCGCCTAAGTCCTTGGTTTCATTAGAAAATTTAAGATTTGCCGACGTGAATTCGCTTGACCACCAACATTGATTCAAATAAAGTGGGAAACAGTGTGAAAAAGTGTCGTTTTGTGGGGGATTTTTCGAACCCCAAGCGGCGAAAAAAAATCTAAATTGATAACTCTCCAAGCTAGGTAATCTGTGTTCCAGGGCGCGTCAGCGATCAATCTCGATGCAAAAGGCCGGATGTCGATTCCGGCAAAGCATCGTGACGCCTTGACGGTCCAGTGCGAAGGCCGCATGACGCTGACCAAGCACCCGCACGGCTGCCTCCTGTTCTTCCCGCGCCCGGTCTGGGAACAGCACCGCGACCAGATCGCCGCCTGGCCGATGTCGGCTCGCGCGTGGCAGCGCATTTTCCTTGGTAACGCCTGCGATGTCGAGGTCGACAGCGCCGGCCGCGTCCTGATTTCGCCCGAGCTGCGCGCCGCCGTCGGGCTGGAAAAAGAAGTCATGATGCTCGGCATGGGCACCCATTTTGAAATCTGGGACGCCGCCAAGCTCGCCGACAGCGAAGCCGAGGCCGTGGCCGGCGGCATGCCCGATGTCCTTTCCAATTTCTCCTTCTGAGGCCTTGATGACCGACATTTCGCCGGCACAGGGCACGGTATCCGAATACCAGCATCGCACGGTGCTGCTCGACGAAGCCGTCGATGCGCTCAACCTGACCGGTGAGCGCGTCAACGGTATCTATATAGACGGCACCTTCGGTCGCGGCGGGCACAGCCGCCTGCTGCTGTCGCGCCTGGGGCCGCAGGGCCGCCTGTTCGCCTTCGACAAGGACCTCCAGGCCATCGCCACCGCCGAGCAGATCGACGACCCCCGTTTCACGATCGTGCATGACAGCTTTGCCACGATGCAGGACGCGCTGGCCGCGCGCGGCATCAGCCAGGTGGACGGCATCCTGCTGGACCTTGGCATCTCGTCGCCCCAGGTGGACGACGCCACGCGCGGATTCAGCTTCCGCCAGGACGGCCCCCTCGACATGCGCATGGACACCACGCGCGGGATGTCGGCGGCCGACTGGCTGGCCATCGCGCCGGAACAACAATTGGAAAAGGTTATACGAGATTATGGAGAAGAGCGGTTTGCTTTCCAGATTGCAAAGGCGGTTGCAGCTCGCCGGGCAATCGAACCAATTTCGACCACACGACAGCTTGCCGCAATCGTGGCAAACGCGGTCAAGACTCGGGAAAAAGGCAAGGATCCGGCAACCCGGACCTTTCAGGCTATCCGGATTTTCATCAATAAAGAGCTTGAAGACCTCGAACAAGGCCTGAGCGCGGCCTACGCCATGCTCGCGCCCGGCGCACGCATGTCGGTGATCAGCTTCCATTCGCTGGAAGACCGCATGGTCAAGCAATTCCTGGCGTCCAAGGCCAAGGTCGAGCAGCCGGACCGCCGGCTGCCGATCCGCGCCGTCGACCTGCCGCAGCCGCTGATGAAGCTGATCGACAAGACCAAGCCCTCGGACGAAGAGGTGAGCGCCAACCCGCGCGCCCGCTCGGCGGTGCTGCGCGTGGCCGAACGCCTCGGGAGCGCGCCATGAGCGCCAAGCTCAACGCCATGCTGGCGGCCGCGCTGGTCCTGTGCGCGCTGTCGGTCGTGAAGGCCCGCTACCAGGCGCGCCACCTCCTGATCGAACTGGAACGCCTGCAGCAGCAGTCGCGCCAGCTCGACATCGACTGGGCCCAGCTCCAGCTCGACCAGTCCACGCTCGGCAAGAACGAGCGCATCGAGCAGATCGCACGCACCAACCTGAACATGACCCCGCTGACCCCGGCCCGTACCCAGTACCTGACGGAAGGGGCGCGATGAGCCGCTCGAATGCGCGTGTCGAACGGCGCGCCACCTCGCGGGTCGCCGCCTCCAAGGGCGTGGCCTTCTCGAAGAGCCCCGTGCTGGCCGTGAACGTGCCGAGCTGGCGCTCGCGCCTGGTGCTGTTCGTGCTGTTCACGGCCTTCGCCGCACTCGGCGCACGCGCGCTCTGGCTGCAGGGCATGTCGACCCAGTTCCTGCAAAAGCAGGGCAAGAGCCGCTACGAACGCACGCTCGAACTGCCGGCCACGCGCGGCAAGATCATGGACCGCAATGGCGCCGTGCTGGCGTCCTCGCTGCCGGTCAAGGCGGTGTGGGCCATTCCCGAAGACGTGCTCAAATCGCCCGGCGCCAAGATCACCGAACTGGCGCGCCTGCTCGAGATGCCGGAAGCGGAGCTGCGCAAGAAGCTCGATTCCGACCGCACCTTCGTCTACCTGAAGCGCCAGGTCGAGATGCCGGTCATCGCCCAGATCGAAAAGCTCAAGATCGACGGCATCGACACCCGCAAGGAATACAAGCGCTTCTACCCGCAGGGCGAAGTGATGACCCACATGGTCGGCTTCACCAATGTCGAGGACATCGGCCAGGAAGGCATGGAGCTGTTCCACCAGAAGGCGCTGGTCGGCGTGCCGGGCAGCCGCCGCGTGATCAAGGACCGCCTGGGGCATATCGCCGAAGACCTGGGCATGTTCCGCGAACCGCACCAGGGCAAGGACCTGACCCTGTCGGTGGACAGCAAGCTGCAATACATCGCCTTCACCAGCGTCAAGAACGCGGTCGAGAAATTCAACGCCCAGGCCGGCGGCGCCGTGGTGCTGGACGTGCACACGGGCGAAGTGCTGGCCATGGCCAACTACCCGACCTACAACCCGAACGACCGCTCCAAGCTGACCGGCGCGCAGCTGCGCAACCGCGTCATCACCGATACCTTCGAGCCGGGTTCCACGCTCAAGCCGGTCACCGTGGCGCTGGGCCTGGAGAAAAAACGCATCACCCCCGACACGGTGTTCGATGTCTCGGGCGGGCGCATCGTCGTCGGCGGGCGCACCATCCGCGACATGCACCCGAAGGACGCGCTGACGGTCGGCGGCATCATCCAGAAATCCTCGAACGTCGGCACCGTCAAGATCGCCCAGCTGCTCCAGCCGCAGGACATGTGGGAGCTGTACACCAAGCTCGGTTTCGGCCAGGCGCCGCGCTACGGCTTCCCGGGCGCCGTCGCCGGCCGCGTGCGCCCATGGAAATCCTGGAAGCCGATCGAATACGCCAACATGTCCTTCGGCCACGGCCTGTCGGTGTCGCTGCTGCAGCTGGCGCGTTCCTACATGGTCTTTGCACGCGACGGCGACATCATCCCGCTGTCCTTCCTGAAAGTGGACGAAGAGCCGGTCGGCCAGCAGGTGATCTCCCCGAAGACCGCGGCCCAGGTGCGCACCATGCTCGAATCCGTGGTCGGCCCGGACGGCACCGCCTCGAAGGCCCAGGTGGCCGGCTATCGCGTGGGCGGCAAGACCGGCACCGCCGAGAAGATCGTCAACGGCCGCTATTCGAAGACCGACAACATCGGCTATTTCGTCGGCATCGCGCCGATGTCCAAGCCGCGCTTCATCATCGCCGTCATGATCGACAACCCGCGCGGCGCCTTGCGCACCGGCGGCAGCGTCGCCGCCCCGACCGCGGCGGACCTGGCATCGAATGCGCTGCGGGCCGCGAACGTGCCGCCCGACTCCTCGGTGACCGACATCATCATTCCGGAAAATCCCCTCGAGGAGAGCATGTGATGGCAATGAGCCTGAACGACATCTCCCATTGGATCCGCGCCGCCGCACCAGGCGGCCGCCTCGTTTCCGATTCGCGCCGCGTGACACCGGGCGACGTGTTCTTCGCCTATCCGGGCGAGGGTGCGGACGGCCGCGCCTATATCGGGGCCGCGATTGCCCTTGGCGCCGCTGCCGTGGTGTACGAAGAAAATGGGTACGCCTGGGATGCCGCGCACGCGGTGGCCAATCTCGCCGTCGCCAACCTGAAAAAGAACGCCGGGCCGATCGCCCACGCCGTGCTGGAGCGTCCGGATGCCGGCATGTTCACCGTGGCAGTCACCGGCACCAACGGCAAGACCTCCTGCGCGGTGTGGCTGGGGCAGGCCCTGGCCCGCCTGGGCGAGACCGCGGCCGTGATCGGCACGCTGGGCGTGGGCATCGCCAAGGGCCGTGCCGAGCCTGGTTTTGATGCCACCGGCTACACCACGCCGGACGCGGTGCTGCTGGCCCAGACGCTTGGCGAGCTGCGCGCGCAGGGCGCCACCGCGCTGGCGATCGAAGCCTCGTCCATCGGCCTGGTCCAGGACCGGATGGCCGGCATGCATGTCGACGCCGCCATCTTCACCAACCTGACCCGCGATCACCTCGACTTCCATGGCGACATGGAGGAGTACGAGGCAGCCAAGTTCACGCTGTTCGAATGGGACGGCTTGAAGACGGCCATCGTCAACCTGGACGACCCGGCAGGGCAGCGCCTGGTCGCGCACCTGCGCGCCAATGTCGGCGCGCTGCCGGTCACCGGCTACACCTTGAAGAATGAAGCGGAGCAGCCGGCGATCGATGGCGTGGACATCCTGCGCGCCGCGAACCTGCGCAGCCGCCATGCGGGCACCGAATTCACCGTCGATACGCCGGCAGGCTGCTCCAGCGTCAAGACCGCGCTGGTGGGCCATTTCAACGTCAGCAATGCGCTGGCGGTGCTGGGCGCGCTGCTGGCCAAGGGCGCGACGCTCAAGCACGCCGTCGAGGCCATCGAAGCGCTGGCGCCCGCGCCGGGCCGCATGCAGCAGATCGGCGGCCAGGATGCACCGATGGTCGTGATCGACTACGCGCACACGCCCGATGCGCTGGAAAAGACGCTGGAAGCGCTGCGCCAGGTCGCGCTGGAGCGCGGCGGCCAGCTGTGGTGCGTGTTCGGCTGCGGCGGCGACCGCGATCCGGGCAAGCGCCCGCAGATGGGCGCCATCGCGCAAGCGGCCGACCAGGTCATCGTCACCAGCGACAACCCGCGCAGTGAAGAGCCGGCCAGCATCATTGCCCAGATCGTCGCCGGCATGGACAAGGACGTGCAGGCCATCGAAGACCGCGCCACCGCCATCCTGTCGGCCGTGAAAAACGCCGGCAAGCAGGACGTCATCCTGCTGGCAGGGAAGGGCCATGAGCCCTACCAGGAAATCAAGGGCAAGAAGATGCCGTTCTCCGATGCCGACCATGCCACGCTCGCATTGAGCGCGCGGCTTACCATGATGAGGACTCACTGATGGGTACGCAAATGCGGGCCACCCTCGCACAACTCGTCGCCGCCATTCCGGGCGCGCAGCTCGTCGGCCCGGACGTCGTCTTCGAAGGCGTCTCGACCGACAGCCGCACGGCTCCCGCGGGCGCGCTGTTCGTCGCGCTCAAGGGGGAGAGTTTCGACGCCCACAGCTTCCTCGGCCAGGTCGCCGGGCGTGGTGTGGCCGCCGTCGTGGTGCACGCCTTGCCCGAAGGCTGGACCCTGCCGGCCATCGTGGTGCCGGACACCCTGGTGGCGCTGGGCCGCATCGCCAACTTCTGGCGCGGCCGGCACGCGATTCCCGTGATCGGCGTGACCGGCTCGAACGGCAAGACCACGGTCAAGGAAATGATCGCCGCTATCCTGGCGGCGGCCTTCGGCGAGGAAGCGCGCCTGGCCACCCAGGGCAATTTGAACAACGAGATCGGCGTGCCCTTGACCCTGTTCCGCCTGGGCGCCCGGCACCGCGCGGCCGTGATTGAGATGGGCATGAACCATCCTGGCGAGATCGGCCGCCTGGCAGCCATCGCCGCGTCCACCGTCGCCATGGTCAACAACGCCCAGCGCGAGCACCAGGAATTCATGCACACCGTGGAAGCGGTGGCGCGCGAGAACGGTACCGTGCTGCAGGCCCTGCCGCAGGATGGCGTGGCCGTGTTCCCGGGCGACGATATTTATACCGACTTGTGGCGCGGGCTGGCGAAGTGCGCGGTGCTGACCTTTGGGCTCACCACCGATTGCGACGTCAGCGCGACCTACGCATCCACTGGTTTCGGCAACGAACTGCAGGTGACGGCGCGCGGCGCGCAGTACACGCTCAAGCTGGCCGCCGCGGGCGAACACAATGTGCGCAACGCGCTGGCCGCATTCGCCTCGACCCTGGCCGCCGGCATTCCGGTGGACGCCATCGTGCGCGGCCTGGAAGCCTTCGCGCCGGTGGGCGGACGCCTGCAGAAGAAGCAGGCCGCGAACGGCGCCACCGTGATCGACGACACCTACAACGCCAACCCGGATTCGATGCGCGCGGCGATCGACGTGCTGGCCGCTTATCCGGCCCCGCGCATCCTGGTGGTGGGCGACATGGGCGAAGTCGGCACGCAGGGAAAAGAGTTTCACGAAGAAGTCGGTGCCTATGCCCAGCAGCAGGGCATCGAACACGTGCTCGCCACTGGCGAACTGGCATGCCACATGGTGGCGTCCGGGGCACGGCATTACGAGCAGTTCGACGACTTATTGGCAGCACTGGATTCAACACTGGGCGGCAATAGCAAGACGACTGTGCTGGTGAAGGGCTCGCGTTTCATGAAGATGGAACGCGTGGTCCAGCACCTGACCGGATCAACACCTAGCAAGGACGCCCACTAAATGCTTCTCTGGCTCGCCCAATACTTCCAGGACTACATCGGTCCACTGCGTGTTTTCAATTACATCACCTTCCGTGCGGTGTTCGCCACCATCACCGCCATTGCCATCGGCTTGATCTGCGGCCCGGCCGTGATCCGCAAGCTGACCGCACTCAAGGTCGGCCAGTCGGTGCGCACCTATGGTCCGCAGACCCACCTGGCCAAGCACGGCACCCCGACCATGGGCGGCGTGCTGGTCCTGATCGCGATCGGCATCTCGACCCTGCTGTGGTGCGATTTGTCGAACCGCCTGATCTGGCCGGTGCTGGTCGTGACCATGGGCTTCGGCGCCGTCGGCTGGGTCGACGACTACCGCAAGGTGGTCTACAAAGACCCGGAAGGCATGCGCTCGCGCGAAAAATACTTCTGGATGTCGCTGGTCGGCATCGCCTCGGCGCTCTACCTGGCTTTCTCGGTCTCGGCCGCGAACCCATGGGAAGTGCTGCAGCTGTTCTACGCCTGGGTGCAGTCGGGCTTCTCGATGACCCTGCCCCCTAAAGCCGACCTGATCGTCCCCTTCTTCAAGTCGATCAGCTATCCGCTGGGCGTGTGGGGCTTCATCGCGCTGACCTATTGCGTGATCGTCGGCTCCAGCAATGCGGTGAACTTTACCGACGGCCTGGATGGCCTGGCGATCATGCCGACCGTGATGGTCGGCGGCGCCCTGGGCCTGTTCGCCTACCTCACCGGCAGCGCGACCTTCTCGAAATACCTGCTCATCCCGTATATCCCGGGCGCCGGCGAACTCTTGATTTTCTGCGGCGCGATGGCCGGCGCGGGCCTGGCCTTCCTCTGGTATAACGCGCACCCGGCCCAGATGTTCATGGGCGACGTCGGCGCGCTGGCGCTGGGCGGCGCGCTCGGCACCATCGCGGTGATCGTACGCCAGGAAATCGTCCTGTTCATCATGGGCGGCGTGTTCGTGGCCGAAACCCTGTCGGTGATCATCCAGGTCACCTGGTTCAAGTACACCAAGCAGCGCTACGGCGCCGGGCGCCGCGTGTTCCTGATGGCGCCGCTGCACCACCATTTCGAACAAAAGGGCTGGAAAGAGACCAAGGTCGTGGTCCGCTTCTGGATCGTGACCATGATGCTGGTGCTGGTCGGCCTGTCCACCTTGAAGCTGCGCTAAGCATGATCTACGACGGCAAATCCGCATTGGTACTCGGCCTGGGCGAATCCGGGCTGGCGATGGCGCAGTGGCTGGCGCGCTGCGGCGCGCGCGTGCGCGTGGCCGACACGCGCACCGAGCCGCAGCGCCTGTTCGCCCTGCGCCAGGCAGTGCCGCATGCGGAATTCGTCGGCGGCGACTTTGCCGCGGCCCTGCTCGAGGGTGTGGATTTCGTCGCCGTCAGCCCCGGCCTGGCCCCGAACCGCGAGCTGGCGGACATTACCCCGGCGGCGCGCGAACGCAACATCCCGGTGTGGGGCGAGATCGAACTGTTCGCGCAGGCACTGGCGCACCTGAAGACCGAGCGCGGCTACGCGCCGAAAGTCATCGCGATTACCGGCACCAATGGCAAGACCACCGTCACCAGCCTGACCGGCCTGCTGTGCCGCCGCGCGGGCCTCTCCACGCGCGTGGCCGGCAACATCAGCCCGGCCGCGCTGGACGTGCTGCGCGAAACCCTCGATAGCGGCGAGCTGCCACAGGCCTGGGTGCTCGAGCTGTCCAGCTTCCAGCTGCACACCACCTCCAGCCTGCAGGCCGATGCCGCCACGGTGCTGAACCTGACCCAGGACCACCTCGACTGGCATGGCAGCATGGATGCCTATGCGGCGGACAAGGCGCGCATCTTCGGTAACGAGACCGTGCGCGTCCTGAACCGCGACGATGCGCTCGTCATGCGCATGGCCGACCCGGGTGCGCCGGCCTTCACCTTCGGCACGGGCGAGCCGATGGAGCCGAACAGCTTCGGCCTGATCAATGAACGCGGCGTGCTGTGGCTGGCCAATGCCGTCGCCAACGACGACGAACCTGTCAAGAAACTGAAAAAAGGCGAGGCGCCGGCGGCCGTGGAAGTCATGGTCAACCGCCTGATGCCGGCCGATGCGCTGAAAATCCGCGGCTTGCACAATGCCTCGAACGCCCTGGCCGCGCTGGCCCTGTGCCGCGCCTGCGGTCTGCCGCTGGCGCCACTGCTGCACGGCCTGCGCGAATACGCGGGCGAGCCGCACCGCGTCGAGCTGGTCGCCAGCATCGAGGGCGTGGATTACTACGACGACAGCAAGGGCACCAATGTCGGCGCCACCGTCGCGGCCCTGGAAGGCCTGGGCAAGGCCTTCGCGGGCGAAGACCAGCAGATCCTCCTGATCGCCGGCGGTGACGGCAAGGGGCAGGACTTCGCACCCCTGGCTTTGCCGGCCTCGCGCTACGTGCGCGCCGTGCTGCTGATCGGCCGCGACGCACCGAGCGTGCGCGCCGCCATCGAGCCGACCGGCGTGCCGGTCTTCGACTTGCCCGGCTTGCCGGAAGCGGTGCATCGCGCTGCCGGCCTGGCGCGTCCGGGCGACTGCGTGCTGCTCTCGCCCGCTTGCGCCAGCCTGGACATGTTCACCAATTACGCGCACCGCGCCCAGGTGTTCGTGGATGCCGTGCGCGACATCGCGCTCGAGAAAGGCCAGGAGATCTGATGGCCTTCCAGCTTCCATTCAAGTTTTCCGGATCAAGCAGCGACGCATTGAGCTCGCCGCGCAGCCGTCCGTCGAAGATGATGGACTACGACCAGCCGCTGGTCTGGGTCACCGTGCTCCTGATGCTGTTCGGGCTGGTGATGGTGTACTCGGCTTCGATCGCGCTGCCGGACTCGCCGAAATTCGCCTACCTGGGCGACAAGAACGAATACTTCCTGTACCGCCAGTCGATGTACATCGTCGTCTCGATGATCGCGGCCGCGGTGGCCTTCCAGGTGCCGATCGCCATCTGGCAGCGCTACGCGCCGATGATGTTCATCGCGACCCTGTTCCTGCTGGCGATTGTCCTGATCCCGGGCATCGGGGTGACGGTCAACGGCGCGCGCCGCTGGCTGCCGCTGAAGATCATGAATCTGCAACCGTCCGAGATCATGAAGATCGCCGCCGTGCTGTACGCGGCCGACTTCACGGTGAGGAAGCAGGAGTACATGCACAAACTGACCAAGGGCTTCCTGCCGATGATGGTGGCGATCGGCCTGGTCGGCGGTTTGCTGCTGATGGAGCCGGACCTGGGCGCTTTTGGTGTGATCGTCTGCATCGCCATGGGCATCCTGTTCCTGGGCGGGATCAACATCGTCTGGTTCGGCGGCATCGGCGCGCTGCTGGTGGTGATCTTCACCGCGATCATCGCGCTGTCGCCTTTCCGCCGCGCGCGCATGTTCGCCTACCTCAACCCATGGGAAGAGGGCAATGCGCTGGACAAGGCCTACCAGCTGACCCACTCCCTGATCGCTTTCGGCCGCGGCGAGTTCTTCGGCGTGGGCCTGGGCGGCAGCGTCGAGAAGCTGTTCTACCTGCCGGAAGCGCACACCGACTTCATCATGGCCGTGATCGGCGAAGAACTGGGCCTGGCCGGCGTGCTGGTCGTGATCGCGATGTTCTACTGGCTGGTCAAGCGCGCCTTCGACATCGGCCGCCAGGCGATCGCCCTGGACCAGACCTTTGCCGGCCTGGCCGCGAAGGGCATCGGCATCTGGATCGGCGTGCAGACCTTCATCAACATGGGCGTGAACCTGGGCCTGCTGCCGACCAAGGGCCTGACCCTGCCCCTGATGAGCTTTGGCGGTTCGGGCGTGCTGTTCAACTGCGTCGGCCTGGCGATTTTGCTGCGCATCGATTACGAGAACCGGGTGCGCATGCGCGGGGGCCGTTCATGACCAGGCGCCTGATGATCATGGCGGCCGGCACCGGCGGCCACATCTTCCCCGGCATCGCGATCGCGCAGACCATGCGCGCGCGCGGCTGGGAAGTGTCGTGGCTGGGCACCGCGCACGGCATGGAAACCGACCTGGTGCCGAAGGCCGGCATCCCGATGGATACCATCGATTTCGCCGGCCTGCGCGGCAAGGGATTGGGCCACACGATCACCGGCGCCTTCAAGATGGCAGCCGCTTTCCTGACCTGCCGCCGCTACCTCGCCCGGCGCAAGCCCGACGTGGTGCTGGGCATGGGCGGCTATGTGACTGTGCCGGGCGGGATGATGGCGCGCGCCCGTGGCGTGCCGCTGGCCCTTGTCAACGCCGACGCCGCGCTGCTGTTGTCGAACAAGACCCTGGCCCCGATCGCCCAGCGCCTGCTGTTCGGCTTCCCGGCCGATTTCGGCAAGGCCGCAGGCAAGGCGGTCGTCACCGGCAATCCGGTGCGCCGGCAGATCCTGGACCTTCCCGAGCCGGCCGCGCGCTTCGCAGGCCGTAGCGGTCCGCTGCGCCTCCTGGTCGTCGGCGGCAGCCTGGGCGCGAAAGTGCTGAACGACAGCGTGCCGGCGGCGCTCGCACTGATCGACCCGGCCCTGCGCCCGGTCGTGACCCACCAGTCGGGCAAGAAGAACATCGACGCGCTGCGCGCCGCGTATGCGCAGGCGGGCGTGCAGGCGCAGGTGGTCGACTTCATCGACGACATGGCGGCGGCCTATGGCGAGGCGGATCTCGTGATCTGCCGCGCCGGCGCGATCACCGTGTCGGAACTGACCGCCGCCGGCGTGGCCAGCGTGCTGGTGCCGTTCGTGGCCAGCACCACCAGCCACCAGCGCGACAACGCGGTCTGGATGGCGGGGCAAAAAGCGGCCGTCTACCTGCCGCAGGGCGAACTCAATCCGCAGGGGCTGGCAAGCCTGCTGCAAAAGACCACCCGCGAAGCTTGCCTGGCGATGGCGCAGGCAGCGGCGAAGGTGGGCAAGCGCGACGCCAACGAAGCGATCGCACGCGAACTCGAACAACTGGCCGGACCGGGGAACTGAACGGAACATGAAGCACAAGATCAAGAATATCCATTTCGTCGGTATCGGCGGCAGCGGCATGAGCGGCATCGCCGAAGTGCTGCTCAACCTCGGCTACAACGTGTCGGGCTCGGACCTGTCGAGCAATGCGGCGAGCGAGCGCCTGGCTGACCTCGGCGCGCGCGTCTACACGGGACATTCAAGCGAACACGTGATCGGCGCCGACGTGGTGGTGACCTCGACCGCCGTCAACGAGAGCAACCCGGAGGTCGTCGCGGCCCGCGCCGCCAAGATTCCGCTGGTGCCGCGCGCGATCATGCTCGGTGAACTGATGCGCCTCAAGCGCGGCATCGCCATTGCCGGCACCCACGGCAAGACCACCACCACCAGCCTGGTGGCTTCGGTGCTGGCCGAAGGCGGCATGGACCCGACCTTTGTCATCGGCGGCAAGCTGACCGCCGCCGGCGCCAACGCCAAGCTGGGGCAGGGCGACTACATCGTGGCCGAGGCCGACGAGTCGGATGCCTCCTTCCTGAACCTGACGCCGATGATCGAAGTGATCACCAACATCGACGCCGACCACATGGAGACCTACGAGCACGATTTCGAGAAGCTCAAGGCCGCCTTCGTGCACTTCACCCACCGCCTGCCGTTCTATGGCCGCGTGATGCTGTGCATCGACGACCAGCACGTGCGCTCGATCCTGCCGCAGGTGACCAAGCCGGTCACCACTTATGGCTTCTCGGAGGACGCCGAAGTGCGCGCCCTGGACGCCTATGCCGACGGTGTGCACATGCACTTCACGGTGCGCCAGCGCGGCTACCCGGACACGAAATTCGTGCTGAACCAGCCGGGCATGCATAACGTGCTCAACGCCTGCTCGGCGATCGCCATCGCGCGCGAGATCGGCATCAGCGACGACGCCACCGCCCGCGGCCTGCTCGAATTCCGCGGCGTCGGCCGCCGCTTCACCCGCTACGGTGAAGTCGCCATCCCGGGCGGCGGCAGCTTCACCCTGGTCGACGATTTCGGCCACCACCCGGTCGAAACCGAAGTGACCCTGGCCGCCGCGCGCGCCGCCTACCCGGGCCGGCGCCTGGTGCTGGCCTTCCAGCCGCACCGCTACAGCCGCACGCGCGACCTGTTCGAAGACTTCGTGAAAGTGCTGGCCACCCCGGACGTGCTGCTGCTGGCCGACGTCTATCCGGCCGGCGAAGCGCCGATCGTGGCGGCCGACGGCCGCGCCCTGGCGCGCGCGCTGCGCACCGGCGGCAAGACTGAACCTATTTTCGTGGAGACGATCGCCGAGATGCCGGCCGCGATCCTGAACGCGGCCCGCGACGGCGACGTCGTCCTCACGATGGGCGCCGGCTCGATCAGCGGCATTCCCCACCAACTGACCAATGCAAGGGCTTAATACCGTGAACGCTTCCAAGGTAAATGAAAATGCGACCTTCGACCCGGCATCCTTCGGCAAGGTTGGCGTGCTGTTCGGCGGCCGCTCCGCCGAGCGCGACGTGTCGATCATGTCCGGCACCGGCGTGCTGGCCGCGCTGCAAAGCCGCGGCATCGATGCCCACGCTTTCGATCCGGGCACCCAGAGCCTGGCCGAGCTGGCCGAACAGAAATTTGACCGCGTCTTCATCGCGCTGCACGGCCGCTACGGCGAAGACGGCAGCCTGCAGGGCGCCCTCGAGCAGCTCGGCATCCCCTACACCGGCAGCGGCGTGATGGCGTCCGCCGTGGGCATGGACAAGATCACCACCAAAAAAATCTGGAAGATCGACGAGATCCCGACCCCGGACTACGTCTCGATCGACAAGAACACCGACCTCGATGAAGTGCTGGTTGCACTGGGCCTGCCGCTGATCGTCAAGCCGCCGCTCGAGGGCTCGACCATCGGCATCACCAAGGTGACCGAGGCTGCCGGCCTGCGCACCGCGGTGGAACTGGCCGCCGGCTTCGACGAAGTCGTGCTGGCCGAGGAATTCGTCACCGGCCGCGAGTTCACCGTCGCCGTGCTGGGGCAGGGCGCTACCGCCCGCGCGCTGCCGATCGTCGAGATCGTGGCGCCGGAAGGCAAT
The DNA here is from genome assembly GCF_059685935.1 of Telluria sp. ZT3P39. Lineage (NCBI taxonomy): Bacteria > Pseudomonadati > Pseudomonadota > Betaproteobacteria > Burkholderiales > Oxalobacteraceae > Telluria > Telluria sp. ZT3P39. The sequence goes on from NZ_JCASIH010000003.1 coordinate 40,826, forward strand.
TACGACTACCAGAACAAGTATTTCACCGACACCACCCAGTACCACTGCCCGGCCGACCTGGACGCAGCCCTGACCGAGGAAATCCAGCGCCATGCAGTGAACGCCTACCGCGCGCTCGGCTGCGAAGGCTGGGGCCGCGTCGACGTCCTGGTGCGCGAATCCGACATGCGTCCCTTCCTGCTGGAAGTGAACACCTCGCCGGGCATGACCTCGCATTCGCTGGTGCCGATGGCCGCGCGTGCCGTGGGCATCAGCTACGAAGACCTGTGCATCGAGATCCTGGCCTCGAGCCGCCTGAAGATGCCGATGCCGAAGGCGAAGGGTTAATCGCGCATGTGGCATGACGTCCGCGCCCTCAACGCAACCGCCAGCTCCCTGGTGGCGCTGACGGTGCTCGCCGGTCTCGCGTCCGGCGTATGGTGGCTGTCGCAGCGCCCCATGTTCTCGCTGCGCGCGGTGACGGTGGAAAGCATGTACGGGATCGACCTGCGCCACGTAAACGAACTCACGGTGCGCAATGGCGTCATCGGCAAAATTCGCGGCAATTTCTTCACCACCGACCTGGAACAGGTGCGCGGCACCTTCGAGACCGTGCCATGGGTGCGGCGCGCAACGGTGCGCCGCGAGTGGCCGAACCAGCTGATCGTCGAGGTCGAAGAGCACGAAGCGCTCGGCACCTGGGGCGAGGATGGCCGCCTGCTGTCGGTCAAGGGCGACGTGTTTACCGCCAACCTGGCCGAAGCCGACGACGACCATCCGCTGCCGGCCTTCGATGGCCCGCTCGGCACCGAAAAGGAAGTGCTGGCCCGCTTTACCGAGCTGCGTTCGCTGTTTTCGCCGGTGCAGCTGGCGCCGCTGCAGCTGTCGCTCTCGAGCCGCTATGCCTGGACCGTGAAGCTCGATAACGGCATGAGCGTGGCCCTGGGGCGCGAGCAGGACCGCGACACGCTGAAGAAACGCGTGCAGCGCCTGGTCGGCGTCTACCCGCAGCTGGTCGCGCGGCTGCAGGAAGGGCGCATCGACACCATCGACATGCGCTACCAGAACGGGCTGGCGCTGTCGTCTGCGGCCCTGAGTGTGCCGCTCGATGCCAGCAAGCCGGTCAAGCCGGCAAAAAAACCAAAAACTCCGATCAACAAGACAACCACGCAAACATAAGCAGGCAACAGCAATGACAAAAGACGCGAAGAACCTGATCGTCGGCCTCGACATCGGCACCTCGAAGGTGGTGGCGGTCGTGGCCGAAGTGATGTCCGACGGACGCCACGAGGTGATCGGCCTCGGTCAGCACGAGTCGAAAGGGTTGAAGAAAGGCGTGGTCGTCAACATCGAGGCCACCGTCGAGTCGATCCAGCGCGCGCTCGAAGAAGCGGAGCTGATGGCCGACTGCAAGATCCGCAATGTCTATGCTGGCATCGCCGGCAGCCATATCCGTTCGTTCAATTCGAGCGGCATGGTTGCGATCAAGGACAAGGAAGTCACCGCCACCGACGTGGCGCGCGTGATCGAGACCGCCAAGGCGGTGAACATCCCGACCGACCAGCAATTGCTGCACACGGTGCCGCAGGAATTCATCGTCGATAACCAGGAAGACGTGCGCGAGCCGATCGGCATGAGCGGCATCCGCCTGGAAGTGCGCGTACACATCGTCACCGGTGCTGTGTCGGCAGTGCAGAACATAGTAAAGTGCGTCCGCCGTTGCGGGCTCGAGGTGTCCGACCTGATCCTGCAGCCGATGGCCTCGGCCGATTCGGTGCTGACGGTCGACGAAAAGGAACTGGGCGTGGTCCTGATCGACATCGGCGGCGGCACCACCGACATCGCCGTGTTCTCGGACGGCGCGATCCGCCACACCGCGGTGCTGCCGATCGCCGGCGACCAGATCACCAGCGACATCGCGATGGCCCTGCGCACGCCGACCGGCGAGGCGGAAGACATCAAGATCCGCTACGGCGTGGCCAAGCAGGTGCTGGCCGATCCGGGCGAGACGCTCGAAGTGCCGGGTCTCGGCGACCGCGGCCCGCGCGCGCTGTCGCGCCAGGCCCTGGCGGCCGTGATCGAGCCGCGCGTCGAAGAACTGTTTGCGATGGTGCACACGGTGGTGCGCGAGTCCGGCTACGAGGGCGTGCTCTCGTCGGGCATCGTGCTCACCGGCGGCAGCTCCATCATGCCCGGCATGATCGAAATGGCCGAAGACATCTTCCTCAAACCGGCGCGCCTCGGCACGCCGGACTACCGCGGCCAGCTGGCCGACGTCGTGCGCAGCCCCCGCTACGCCACGGTGCTCGGCCTGCTGCTGGAAGCGAAGAAGCAATACCTGCGCGGTCATATCGTCACGCGTCAGGATGGTTCGGTGAAGGCAGTCTGGCAGCGCATGAAGGAATGGATCGCAGGGAATTTCTAAATTACGAGTTGAGTTACGAAATACAGCATTAAATTTTCAGTACGTCAGCAACAAAGCGTTCACGGGCATAGATTTTTTAAATACAATCGCTGTTTCCGGTTGCGGGTCACGTCAGGGGCCTGGCAAATCCCTGCAACTGGTAAGCGGCACTGAATATTGGGAGTGACATCATGGAGTTCGATATGGTCGATAACGCAGCACTGGGAACCGTCATCAAAGTGGTCGGCGTCGGCGGCGCCGGCGGCAACGCGGTTCAGCACATGATCAACAAGGGTGTGTCCGGTGTCGAGTTCATCGCCGCAAACACGGATGCGCAGGCACTTGCAGTGTCCGGCGCGAACAACATCATCCAGATCGGCGACTCGGGCCTGGGCGCCGGCATGCGTCCGGAAGTGGGCCGCCAGCTCGCCGAGCAGACCCGCTCGCGCATCGAAGACGCACTGCGCGGCGCGCACATGGTCTTCATCGCGGCCGGCATGGGCGGCGGCACCGGCACGGGCGCAGCGCCCATCGTCGCCGAAGTCGCCAAGAGCATGGGTGCCTTGACTGTTGCCGTGGTCTCCAAGCCGTTCTCCTACGAAGGCGACAAGTGCATGCAGGTGGCGGAAGCCGGCCTGGAAGAACTGTCCAAGCACGTCGACTCCCTGATCGTCATCCTGAACGAAAAACTCGAAGACATCTACGAAGACGAAAGCATGCTGGAGTGGATGAAGCACGCCGACGACGTCCTGAACAACGCCGTTGCCGGTATCGCCGAGATCATCAACGTCCCGGGCCACATCAACGTCGACTTCAACGACGTCAAGACCATCATGAGCGAGCAGGGCAAGGCCATGATGGGCACCGCGACCGCGGCCGGCGTCGACCGCGCGCGCATCGCCGCCGAACAGGCAGTGGCCTCGCCGCTGCTCGACGGTATCGACCTGTCGGGCGCCAAGGGCGTGCTGGTCAACGTGACCGCAAGCCGTGGCCTGAAGGGTAAGGAAATCAAGGAAGTCATGGCCGCCGTGCGCGCCTTCGCCGCGCCGGACGCGTCGATCGCCCAGGGCATCGCCTACGACGATTCGATGGGCGACGAGATCCGCGTGACCGTGGTCGCGACGGGCCTGGGCAAGGCCAAGAAGATGCAGCTGGTCCAGCCGCAACAGGTGCTGCGCACCGGTACCCACGGCTACAACGCACCGGTGATGGCCGGCGCCGCGACCGTGACCGGCGGCCTGACCATGGGCCAGACCGGTGGCGACGCGATGGGCGGCATGAAGCAGCCGGCCGTGTGGCGCCGCGAGCAGGCATCCGAGCAGGTGCAGGCCATGCAGCGCAACGGTGTCGAGACCTACGACATTCCGGCTTTCCTGCGCAAGCAAGCCGACTGATCCAGGTCGGCGAACGGTGAAAAGGGCCAGCGCAAGCTGTAATGCCGTTCAGTTAGCATAAAAATGTAGGGTGGCCGGCTTCGCCGGCCGCGCGTTCACATCACCGATGCGCTGTGGCAGATCACATCGGAGCTGGACGCGCGGCCGTTCGTCGTTCAGGCCACTGGCCTGAACGACCCCGGCCACCCTACGTTTAACTGAACAGCATTACAGCGCAAGCTGGCCCTTTTGCTTTGCTGGCCCTGATTTCTGCTGCCCCGGCAAATCCAGCCCTGCGTTATCTGGACAATAAGCTCGCCCGAGTGACTGTTACCTTCCGTGTAAGTTCTTGTCCGTCAAATAACACACCTTTACGACCGATCGCAGATTTTTCATTGCCGAATGGAAAGGCAGCACGAGTTGTTCGGTATTATTCATCACAGGCCGAGGGCCTGACCCAGGCAGTCGGCGCGCTCCGGCTGGCCGGGCAGGAAGCGCCGCAGGGCGGGCGCGCGCTCGGGCAGGGACGCCGGGCGCTGCTGGCGGCGTAAGGAGGCGCAGGCGGCCAGTCCATTTTTACAGCCTGCCTGCAAGCCTTCCCCACATCGGCGATAATTGCCGGATTCTCAAAAAACAAAGGAGCACACCCCATGACCATCCAGATCGGCGATCGCCTGCCGGAAGGCACCCTCGCGGAATTCATCGAGCTTGAGACCGCAGGCTGCTCGCTGGGCCCGAACAGCTTCCAGGTCAGCGAACTGGCCAAGGGCAAGAAGATCGTCATCTTCGGCCTGCCGGGCGCCTACACCCCGACCTGCTCGGCCCAGCACGTGCCGGGTTACGTCCAGCACGCGGAAGCGCTCAAGGCCAAGGGCGTCGATGAAATCTGGTGCATCTCGGTCAACGACGCCTTCGTGATGGGCGCCTGGGGCCGCGACCAGAAGGCCACCGGCACCGTGCGCATGATGGCCGACGGTAACGCCGCCTTCTCGAAGGCGCTGGGCCTGGACGCCGACTTCTCCAAGCATGGCATGGGTACCCGCTCGCAGCGCTACTCGATGCTGGTCGACGACGGCGTGGTCAAGGCACTGAACGTCGAAACCGCCGGCTTCGAAGTCTCGGGCGCGGAGAAGATGCTGGAACAACTGGGCTGATCGCCCTTGCTACTCCCAACGGCGCCGCGGCGCCGTTTTTCATCCCCATGATCATCAACGCCGAAACCCCCGACCAGCCCGAAGTCAAGGCCATGCTGGACCAGCTTGATGCCTATTGCGCGTCGCTGTATCCGGCTGAATCGAACCACCTGATGGACATCGCCTCGCTGCTCGCCGACGGCGTGCTGTTCCTGGTCGCGCGCGACGTCGATGGCGCGGCCTGCGGCTGCGCGGCGCTGGTCCGGCGCGAGGGCTACGGCGAGATCAAGCGCATGGTGGTGAACGGTGAGCGGCGCGGCCGCGGCATCGGCCGCAAGCTCCTGGAACAGTTGGCGATGTTTGCCCGTATGTCGGGCGTCGGCGTGCTCACGCTCGAAACCGGCATCCACCAGCCTGAGGCCATCGGCCTGTACGAGCGCTTCGGCTTCACCCGCTGCGCGCCTTTCGGCGACTACGGGCCGGATCCGCTGAGCCTCTTCATGGAAAAACGCCTGTGAAGCGACCTCCAGGTAACCTGTACAGCATCTATGCGATGCTGGTCGCCGTATTCATGTTCGCGCTGATGGACACGGACATGAAGCTGCTGTCCGCGCGCTACCCGGCGATCCAGGTGGCGGCGCTGCGTTCGCTCACCTCGCTGCCGCTGGTGGCGATCTATGTCGGGCTGCGGGTGGGCTATGGCGACATCTTCCGCATCCGCTGGCCGCTGCACCTGCTGCGCGCGGTGCTGGGCATCATGATGCTGACCTTCTTCGCCTTCGGCATCCGCAAGCTGTCGCTGGCCGAGGCCTATTCGATCTTCTTCATCGCGCCGGCGCTGATCACGGCGCTGTCGGTCTGGTTCCTGAAGGAGCGGGTCGGGCTGGCGCGCTGGATCGCGATCGCGGTCGGCCTGTGCGGCGTGCTGGTGGTGCTGCGCCCGACCGGCGCCGGCTTCCTGACCATCGGCGGGCTGGCGGTGCTGGGCGCGGCCGCGATGTACGCGGTCTCGGCGATCACGGTGCGCATCCTGGCGCGCACCGACCGCAACGAGCACATGGTGTTCTGGCTGATGCTGATGGTGGCCGTTGGCGCGACCGCGCTGGCGGCGCCGGGCTGGGTGGCGATGCGCATGTCGGACGCGCCGCTGCTGTGCGGCCTGGCGCTGACCGGCTTCGTCGGCCAGCTCGCCGTCACCGAAGCCTTTGCGCGTGGCGAGGCCTCGAGCGTCGCGCCTTTCGAGTATTCGGCGCTGGCCTGGGCGGTCTGCCTGGACTGGCTATTGTGGCAAACCCTGCCCGACAGCTACACCATGCTGGGCGCGGCCATCATCATCGGCAGCGGCCTGTATCTGCTGCGCCACGAAAAAGAACACGTCGAAGCCGAGCACCCATAACTGGCGCGGGGGCTGCCTGCGCCGCCGAAAGCGCTGGGCTATAATCGCCGGATGCTGAAACAACGAACCATCAAGCAGGTTGTCCGCACCACCGGTGTGGGCGTGCACTCGGGCACCAAGGTCGAGCTGACCCTGCGTCCGGCCGCCCCTGGCGCCGGCATCACCTTCCGCCGCGTCGACTACGACCCGATCGTCTCCATCCCGAGCGCCGCCGACGTGGTCGGCGAGACCCGCATGGCCACGGTCCTGATCAAGGACGGCGCGCGCGTCTCCACCGTCGAGCACCTGATGTCGGCCTGCGCCGGCCTGGGGATCGACAACCTGGTCGTGGACGTCACCGCCGAAGAAATCCCGATCATGGACGGCTCGGCCGCCTCCTTCGTCTACCTGCTGCAGCAGGCCGGCGTGGAAGAGCAGAACGCCCCGAAGAAATTCATCCGCGTGCTCAAGGACGTCGAGATCCGCCAGGGCGAGGGCAGCGGCGAAAAATGGGCGCGCCTGTCGCCCTACGAAGGCTTCAAGCTCGACTTCTTCATCGAATTCAACCACCCGGCCGTGGACGGCACCATGCAGCGCGCCTCGGTCGATTTCGGCGACGTCTCGTACGTGCACGACGTGGCGCGCGCGCGCACCTTCGGCTTCATGCAGGACGTCGAAACCCTGCGCGGCCTGGGGCTGGCGCGCGGCGGCTCGCTGGAAAACGCGATCGTGATGGACGAATACCGCATCCTGAATGCGGACGGCCTGCGCTACGAGGACGAATTCGTGCGCCACAAGATCCTCGATGCGATCGGCGATCTGTACATCGTCGGCCACCCGCTGCTGGCCAGCTACACGGCCCATAAATCGGGCCACGCGCTCAACAACGAGCTGCTGCGCAAACTGCTGGCGCAGCCGGATGCCTACGAGCTGGTGGAATTCGATGCGCTGGTCGATGCGCCGCCGTCGTATGTCAGGCAGATGACAAGGGAGTGGGCGCAGACCTGAACGGCTGCGCCGCGTTTTACTTCCGTTTTTCGGCCAGGCGGCGCAGCGCCGCCACCAGGTCCTTGTTCTGGGTAGTATCTTCGAGCGACTCGGCCAACTCCTCGAAAGCCTGCACCGCCGTCGGCGGCAGCTCCAGGCTGCGCATTTCCGGTTTTTGCGGCATGGCGCGCGCCACCTGCACCTTCAGCTTCACCGATTCCACCTGCCAGCCGCGCCCGAGCAGGGCGGCCTGCAGCTTGGGCGCCATCTGCTTCACACGCGCCGCCACCGCCGAACTCGGCACAGCCAGCACCAGCGCGCCATCCTGGAAGGAAATCACGTCGGTATTGCCGGCCAGCGCAGGCAGGATGGCCGCGCAGTCCGACTGCAGGCGCGCCATGCGCATCGCTGCCGGCAGGAGGCTGGCCATGCGTTCATTGCCGCGAAGGAAATCCGTCGCGACAATCGACGTCTGCCGATTTTTGGTACCGTAGATGTGCACTGGGAGGATAGGGAAGGGGGAATCGATTACGCGCACGATAGCATAAACCCCGCCCTGACTTCGCACAAACCCTGCACGGGCTTGCCCCGATCCGGCGCAAGCCCGGCACGGTTTTCCGCACGGCAGGCCCTGCCACTGTCGCATTCAGTGCAATTTGATAACATTCTGCTGCTCAGCAGTCTTGTTATCCTGCCCATTGTCCCCAAGTGTGGCCGGATCGCATGATAAAATCAGTAGCTTTTTGCCATAGGCGGTCTTCGGCGGATGTGTTCAACCGTCCTCCCGGGCTCTTTTCGCGGCGTATTTTTTGTAGAGTTAGCATGTCATTCCTGACCCAGATTTTCGGCAGCCGTAATCAGCGTCTGCTCAAGCAATACCAAAAGACCGTGCGTCAGATCAACGCGCTCGAGCCGCAGATGGAAAAGTTGTCCGACGCCGAACTCCAGGCGAAGACTCCCGAATTCAAGGACCGGCTCGGCAAGGGCGAGTCGCTCGACGACATCCTGCCGGAAGCCTTCGCGGTCTGCCGCGAGGCGGCCAAGCGCGTCATGAAGATGCGCCACTTCGACGTCCAGCTGATCGGCGGCATGGTCCTGCACCAAGGCAAGATTGCCGAAATGGGCACCGGCGAGGGCAAGACCCTGATGGCGACCCTGCCGGTCTACCTGAACGGCCTGGCCGGCAAGGGCGTGCACGTCATTACCGTCAACGACTACCTGGCGCAGCGCGATGCCGAGTCGATGGGCCGCCTGTACGGCTGGCTCGGCCTGACGACCGGCGTGAACCTGTCGCAGCTCGACCACGACAGCAAGCAGGCCGCCTACGCCTCCGACATCACCTACGGCACCAACAACGAATTCGGTTTCGACTACCTGCGCGACAACATGGTCTTCGAGGCGCGCGAACGCGTGCAGCGCAGCCTGAACTTCGCCGTGGTCGACGAAGTCGACTCGATCCTGATCGATGAGGCGCGCACCCCGCTGATCATCTCCGGCCAGGCCGAGAGCCACACCGAGCTGTACCAGCGCCTGAACGAGCTGCCGCCGCTGCTGACCCTGCAGGTCGGCGAAGAAACGCCGGACGGCAAGGGCCAGGTCGAAGTCCCGGGCGACTACGTCAAGGACGAAAAAGCGCACACCGTGCTGATGACGGAAGCCGGCCACGAAAAGGCCGAGGGCATCCTGACCCAGTGGGGCCTGCTGCCCGAAGGCGCCTCGCTCTACGACGCCGCCAACATCACGCTGGTACACCACCTGTACGCGGCGCTGCGCGCCCACGTCCTGTACCACAAGGACCAGCACTACGTGGTGCAGAACAACGAAGTGGTGATCGTCGACGAATTCACCGGCCGCCTCATGACCGGCCGCCGCTGGTCGGACGGCCTGCACCAGGCCGTGGAAGCCAAGGAAGGCGTACGCATCCAGAACGAAAACCAGACCCTGGCCTCGATCACCTTCCAGAACTACTTCCGCATGTACGACAAGCTGTCCGGCATGACCGGCACGGCCGACACCGAAGCCTACGAATTCCAGGAAATCTACGGCCTCGAGACCGTGGTGGTCCCGCCGAACAAGCCGTCGCAGCGCAAGGACCGCCAGGACCAGGTCTACAAGTCGGCCGAGGAAAAATACAACGCGATGCTGATCGACATCCGCGACTGCTACGAGCGCGGCCAGCCGGTGCTGGTGGGTACGACCTCGATCGAGAATTCGGAACTGCTGTCGGGCATCTTGACCAATGCCAGCCTGCCGCACAACGTCCTGAACGCGAAGCAGCACGCCCGTGAAGCGGAAATCATCGCGCAGGCGGGCCGCCCGAAGATGATTACCATCGCCACCAACATGGCCGGCCGCGGTACCGACATCGTCCTGGGTGGCAATGTCGAGAAGCAGATCCAGCTGATCGAAGCCAATGACGCGCTGGCGGACGCCGACAAGGCGTCGCAGTCGCAGACCCTGCGCGACGAATGGCAGTCGCTGCACGACCACGTGGTGAGCGCCGGCGGCCTGCACATCATCGGCACCGAGCGCCACGAATCGCGCCGCGTCGACAACCAGCTGCGCGGCCGTTCGGGACGCCAGGGCGACCCGGGTTCCTCGCGCTTCTACCTGTGCCTGGACGATCCGCTGCTGCGCATCTTCGCGGGCGACCGCGTGCGCTCCATCATGGAACGCCTGAAGATGCCGGAAGGCGAGCCGATCGAGGCGGGCATCGTGACCCGTTCGATCGAAACCGCGCAGCGCAAGGTCGAGGCACGCAACTTCGACATCCGCAAGCAGCTGCTCGAGTACGACGACGTCGCCAACGATCAGCGCAAGGTGATCTACACCCAGCGTAACGAGCTGCTCGAATCGACCGAGATGACCGATCTGATCGTCTCGCTGCGCAACGGCGTCTTCACCGACGTGGTGCGCGGCTTCGTGCCGGCCGAGTCGGTGGAAGAGCAGTGGGACATCAAGTCGCTCGAATCGACCCTGGCTGCCGAGTGGAACCTGCAAGTGCCGCTGGAGCAGATGCTCAAGGACGACCCGAACCTGAACGACGACGACGTCCTCGAGCGCGTGCTCAAGGCGGCCGAGCAATCGTACGACGCCAAGGTCGGCGTGGTCGGCAAGGAATCCTTCGGCGGCTTCGAGCGCAACGTCATGCTGCAGAGCGTCGACACCCACTGGCGCGAGCACCTGGCGGCGCTGGACCACCTGCGCCAGGGTATCCACCTGCGCGGCTACGCCCAGAAGAATCCGAAGCAGGAATACAAGCGCGAAGCCTTCGAGCTGTTCTCCAGCATGCTGGACATGATCAAGAACGAAGTGATCCGCACCGTGATGACGGTCCGCATCCAGAGCCGCGAAGAAGTCGATGCCGCCGAAGCGGCGATGGCGGCGCAGGCGGCCCACCTGGAAAACATCAACTACCAGCACGCCGACTTCAATCCGTCGGCAGCGCCGGAAGAGCTGCTCAACCCGAACCCGATGGGCAGCAGCGGCGGCGAACCAGTGTCGGCGGAAGACCACAGCACCTACATGGGCGTGAAGGTCGGCCGCAACGATCCTTGCCCTTGCGGCAGCGGCAAGAAGTTCAAGCAGTGCCACGGGAAGCTGGCGTAATCACTGCTTAGCGAGTGTTAACGGAAAACGGCCGGGGTGTGAACCCCGGCCGTTTTTTTATGTATGCGTGATTGCTGCGAACTTGGGTCCCGACCTGCGTCGGGACGACGTTGATTTAGTGCGCGTGAACGACGATAGTGCCAAATTCTGCCACTGCAGTCAAAACCGTCGTACCGGCGAAGGCCGGTACCCAAGTTTGCGTGCAGGTAGTTAGCGCTGATTGAACCACCTTACGCCTTCACCAGCTCCGGCTGCATCCCTCGCTGCTCCGCCCCCGCATAACGGAATACCGCCAGGTCGTCCGCCCGGATCGCCGGCTTCTTGCCGCTGACCAGATCGGCGATCACGCTGGCCGAGCCGCAGGCCATGGTCCAGCCGAGGGTGCCGTGGCCGGTGTTCAGGAACAGGTTGCGCAGCGGCGTGGCGCCGACTACCGGGGTGCTGTCCGGGGTCATCGGGCGCAGGCCGGTCCAGAAGGCGGCCTGGCTGGTGTCGCCGGCGCCCGGGAACAGGTCGTTGACGACCATCTCGAGCGTTTCGCGGCGCGCCGGGTTCAGGTAGTTGCTGTAGCCGGCGATTTCGGCCATGCCGCCCACGCGGATGCGGTCTTCGAAACGGGTGACCGCGATCTTGTAGGTCTCATCCAGGATGGTCGACACCGGCGCGCGGCTGGCGTCCGTGATCGGCACCGTGATCGAATAGCCCTTGAGTGGGTAGACCGGCAGCTTGAAGTGGTTTTTCAGCAGCAGGCGCGAATAGCTGCCCAGCGCCAGCACGTAGCGGTCGGCCGTCATCACGCCCTTGTCGGTGCGCACGCCGGTAACCTGGCCGCCGCTGGTGAACAGCTCCTTGATCGCGGTGTCGAATTCGAAACGCACGCCGAGGTCGCGCGCCATCGCGGTGAGGCGGGTGGTGAACAGCTGGCAGTCGCCGGTCTCGTCGTTCGGCAGGCGCAGGCCGCCGACCAGGCTGGCGTGCTCGCCCAGCGCCGGCTCGGCCTGGCCCAGCGCGCGGCCGGCCAGCAGCTCGTATTCGACGCCGGCCTGCTTCAGGATCTCGATGTCCTTGGCGGCGCTCTCTAACTGCTTCTGGGTGCGGAACAGCTGCACGGTGCCGAGGCTGCGGCCTTCGTATTCGATCCCCGTCTCGGCGCGCAGCTCGCGGATGCAGTCGCGGCTGAATTCGGCCAGGCGCACCATGCGCTCCTTGTTGACCGCATAGCGGTCGGCCGTGCAGTTGCGCACCATCTCGAGCATCCACTGCAGCTGGAACAAGGTCCCGTCCGGACGGATCGCAAGCGGCGCATGGCGCTGGAACAGCCATTTCGCGGCTTTCAGCGGAATGCCGGGCGCCGCCCATGGCGAGGCGTAGCCGGGCGAGATCTGGCCGGCGTTGGCGAAGCTCGTCTCCATGGCAGGGCCGGGTTGACGGTCGATGACGGTGACGTCGTGGCCGGCCTTGGCCAGATAATATGCGGTGGTCACGCCCACCACGCCGCTGCCGAGTACGAGAACGCGCATGTTGTCCTGGATTCCTGAAGAGGATAAGTAAAAAAGCCGGATTTAGAAAAGATTGCCATCCTACCGCGGGTAGTGGAATAATTGATCCTGTTATTCCACCGGTTTTCAGTGAAAAATCATGCGCGTTCAAAAGAATTCCAGCCGCGTCCTCGACAAGATCGACCTGCACATCCTGTCCATCCTGCAGGACGATGCACGGATCGTCATGAAGGACCTGGCCGAGCAGGTGGGGCTGTCGCTCACGCCCTGCATCGAGCGGGTCAAGCGCATGGAGCGCGACGGCGTGATCGCCGGCTACCACGCGCGTGTCAACCCGCAGGCAATGGGGCTGCAGATCCTGGTATTCGTGGAGATCACGCTGCACCAGAAATCCGAAAAGGCCTTCGATCGCTTCCGCCGCGCGATGCTGGGCATTCCCGAAGTGATGGAATGCCACCTGGTGTCGGGCGACTTCGATTACCTGATCAAGGCGCGCATCCCCGAGATGTCGGAATACCGCCGGCTGCTGGGCGAGATCCTGCACGTGGCCGATGCCGGCCAGTCGAAGAGCTATGTGGTGATGGAAGAGCTGAAGGAAACGCTGGCGCTGTCGATCCCGCGCTGAAGGGAAGCGGCATGCGCGCCGGCCGGCGGCGCGCATGCCGTGAAGACGGGCTTACCAGGCCATCTTGTTCCAGGTATCGTCGCCGACGATGCCGTCGGCGCTCAGCCCCTTCGAGGTCTGGAAGTTGCGCACCGCGGTGGCCGTGGCCGGGCCGAAGGCGCCGTCCACCGTGATGCCCGCGCCGCTCTCATTGAGCTGGCTTTGCACCGCGCGCACCTTGGCGCCGGAGTCGCCCTGCTGGGTGAGGATGACCAGCGCCGGCCAGGTGGCATTGCCGACGATGCCGTCCGAACCCAGGCCATGCGAGGACTGGAAGTTCTTCACCGCGGTCTGGGTGGCGGTGTCGAAGCTGGCGTTCACGGTCAAGGAATAGCCCCATTGCTGCAGCAGGTACTGGATGGTGCGCACGCGCTCGCCCGTGTTCCCGTACTGGACCAGCGGCCAGGTGGCATTGGTGCCGCCGCCGGTGCTGCCGGCCACCAGCGATTTATAGCGCGGCCAGTCCCAACCCGCACCCGGGTCGGTATGGCTCTGGCTGGCGAAGTTGACGTGGCCCTTGACGTTGTACAGCGTGTCCGAGGGCACCGCATTCCAGCCGCTGGCGCCGTCATAGACCTTCTGCGCCAGGGCGCCCGAGGTCAGGATGTCGCGCGTGAGCGCGGCCGAGGCGGTGTACAGCGAGGTGGTGTACCAGGCCGACGGGTTCTCGACATAGCCTTCGTGCTCGATGCCGACGGTGTAGCCGTTCGAGTTCCCGACGTGCCAGGCCTTGGCCGACTCGTTCACCATCTGGGTCACCTGGCCGTCCGAGGAGCGGATCACGTAGTGGGCGCTGACGCCGGCGGCGCAGTTCTGGAACCACGAGATCGAGCCCGCATACGAACCCTGGGTGGTGTGCACGGTGACGTGGCTGATGGCGGCGGTGCGGGCCGAGTAATTACAGCTGGCCGCCGCGTTCCAGATGGCGGGCGGATAGTCGGTGGAGGCGAGTGCCGGCTGCACCGAGGCGAGGAGGGACAAGCTTGCGAGCAAGCCTTTCAAGAAGGTCTTCATGGATTTGGTCTCCGTATGCTGCTTTATTTTTTATTCGGGGTGTCATTGAAATCCGGCGCCGAAATCTTCGGGTCTAGCGTGCCGGTTTCGACCGTGATGCGGCGCGCCGACAGTTTTTTCAGCTTGTCGCGGCCGTAGGCCTTTTCCATCTCGACGTGGCGCTGGTCGATCTCGAACTTGTCGCTCCTGCGGCCCTGGCGGATGGCGGTGAGCACTTCGTAGCTGTAGATTTGCGCGATCTCGGGCTGCGGGATGCCGCTGTAGCGCGCCACGGCGCCTTCCCAGTCCTCGATCGGGAAGGCCTTGTTCTTGCGCGCGCCGTGCTGGGCCAGCAGGGCGGCGGCGGCGCGGATGTTGGTGCGGGTGTCCGAGGCCGCCTGTTCCGGCGACACGCGGATCAGCGCCGCCCCTTGGGTAAGGGACTGGCCGAAATGGGTGTCGTTGCGCAGGCCCATGATGCCGTAGCTGATCGGCATGCCGTGGTGCGACTCGACCTCGACCTCGGGTTCGCCGTTCTTCTTGAGCTTGCCCTTGGGGACGTGCGGGTGCCAGCGCGTCTCCGCGTACGCGATCGATTGCAGCAGTTCGACCGGCACGTTGAATTCGTTCGAAGCGTCCCTGAAATACTGCTTGTACTGCTTGGCCGATACGGTCAGCTCGGCCGGTTTGCCGTCGGCGAAGGCCTGTGGCGCGCCGGCGAGCGAGGCACATAGCGCGACCAGCAGCCGCGCCTTGAATTGGTAGTTCATTTCTTGTCTCCAGTCTTATTTGATATACCCCCGGCGAACGGCCGGGGAGGGTGCTCCGGTGCGGCACAATCGCATGCCGTTTCCGTGCCTGAAGAGTATATGCACACTCAGCAATAAGAAACGCTAAGATTTTGATTCAGAGCAATATTTTTGAAGAAATTAATCGTGCACAAGGCCCCACCGAAAGTCGGTACATAAGCAGGAATTAAGGGCCCTTGAATGGCGGTTATCGCCTCATGCGGAGTGCATGAAAAGCCGCAGGAAAATGCTGTTCCTCCCGCCGCCGGCTGGCTAACCCTTTCACGGCGCTGCTGGCGGTACAATATCGAATTCACCATTCTTCGAACACGAGATCGCCATGGCCGTCAATTCCCCCCTGCCAGTCGCAGCTGACCTGAAACCCGTCAACGGTATCGAGATCGGCTTTGCCGAAGCCGGTATCAAGAAGCCCAACCGCAAGGACCTGTTGGTGATGAAGCTGGCCGAAGGCGCAACCGTCGCCGGCGTCTTCACGCTGAACCGCTTCTGCGCCGCACCGGTCCAGGTGAGCAAGGCCAACCTCGCCGCCGTCAAGGCCGGCGGCAAGCCGATCCGCGCGCTGGTGGTCAACACCGGCAACGCCAATGCCGGCACGGGCGAGCCGGGCCTGGCCAATGCGCAGGCCACCTGCCTTGAGGTCGCCAGGCTGCTCGGCCTGGACGCGCAGCAGGTGCTGCCGTTTTCCACCGGCGTGATCCTCGAGCCGCTGCCGCTGCCGAAGATCGTCGCCGGCCTGCCGGCCGCCGTGGCCAGCCTGAAGGCGGACAACTGGTTCAACGCCGCCGAGGCGATCATGACCACCGACACCCAGCCCAAGGCCGCATCGACCACGGTCACCATCGGCGGCCATAGCGTGACCATGACGGGCATCAGCAAGGGCGCCGGCATGATCAAGCCGAACATGGCGACCATGCTGGGCTACCTGGCGATCGACGCGAAAGTCGCCCAGCCGGTGCTGGACGAACTGGTCAAGTACGCGGCCGACCACTCGTTCAACAGCATCACCATCGACGGCGACACCTCGACCAACGACTCCTTCATCATCGTCGCCACCGGCGCCGGCTCGCTGGTGGTCGATGAGGCCACGGGCTTCGAATACGAGGCGCTGAAGGATGCCGTCACCGGCATCTCGCGCAACCTGGCGCAGCAGATCATCCGCGACGGCGAAGGCGCAACCAAGTTCATGACCATCACGGTCGAAGGCGGCCGCGACGTCGAGGAATGCCGCAAGATCGCCTACTCGATCGCCCACTCGCCGCTGGTGAAGACCGCCTTCTTCGCATCCGACCCGAACCTGGGCCGCATCCTGGCCGCCGTCGGCTATGCCGGCGTGGACGACCTCGACGTGACCAAACTCGACCTGTACCTGGACGACGTGTGGGTGGCCAGGAACGGCGGCCGCAACCCGGACTACAAGGAAGAAGACGGCCAGCGCATCATGAAGCAGTCCGAGATCACGGTGCGCGTCACGCTCGGGCGGGGCGAGGCCGCGGCCACCGTCTGGACCTGCGATTTGTCGCACGACTACGTGTCGATCAACGCCGACTATCGCTCCTGATCGCCACGGGATGACGCCGCTCGAACAGTTCCTGCACCGCGCCGAAGCCCTGCTGGCGCGGGTGGAAGCGGTGCTGCCCCCAAGCGTGCCGCGCGAGCCGGACTGGAAGCGCAGCTTCGCCTTCCGCTGGCGCCGCCGCGCCAGTGGGGGCGGCAACTACCTGCAGCCGGTGCTGCATGCGTCACCCATCCGGCTGGACGACCTGCACCACGTCGAGTCGCAAAAGCGCCAGATCGAGCAGAACACCCGCCAGTTCGTCGCGCGCCGCCCGGCCAACAACGTGCTGCTCACCGGCGCGCGCGGCACCGGCAAATCCTCCCTGATCAAGGCCTGCCTGAACGGCTTTGCCAGCGAAGGCCTGCGCCTGATCGAAGTCGACAAGGCCGACCTGGCCGACTTGCCTGACATCGTCGACCTGGTGGCGGGGCGGCCGGAGCGCTTCGTGGTCTTCTGCGACGACCTGTCGTTCGAAGAGGGCGAAGCGGGCTACAAGGCGCTGAAGGTGGCGCTGGACGGCAGCATCGCGGCGCAGTCCGACAATGTGCTGATCTACGCGACCTCGAACCGGCGCCACCTGCTGCCCGAAAAGCACTCGGACAACGCCGGCTACCGCCATGGCGAGGATGGCGACCTGCACCCGGGCGAGACGGTGGAAGAGCGCATTGCGCTGTCGGAGCGTTTTGGTGTGTGGCTGTCCTTTTATCCGTTCCGCCAGGACGACTACCTCGGCATCGCCGCGCACTGGCTGGCCAGCTTCGGCTGCACGCCGCAGCAGATCGCGCTAGCGCGCCCGGAAGCCTTGCAATGGGCTTTGCAGCGCGGCTCGCGTTCGGGCCGCGTGGCCTGGCAGTTTGCGAAAGACTATGCCGGCAGATTGCCGGAGAACGAAACGAATGAGTGAAGCAGTGACAGCAAAACCGGTCGACGTCGCGGTCGGCATCCTGATGCGTCCCAACGGCGACGTGCTGCTGGGCGAGCGGCCCGAGGGCAAACCCTATGCGGGCTACTGGGAATTCCCGGGCGGGAAAGTGGAGCAGGGCGAAGACATCTTCCACGCGCTGCAGCGCGAGTTCGTCGAAGAGCTGGGCGTGCGGGTGGTGAGCGGCGAGGCCTGGTGCTGCGTCGAGCACGTGTACGAGCACGCCCACGTGCGCCTGTATTTTTATATTTGCCGCGAATGGGCGGGCGAGCCGCAAAGCCTGGAGGGACAGGCGTTTGCGTGGCAGGGGGCGTACAGTGTCAGTCCGCTGTTGCCGGCGACGATACCGCTGCTGGAGTGGCTGGATAAGGTGCGCTTCGCACCCACGCAGCCTTGATGGCGCCGCGCCGTATCCTGGGCATCGTGCTGGCCTGCATCGCGCTGGCGGCGTTCGGCGTTGGTGTGCGTGCGGGCTGGAACCTCATGCATGACTACATCGCGGTCGCCGAGGCCCGCGCGCGTTGACGCAGGCGTACCGGACTTCAAATCGCCTTATTCGTCGGCCAGCGGATCGTCCTGGTTCTCGTTCGGCGCCGCGCCGGGAATCGTGTACTTTTCCTCGGCCCAGGCGCCCAGGTCGATCTGCTTGCAGCGCTCGGAGCAGAACGGGCGGAATGTATTGGCGGGGGTCCATTCGACCTTCTTGCCGCAGGTCGGGCACGCAACAACAGTCATACCATTACCAATCAAAAATCAGAAATTACAGAGGGTCAGCTCGAAGGGCACGTCTTCTTCCAGCGCCTTCGGCTTGCAGTCGCCGTCCTGGCTGGTGAAACGCACCCACAGCATGTATTTATTGGCCGAGATCTCGGGAATCGCGCCGCGCGTTTCGTCGATCGACAAACGCAGCATCTGGTAGACCTTGCCCTGCAGCATTTGCTGGTAGCTACCCCCCGTGGCCACCATGGGGACCGGGCCGCCCGAGTCGCGCAGCAGGCGCAGCACCAGCGACAGCGCCTCGAACAGCGGCGCCAGCGGTGCGAACCACTTCATGATGTCGGCATGGCGCTGGCCGGCGGGGCGCTGTTGCCAGGCATGGTAGGAGGGCAGGTCGAATTCGGAGGCGCCGCCGGGGATGATGGTGCGGCCCCGGATGCTCATCAGCCATTCGTTGTCGCGCACGTTCTGGCCGGTCTTGCCCTGCGCCCCGACCAGGGCACTGCTGACGCTGTCGAGCTCGCTTAGTACGGCGTCGAGCGCCTCGGCCGCCACGTTCGGGTTGCTCCGGTAGGCCATCAGGCTTTGCTTCTGGCGTTCGAGTTCCTGCAGGAGGTCGGACTTGAGGTCGGCGCGGCCGGCCACTTCCAGCATGTCGAATATCGTGGCGAGCGCCACGTGATGCTGCATTGGATGCTCTTGCTGCACAAAGAACTTGAATTTCTCGTACAAATCTTCCAGCCGCAACAACGTGCGAATCCGCTCGTTGAAAGGATATTCGTAGACGATCAAAGTAACATTCCCCTGAATGTGGGCTGGAGAGCAACCCTGTGATTCTGAACCATGCCGCGCAAAATTACAAACAGCGCATTGACTTTATGCGTTTTCATGACGCCCCGGCCCTGGCCAGGCCCAGATAGAGGGCGTGCAGGGCCTCGACCTGGGGGCCTAGCAGCGCGAGTCCGTCGTCGTTGACGATGATGTCGTCGGCCGCCGCCCGGCGCGCTTCGCGCGTGACCTGGGCCGCCATGATGGCGCGCACCTGGGCTTCGCTCAGGCTGTTGCGCGCCATGACGCGCGCCACCTGCACCTCTTCCGGGCAGTCGATCGCCAGCACCCGCGTGACGCGCTCGCGCCAGGTGCCCGATTCGATCAAGAGCGGCACCACATAGATCACGTAGTCGCCGGTGGCGATGCTGGCCGCCGCCGCGGTGGCGTCGCGGATGCGCGGGTGCAGGATGCCTTCCAGGCGCGCCCGCGCGCTCGCTTCCGAGAACACCAGGGCGCGCATCCTGGCGCGGTCGAGGGCGCCCTCCGGCGTGGCAAACCCGCTGCCGAATTCGGCCAGCAGGGCCGGCATCGCCGCGCCCTGCGGCGCGGTCAAGGCATGGGCGATCGCGTCGGTGTCGATGACGGACGCGCCGAGCGCGGCGAACATGTCGGCCACGGTGGTCTTGCCGCAGCCGATGCCGCCGGTCAGGCCAACCGAGAACGCGGGCGTCGTGTGCATGTCAGCCGGCGACCACGGCCTGGATCTGCTCGCTGATGCGGCTGCCGTAGAGCAGGGCGATCAGGCCGGCCGCCGCCAGGTAGGGACCGAAGGGGATCGGCTTGTCGCGGCCACGCTTGGCGAACACGATCAGGCTGATGCCCACCACCGCGCCCACCACCGAGGACAGCAGGATGATGGTCGGCAGCATGGCCCAGCCCAGCCAGGCGCCCAGCGCGGCGAGCAGCTTGAAATCGCCGTAGCCCATGCCTTCCTTGCCGGTAACGAGCTTGAACAGCCAGTACACCGACCACAGCGCGAGATAGCCCGCGGCCGCGCCGATGACGGCATCCTGCAGTGGAACGAAGGTGCCGTGCAGGTTCACCAGCAGGCCGGCCCACAGCAGCGGATAGGTCAGGTCGTCCGGCAGCAGCTGGGTGTCGACGTCGATGAAGGTCATCGCCACCAGCAGGTAGAGGAAGAGCAGCGTGGCCAGGCCCGCCATGCCGCTGCCGAAGGTCCAGACCAGCAGGCCGGACAGCAGGCCCGTGAGCAGCTCGATGGCCGGATAGCGCGCCGAGATCGGCGCCTTGCACTTGCTGCACTTGCCGCGCAGCGCCAGCCAGCTGATGACCGGGATGTTTTCCAGCGCCGTGATCTGGTGGCCGCAATGCGGACAGGCGGAGCGTGGCACCATCAGGTTGTAGCGGCCGGTATGGGGCAGTTCCTTGCCGCTTTCCTGGGCCACGTAATTGTCGGACTCGCGCTGCATCATCTTCGGGATGCGGTGGATGACCACGTTCAGGAAGCTGCCGATGAGCAGACCGAACAGGATAGCCACGAGGGTGGCGCCCAGGTTGGCAGGTGCGGCGAACAGGAAGGATTCCACGGGCATGGCGGCTGGGTCCGATCAACAAGGTAAAAAGATTCTTTATATCAACCTATTGTAGAGGTTTCCCCGCGATTTGGCGAAGCCTGTGCAGGCTGTCATCGAGCGGCCTGCCATTGGCGCCCGATTGTGGGGGATCATGGGCAAAACGCGGCGCGCGGCTACGCTGGACTGTTCCCGCTACTGCCCGGTGCCTGCGATGCCACGCGCAACATTTACTTTCATCAACCACGCCTGCTTCATGGTGCGCACCGACGGCGCCCTCCTGGTGTCCGATCCCTGGTGCGAGGGCAGCGTGCTCGACGGCGCATGGGACCTGGTCGACGGCTCGACCAGCAGCGCAGGCATGATCGAGCAGCTCAGCGCCGCCGGCGTGCCGGTCTATATATGGTGCTCGCGCGCCCAGCCCGACCGTTTCTCGTTGCCTTTCCTGAAGCGCTTCCGCCTCGAGTTCCGCGGCATCGCCACCTTCCTGTATCGCCCCGGGCGCGACCTGCGCATCGGCCACGAACTGCGGCGCCTGCGCCTGCCCGTGGCCGAATGCCCGGACGGCGTCACCGTGGGGCTGGCCGGCGACCTGCGCCTGACGGCGATTGCCAACGGCGACGGCGACACGGCCTGCCTGCTCGGCTGCGCCGGGCGCAACATCGTGAACCTGGGCGAGCGCGCACTGGCCGGCGCGGCTGCCTGCCAGGCCATCGCCCCCCAGCTGGCACGGATCGCACCGCGTATCGACCTGCTGCTCACCGGCTTCGGCAGCATGGGCTGGTGCGGCAACCCCGACGGCCTGGCCGAGCGCGAGGCCGCCGCCAACGCCGCAGTCGAGCGCATGGCGCTGCAAGTCGACACCTTCCGGCCGAAGCTGGTCGTGCCGATTGCCTCGTTCGCGCGCTTCGCGCGGGCCGACAATGCCTGGCTCAACGGCGGCAGGCTCTCGCCCGCCGAATTCCTCGAGGCGCCGCGTCTGGACGGCGTGCGCGGCTTGCTGCGCTTCCTCGCGCCCGGCAGCAGCATCGACCTGCAGCGCGATACGCCCGCGTCGCTGGCGCCAATCCACCACCTGGCCCTGGCGCACTGGTCCGACTGCTGGCGCAAGCGCCCGGCACCGCTGCCGGGACCAAAGCAGGCCTCGCTGGGCGAGCTCAAGGCCGCCTTCACCCGCTACCGCGAGCGCGTCATGGCGACGACGCATGTGCTGCCATGGCTGCTCGAAACCCTTGGGCTGCTGGGGCCGCTCCGGGTACACCTGCCCGACCTGCGCCAGAACGTCGAACTGTCCTACCGCAGCGGCCTGCGCATGCTGCCGCGCGAGACGGCAGCCCATGTGGCCATGTTCTCGGGCACCGCGCTGCAACTGCTACGGCTGGAAGATGGTTTCGATACCGTGTATGCGGGCGGGTGCTTCTGGACGCTGCGGCGCAGCGGCATCTCAAGCTTCGGTCGCTTCTTCCTGCCGCAGCGCATGGGCCAGCGGGGCGCCGACCGCCGCCGGCCATTGGCGATGGGCGGCTTCCTGCTGCGCGTGTTGGTGGGCAAGATGACGCGGCAGGTGCAGGCGGCGTTGCGCTAGGATGCCGCCTGCTTTCCCCGGCCCGGGTTCAGCCTGTGGCCGGATGCGCCCCTTTGCGGGTACGCCAGAGCGAGTACAGGATACCCGACAGGATCAGCACACCTGTCACGGCCAGCGATAGCGTTGCCGGTACCTTGCCGCCAAACACGAAGTCGCCCAGGAAGATTTTCGAGCCGATGAACACCAGCACGGCTGCCAGCGAATACTTCAGGTAGCTGAAGCGCTCGACCATGGCCGCCAGGGCGAAGTACAGCGCGCGCAGGCCCAGCACGGCGAAGATGTTCGAGGTGTACACAATGAAGGGATCGCTCGTGATCGCGAAGATCGCAGGCACGCTGTCCACTGCGAACACCACGTCGGTCAGCTCGACCATGCACAGGGCAAGGAACAGCGGCGTGGCCCACAGCAGCGTCTTGCCCGGCCGCGCCGGATCGGGCTGGCGCACCAGGAAGGCATTGCCGTGCAGCTCAGGCGTGATGCGCAGGTGGCGCCGCAGCCAGGCCAGCACCGCGCTGTCGCGGATGTCGTCGCTGCCGGTGGTCACGAAGAACATGCGGATACCGGTGAGCACCAGGAAGGCGCCGAACAGGTAGAGCGTCCAGTAATAGCTTTCCACGAGCGCCGAGCCGGCGCCGATCATGATGCCGCGCGTGACGATCACGCCCACGATGCCCCAGAACAGCACCCGGTGCTGGTACAGGGGCGGGATCGCCAGCGTGGCGAAGATCAGCGAGATGACGAAGATATTATCCAGCGACAGGCTCTTCTCGATCAGGAAGCCCGTATAGAAATGCAGGCCCTTTTCGCTGCCCAGTTCGAACCATACCCACAGCCCGAAGGCCAGGCCCGCCGTCAGGTACAGCGCCGACAGCTTGAGGCTTTCCTTGACCCCGATGACATGGTCGCGCTTGTTGAGCACACCCAGGTCGAAGGCCAGCAGCACCACCACGGTCCCCAGGAACACCAGCCAGGTCCAGGCCGGCGTTCCCAGCCAGATTGCATCGAGCATGTCCATGATTGTCTCCTTGTCGGCCGGCGCTTAGCCAGCCAGTTCCTCGAGCGGAAGTGGTGCATCCGGGCGCGCGTGGCCGAACCAGGCCCGGGCGGCGCGCCGCACCAGCGTGGTTTCGCGTCCGTCCAGGTGGCCGTCCGCATGGATGATGTCGAGCATGGCTTTCCACAGGCGCAGCTGCAGCAGCGGATCGCGGATCTCGGCCAGCAAGCCGTCGAGCAGGACCGGGTCGATCTCGACCATGCCGGCATGGCGGTTGGCCGCGGCGCACAGCAGGTCTTCGCACAGCTGGCGCAAGGTCCGGTCGAAGGTGGCGTCGTCGACCCCGGCCGAGCCGAGGAAAGGGCAGGCGTGCATGGCGCGCACCTCGGACGGATCGAGGTGGCCATCGACGATCATGCCCAGGGCAAGGATGCGGCTGACGGCTTCCGGACTGTTGACTTCGTAGACTTGCATGGCGATCTCCTGATGTAAATGGGTGAAATCACTATAGGGATCGTCAAAGCGAAAGTAAAATCGATTAATCTTTCGAAATCCATCAGTTTTTCTGAGGTATCCGTGATCAACTACAAGCACCTGCATTATTTCCACGTGGTGGCCGTTCAGGGCACGGTGGCGCGCGCGGCCGAGCAGTTGCACGTGACCGCCCAGGCCATCAGCATGCAGCTGCAACTGCTGGAAGACCAGCTGGGCGAAGCCTTGTTCCAGAAAAAGGGCCGCTTGCTGGAGCTGACCGAAGCGGGCAAGACCGTGCAGACCTATGCCGAGCAGATCTTTGACTTGGGTAATGAACTGGAACAGGCGGTGCGCCGAGGCGGGTTCACGGAAGCGGAAACCCTGCGCGTGGGCATCGTCGACATGATTCCCAAGACGATGGCATTCCGGCTGCTGCAGCCGGCGCGCGAGGCTGGCCTGGCGATGCGCCTGATCTGCAAGGAAGGACGCTTCGAAGACCTGCTGCTCGAGCTGTCGGCGCACCGGCTCGATCTCGTCATCTCCGACCAGGGTTTGCCGACCGGCGGCGCCATCCGCGGCCATACCAGGCTGCTCGGCTCGAGCACCCTGACGGTGCTGGGCCACCCCGGCCTGTGCCGGGACTGGCCGGGCGCCTTCCCCCGGCGCCTGAAGGACGCTCCCTTCCTGATGCCGGGGCAGGATTCCGCCATCCACAGCCAATTGGTCAGCTGGTTCGATACCCGGGAGCTCAAACCGATCGTCGTCGGCGAATTCGACGACGGCGCGCTGCTCAAGTCCTTCGCCCGCGCCGGGACCGGCTTCATGGCGGCGCCCACGGTGCTGGCCGCGATCGTGCAGGAAGAAAACGGGCTGCAAGCGGTGGGGACGATCGATGCGATCGTCGAGCATTTCTACGCGGTGTCGGTCGAGCGGCGCGAACACCATCCGGCGGTGCGCCGCATCCTCGACGGGGCCGGATCGGTGTTCCGTCCCTGAGCGGCGCGCGACCTAGACCACCGACCCCAGCTTGAAGATCGGCATATACATCGCAATCACCAGGCCGCCAATGAGCACACCCAGGATCACCATGATCAGCGGCTCCATCAGCGACGACAGCCCCGCCACCGCCTCGTCGACTTCTTCCTCGAAGAAGTCCGCCACCTTGCCCAGCATGGCGTCGAGCGAGCCGGATTCCTCGCCGATCTGCACCATCTGGATCACCATGTTGGGGAACACGTTCACGTTCTGCATCGACAGCGTCAGGCTGGTGCCGGTGCTGACTTCGTTCTGGATCTTGCGGGTCGCTTCCAGGTAGACCGCGTTGCCCGAGGCGCCGCCGACCGAGTCGAGCGCCTCGACCAGCGGCACGCCGGCGGCGAACATGGTCGACAGGGTGCGGGTCCAGCGGGCGATGGTGGCCTTGCGGATCACGGCCCCAAAAATGGGCAGGCGCAGCAGGATGCGGTCCATCGCCTGCTGCATCTTGAGCGAGCGCTGCCAGGCCTGGAAGAAGAAATACAGGCCGCCGAAGATCGAGCCGAAGATCAGGTACCACCAGGTGACGAAGAATTCCGAGATCGCCATCACGATCAGGGTCGGGGCGGGCAGGTCGGCGCCGAAGGTCTTGAACACTTCCTTGAAGGCCGGGACCACCCAGATCATGATCACGGCCGTGACGACGAAAGCGATCGCGATGATCGACACCGGGTACATCAGGGCCGACTTGATCTTGGCCTTGATCGCCAGCGTCTTCTCCTTGTAGATCGCCAGGCGCGTCAACAGGTCTTCCAGGATGCCGGCCTGTTCGCCGGCGCCCACCAGGTTGCAGAACAGCGGGTCGAAATACAGCGGGTATTTGCGGAAGGCGTTGTTCAGGCTGGTGCCGGTCTCGACGTCGTTGCGCAGGTCCATGATCAGCTTGGACATCGACGGATTGCCATGGCCCTTGCCGACAATGTCGAAGGCCTGCAGCAGCGGCACGCCGGCTTTCATCATGGTCGCCAGCTGGCGCGTGAACAGGGTCAGGTCCTTGTCGGTGATCTTCTTGCCGCTGCGGTAGGCCTTCTTCTTGACCTTGGTGACCAGGATGCCCTGGCGGCGCAGCGTGACGTTGACGATCGCCTCGCCGCCGGCGCGCAGTTCGCCGCGCACGGTCTTGCCGGTCTTGTCCTTGCCTTCCCAGGCGTAGACGGATTCCTTGACCTGCGCGCCGCCGCGGCTCCGGGTTGGTAGGGAGGTTGCCATAGTCATTCGCCTATTCGTTGGTACAGCCGAGCACTTCTTCGAGGCTGGTCAGCCCCTGTTTCACTTTCATCAGGCCCGAGCGGCGCAGCGAGTTCACGCCTTCCTTCTCGGCCTGGGCGGCGATCTGCATCGAATTGCCGTGCGCCAGGATCAGCGACTCGATCGCCGGGGTGATCGGCATGATCTGGTAGATGCCCACCCGGCCCTTGTAGCCGGAACCGAGGCAGCGGTCGCAGCCGGCCGGGCCGTAGGGCTTCCAGTCGCCGTCCAGGTCGGCCTCGCGGTAGCCGGCGGCGACCAGGGCCTCGCGCGGGGTCTCCAGCGGCTGCTTGCAGGTGCACAGGCGCCGCGCCAGGCGCTGCGCCGTGATCAGGATCACCGACGAGGCGATGTTGAAGGGCGCCACGCCCATGTTCATCAGGCGCGTCAGGGTCGAGGGCGCGTCGTTCGTGTGCAGGGTCGAGAACACCATGTGGCCGGTCTGGGCGGCCTTGATCGCGATGTCGGCAGTCTCCAGGTCGCGGATCTCGCCGACCATGATGATGTCCGGATCCTGGCGCAGGAAGGATTTCAGCGCCACCGGGAAGGTCAGGCCCGCCTTGTCGTTGACGTTGACCTGGTTCACGCCGGGCAGGTTGATCTCGGCCGGGTCTTCCGCGGTCGAGATGTTGATGCCCGGCTTGTTCAGCACGTTCAGGCAGGTGTACAGCGACACGGTCTTGCCGGAACCGGTGGGGCCGGTCACCAGCACCATGCCGTAGGGGCGCGAGATCGCGTTCAGCAGCAGCGCCTTCTGGTCGGGGTCGTAGCCGAGCGCGTCGATGCCCATCTGTGCCTGGGTGGCGTCGAGAATACGCATGACCGTCTTTTCGCCGAACAGCGTGGGCAGGGTCGAGACGCGGAAGTCGATGGCGCGGGTCGGGCCCATGATCAGGCGCATGCGGCCATCCTGCGGCACGCGCTTTTCCGAGATGTCGAGCTTGGCCAGCACCTTGATGCGCGAGACCAGCTTTTCGCGGATCGACAGCGGCGGCGAGGCGTGGTCGCGCAGCACGCCGTCCACGCGCAGGCGGATCCGGTAGTATTTTTCGTAAGGCTCGAAGTGGATGTCCGAGGCGCCCATCTGCACCGCGTCCATCAGGATCTTGTTCAGGAAGCGCACGATCGGCGCGTCCTCGACCTCGTTGGAGGCGTCGGCCGGCGCCTGCGCCTGCGCTTCTTCTTCGGCGAATTCGATTTCCGCTTCTTCGCCGGCCAGGTCGTTCAGGCTTTGCTCGGCGCTCTTGGCCAGGCCGGCCAGCAGCTTGAGCAAAACATCGTGGGCCACGATCACCGGCTCCACCGAGGCCTCGCTCTGGAACTTGATCTGGTCCAGGGCCTGGGTGTTGGTCGGGTCCGACAGCGCCACCGACATCTTGTTGCCGCGCTTGGCCAGCGCGATGACGCGCTGCGCCTGCATCAGCTTGGCGTCGATGGCGGTGAGCGGGAAGGCGTCAAGCGCGAAGCTCGACAGGTCCAGCAGCGGGTAGCCGAAGGTCTCGGCGCAGAAGGCGGCCAGGGCGCCTGGCTCGATGATGCCGCTCTCGAGCAGGGCGTCGATGAAGGCGGTCTTGTCGGCCGCGGCCTTCTTTTGCAGCGCGTCGGCCTGTCCCACGCTCAGCCGGCTGGCCTGGACCAGCGCGCGCGCCAGTCCGGACAGTTGCGTGCCTGACGTCGTGTTGGGGAGGACTGCTGCCATATGAGCCGTGGAAAAGGAGCGCTAGAAAAGGGGAAACAATGCGGGAAGGATTCTTTGGATGATGCCTATGGGCATCAAATTTGTAAAGGATTAGTGCCCGTGTAGATGCATGCGCGCCACGGCAGCGGTGCGTTCGTGGTGCACCCGACAAGCCTTGTGGTTGGGCCGACAAGGATTATGGTTCAGGCGACAAGGGAAGGTGTTGACGGCGCCGCTTGTATCGGCTTGACCGGCCGGATGGCCGGCGAAGGCGGGGACGATGCCACTGGCATCGCTCCCCCAGCTTCGTTGTGAACCGCCGGCGCAAACCGGCGGAGGCAGTACATTGAAACTTAACGCAAGGCCAGCCGACTCGCGGGACCACCCACCGGCGCCGCCGCTTCCAGCTTGAACACCGACAGCGCCCCCGTCAGCTGCGTGGTCTGCTCGGTGAGCGACTCCGCCGCCGCCGAGGCTTCTTCGACCAGCGCCGAATTCTGCTGGGTCATCTCGTCGATGCTGCCGATGGCGCGGCCGATTTCGTCGATGCCGGCGCTCTGGCGGGCGCCGGCGGCGCTGATCTCGGCCATGATGGTCTGTACCTTGCGCACCGATTCCACGATCTGGCCCATGGTCACGCCGGCTTCGTCCACCAGCACGCTGCCGGCTGACACTTTGGCCACCGAGTCGCCGATCAGGCCCTTGATTTCCTTGGCCGCCGCCGCCGAACGCTGCGCCAGGTTGCGCACCTCGCCCGCGACCACCGCGAAACCGCGGCCCTGCTCGCCGGCGCGCGCCGCTTCCACGGCCGCGTTCAGCGCCAGGATATTGGTCTGGAAGGCGATGCCGTCGATGACCGAGATGATCTCGACGATCTTGTTGGCCGAGCTGTTGATGTCGCCCATGGTGGTGACCACGCCGCCGACCACCTGGCCGCCGCGGGTCGCGATATCGGTCGCGGTTTCCACCAGTGCGTTGGCCTGGCTGGCGGCGGTGGCGTTCTCGCGCACGGCGCCGGTCAGTTCGTCCATCGAACGGCTGGTGCGGTCCAGGCTCGCGGCCTGCGATTCGGTGCGCTGCGCCAGGTCGGCATTGCCGCTGGCGATTTCGGCGCTGGCCAGCGCGATGGTGTCGGCCGAGGTCTTGATCTCGGCGACCAGGGTCGCTAGGCGGCCGCGCATATCCTTCAGCGCCACCAGCAGGCTGCCGGTGTCGCCGGCTTCGATGCGGATCTCGGTCGACAGGTCGCCGGCGGCCACGGCGCGTGCGATCTCGCGCGCATAGGCCGGCTCGCCGCCGAGCTGGCGCCAGATGGTGCGCACCACGAACCACGAGATCACGGCCAGGCTGGCGATCACCACCAGGGCGGTGAGCAGCATCGACATCACGACCTTGTTCACGCTGTTCTTGCTATCCTCGATACCGGCCGCGAACTGTCGCTGGGCCGCGTCGTTGACCTTGGCGAGGTCGGTGTTCAGGACTGCCAGCGCCGGCTGCATCTTGCCGACGGCTTCCTGCGGGTCGCCCTGTTCCATCTCGAGCATGATGCGCGCGGCCGACAGGGCAGGCGCGTAATAGGCGTCGAATTCCTTGCCCAGGCGCGTGCCGGCATCGAACTGCCCCGGGATGTTCTTGAATTTGTCCAGTTTCGCGCGCAGCTTCGTGGCCTGCTCGCCGACCTGGCCGATCTTTTCCTTGTCGCCTTCGGCGACGGCGTCACGGAAGCCGTCGGTCACGGCCGCGACGTCCAGGGTGAGCGCCTTGGAGGCGTCGAGCACCGGGTAATCGACGCTGGCGGTCGTGGTGATCGAACGGAGCGCGCCGTTCGCGATCATCGCGCTCGCACCGGCGCCCAGGCCGAAAATAATGGCGGAAATGACGGGCAGTGCCCAGATCCTGCGCTTGATGCTCATTGTGCTCTCCAGAATGCAGAAACCGCCGCGGGTGGTCATACCGGCGGCGGGTGTTGCTAGACGCGTGTGCGCTTATTGCGCGCTGTAGACGACTTTGACGGTCGCATCGACTGCGCTTTTCTCGATATAGCCGATGGCCTTCGGGTTGGCGGCGACGGCAGCCTTGACGGCGGCGTTGTCGGCGACTTCCTTCGGCATCGTGGCCTTGCCGGTGAAGACCAGCTTGGACCACAGGGCCTTGGCCTGGGCCGCATCCTTGTCCGCGACCTTCTTGTAGAACTCGGCGCGGACCGGGGCGGAGTCGGACTGGTCGATCGGCGTCATCGACGACGACTTACCCAGGAAGAACTGGGCGACCTGCTCCTTGGTCATCGCCGATTCGGCGGCTTTCGGGTTGACCACGACCACGACTTCGGCGAAGGCCGGCGCGGCGGCGCCCAGGGTAGCGGCTGCGAACAGTGCTGCGATAATCTTGTTCATGGTCGCTCCTTAGAAGACGAAATCGAGGGCGACGGCGCCGACGGTCACGGTGTCGTTGAAGCCAGGCTGCGCGTTGATGAACAGGCCGGTGCCGTTCTTCGGCTTGACGCGGTCGACCTGCGCCTTCAGTGCCACCGAGCTGGCGAAGTCCCAGCGCACGCCGACGGTGTTGGTCGACTGCTCGCCCTGGCCCACGCCGGTGTTCGGCAGGCGGCGCACGCCGGCGCCGAGCGCCTGCATGGTCGGGGTGCAGGCGGCCGGGAAGCCGGCCGGGCAGGTCGCCGGCACGGTGTTGACGACGGCGCTGTCGATCTGCAGCTTGCTGTGGGTGTAGTAGGGCAGGAATTTGCCGATGCGGTAGCCACCCATCAGGTACCAGGAGCTGGTGTCGTTGATGTAGGAGTCTGACTTGCGCTTGGCAAATTCGGTCTGGACCACGATATTGTTCCAGTCCATCGACAGGCCCAGCGAGCTGAATTGAGCGCGCTTTTCTTTGGCTTCGATGTCGCCGGCCAGGGTGACCAGCTGCGGGAAGCGATAACCGGCGCCGGCAGCGCGCAGGCCGCCGACCAGGGTGTTGAGCGATACCGAATCGTCGATCGAGATCTTGCCGGTGGCGTGGCCGGCACGGACCGTGAACGGGCCGTGTTCGGCACTGACGTTCAGAGCGACCAGTTCCTTGCCGCGGACGTGAATATTGCCCGATACAGGCGACTTCACGCGGCCGGCTGCCAGTTGCGCGGTGACCGAGGTGTCGCCGAAGCCGTGCTGCCAGGTGAGGTCGGCGCCATCGACGCTATTGAACGGCACTTGCGAATACACTTCCGCCGGCGGACGCAGCATGGTGTTGGCATAGCCGACGTTGCGGTAGTCGGAAATCATGAACACCGGCAGGCCGATACGGCCGACGCGCACGCTGACTTCGTCGGAGACTTTCGCCTTGGCGAATGCCCAGCTCAGTTCGGCGCCAAAGCTTTCTTCGGCATCCTTGCGCACCAGGCCCTGGGCCGTCAGCGAGAGCCAGCTGTTGACCGGCAGGTCGGCTTGCAGGCCGAGGTTCGAATCGATGCCGGTACGGAAGTCTTTCGACGACCCCTGGGCCTGGTTCGGGCGAGCGAACTCGGCTTTGTCGGTATCGGCATAGGTCAGGGCGCCAGTCCCGAAGCCGCTCACTTTGATCGCTTGCAGGCCGGTATCCTGGGCATAGGCAGCCGACATCGCCAGTGGGAGTGTCAGCAGACATGTCATTACACGTTTATTCATCATCATTCTTCTTGCGCTCATGTTCGTACAGCTGCTCGTAATAAATGCAGCGCTCGCCAAGGCAGCATGCTGGCAGCACTGTGAAGCCCTGGAAATTATTCTATCCAGTTGGCAATTTTGAGCGCAAGGGAATAATTACAATTGGTGATATTTCTTACAGGAATACTATCTTGCTGTTGTGAGATTGAAACAGCAGCTTGTCAGATTTAGTTCCACCAATGACAAGTGGTTCCCGCCGGGGGCAGTTGGGCCTGGACGGCGCGATGGATGAGGCCGGCCTTGACCGCCTCGTCGGCGTCGAAAATGCGCGCGTTGCCGAACAGGTTGGCGTGAATATCGGTGGGGGTGCCGGCCTCGGTGGTGGCGTCGAGGACGGCCTTGGCATAGCGTTCGGCGTCGAAGTCGAGGCAGTCGCGCCATTCGGACACGCGGGCATGGTCGGCCGCGGCCAGGCTGCCGAAGCCCCAGTGCAGCGGGTGGATCAGGAAGCGCGTGCCGGGGCAGGCATAGCGTTTTTGGCCGGCCAGGAAAATGACCACGGCCACTGATTCGACGCTGCCGATATTGTGGGTGGTGAGCGGCACCGGAAGCGATTTCAGGAAGAAGTAGAGCGCGAAGCCGGCCGTCATGTTGCCGCCTTCGCTGGACAGGTGCAGTTCGATCTCGGTGGCGCCGTTTTGCAGTGCCTGCAGGCACAGGTTGCGCACCGCGCTGGCGGAACTGTGGTTGATGGGCCCGATGAAGTGAACGATGTGCAAAGCCATATGCTCCCCCGATGTTCGAGCCCAGCATAGCAAGATTCACCACGGCGCAGCGTCCGGCTGGAGCGCTCCCCAGCCCGCTAGCTTCCCCGGTAGGTGGAATAGGACCAGGGCGTGACCACCAGCGGCACGTGGTAGTTCTGGCTGCCGTCGAAGACGCCGAAGGCGATGGTGATGCGGTCGAGGAAACGCGGCGAGGGCAGGGCCACGCCCTGGGCGGCGAAATAGTCGCCCGCGTAAAAGACCAGTTCGTACTGCCCGGCCTGCAAAGCCTCGCCCTCGAGCAGCGGGGCGCCGCAGCGGCCGTCGGCGTTGGTCAGCTCGGTCTTGAGCAGGCGGCGTCCGCCCCCATCATGGATGAACAACTCCACCTTGACGCCGGCGCCGGGCCGGCCATGGGCGGTGTCGAGGACGTGGGTGGAAAGTTTGCCCATGGTGCTCCCATATCGGATGGATGAGTTGAAGTATGCGCGCAATCATATACCCTTGTGCTTCCTGCAATATATGATCGCCGATATACCTGCTTCTTCTGAAACCATGGACACCTATTCGAACTATCCGCGCGACCTGGCCGGCTACGGCCGCAATCCGCCGCATCCGCAATGGCCGGGCCAGGCCAGGATCGCCCTGCAGTTCGTGCTGAACTACGAGGAGGGGGGCGAGAATTCCGTGCTGCACGGCGACCCGGCCTCGGAAACCTTCCTGTCCGAGATCATCGGCGCGCAAGCCTTCCCGATGCGCCACATGAGCATGGAGTCGCTCTACGAATACGGTTCGCGCGCCGGGCTGTGGCGGATCCTGCGCCTGTTCGAGGAGCGCGGCCTGCCGCTGACGGTGTTCGCGGTCGCGATGGCGCTCAAGCGCCACCCGGAGGCGGCCAGCGCCTTCCGCGAGCTGGGCCACGAGATCGCCTGCCACGGGCTGCGCTGGATTTCTTACCAAGGCATGGATGAGGACTCCGAGCGCGCCCACATGCGTGAAGCGGTGCGGATCATCCGCGAGCTTACGGGAGAGGCGCCGCTGGGCTGGTACACCGGACGCGATTCGCCCAATACGCGCAAGCTGGTGGTCGAACACGGCGGTTTTGCCTACGACGCCGACCATTACGGCGACGACCTGCCGTTCTGGCAGCGCGTAGCAGTGCAGGGCCCTGCGGGAGAAGAGCGCCTGGAGCCGCACCTGGTCGTGCCCTATACGCTCGATACCAACGACATGCGCTTTGCCGCCATGCAAGGCTTCAATTCCGGCACCCAGTTCTTCGATTATCTGAAAGATGCGTTCGACCTGCTGTATGCCGAGGGCGACCCGAACGGACTGGACCAGCCGAAGATGCTGTCGATCGGCCTGCATTGCCGTATCGTGGGACGGCCGGCGCGGGCGGCGGCGCTGGCGCGCTTCCTCGATTACGTAGGAAGCCACAAGCACGTCTGGATCACGCGCCGCATCGACATCGCGAATCATTGGAAAACGGTCCATCCTTTCCTAGAATGAAGCTGCGGGGCCTTTCATCAGATATGCTCATATATTGATAAGCAATATATGCAAAGTCTTATAAATGGGGTGGCCGCGGGTGGTAGCCTTCCGCCCTTGGTGAAAAGCGCCCAGTACAGAGATCAACAGACGAGACCCACGATGCCAGACCCGATCCGATTTTATTACCGTGGGGCCGTCCAGGAAGTACGCGACGCCCGGCCGACCCAGACCATCCTGCAGCACCTGCGGGAAGACCTGCATTGCACCGGCACCAAGGAAGGCTGCGCCGAGGGCGATTGCGGCGCCTGCACCGTCGTGGTCGGCTCGCTCGAAGACGGCAAGCTCGAGCTGAAGGCAGTGAACTCCTGCATCCAGTTCACCCCCACGCTCGACGGCAAGGCGCTGTTCACCGTGGAAGACCTGCAACAGCAGGACGGCTCGCTGCATCCGGTGCAGCAGGCGCTGGTCGAATGCCATGGCTCGCAATGCGGTTTCTGTACGCCGGGTTTCGCCATGTCGCTATGGGGCATGTACCTGAAGCAGGAAGGCCGCCAGCCTTCGCGCTGCCAGATCGACGACGCCCTGTCCGGCAACCTGTGCCGCTGCACCGGCTATCGCCCGATCATCGACGCCGCCCGCCGCATGGTCGAGCTGCCGCCAGCCGCGTTCGACCGCGCCGCGCTGGCCGAGCGCCTGCAACTGCTCCAGCGCGCGCATGGCTTCAGCTACGAAGCCAAAGGCGGACGCTTCCACGCACCGCGCACGCTCGACGAGCTGGTGCGGCTGCGCAGCGAACACCCGACCGCGCTGCTGCTGGCCGGGTCGACCGACGTCGGCCTCTGGGTCACCAAGCACATGCGCGAGCTGAACGACATCATCTACCTGGGCCAGGTCGAGGCGCTCAAGGGCGTCAGCGAAGCGGACGGCATGCTGACCATCGGCGCCGGCGTCACCCTGAACGATGCCTATGCGGCGGTGTGCCGCCATTATCCCGCGGAGCTGGGCGAGATGTGGCAGCGCTTCGCCTCGCTCCCGATCCGCAATGCCGGCACCCTGGGCGGGAACGTCGCCAACGGCTCGCCGATCGGCGACTCGATGCCCTGGCTGATCGCCCTGGGCAGCAGCGTGGTGCTGCGCGGCGCCGCCGGCGAACGCGCGCTGGCGTTGGAAGATTTTTATCTCGGCTACCAGCAGAAAGACCTGCGCCCGGACGAATTCGTGCAGGCGATCCGTATTCCGCTGGCCCAGAGCGGCCTGCGCTTGCGCACCTATAAACTGGCCAAGCGCTTCGACCAGGACATCTCGGCCGTGTGCGCCGCCTTTGCGCTGATGCTCGATGGCGACACCGTGACCAGCGCGCGCATTGCGTTCGGGGGCATGGCTGCCACGCCCAAGCGCGCGTCACATGCCGAAGCGGCACTGGTCGGCCAGCCGTGGTCCGAAGTGGCCATGCGCGCGGCCATGACGGCAATGGCGCAGGATTACGCGCCACTGAGCGACATGCGCGCGTCGAGCAATTACCGCATGCAGGCCGCGCAGAATCTGCTGCGCCGCTTCTGGCTGGAGACGCGGGTGGAGAACCCGCTGCCGGTCACCGCCGTTAATGCATTTGCCGCCGGCACCGAGGGAGAATCGACATGAATGACGCAGGCACCCCACACCTCGGCACGGCCCAGTGGAACGAAGTCGGCCGCGCGCGGCCGCATGAATCCGCCGTGCTGCACGTGCTCGGCCAAGCCACCTATACCGACGATATTTTAGAAACTGCCGGCACGCTGCACGCCGCGCTCGGCCTGTCCAGCCGCGCCCACGCGCGCATCACCGCCATCGACCTCGAACCCGTCCGCGCCAGCCGCGGCGTGGTGGCGGTGCTGGTGGCCCAGGACATCCCCGGCACCAACGATTGCGGCCCGATCATCCACGACGACCCGATCCTGGCCGATGGGCTGGTGCAGTATGTCGGCCAGCCGGTGTTCATCGTGGTGGCCGACAGCCACGACAACGCACGCCGCGCCGCGAAACTGGCGAAGCTCGAGTACGAAGACCTGCCGGCCATCCTGACCCCGCAGGCGGCGCGCGCAGCAGGGTCCTATGTGCTGCCGCCGATGCGCCTGGCGCGCGGCGACGCGGAAAACGCCTTTGCCAGAGCCCCTTACCGCGCCAAGGGCGAGCTGTACGTGGGCGGCCAGGAACAGTTTTACCTGGAGGGCCAGATCGCCTATGCGATTCCCGGCGAAGACCGCGGCATGCACGTCTACTGCTCGACCCAGCACCCGAGCGAGATGCAGCACGTGGTGGCGCACGCCCTCGGCCTGCATTCGCACCACGTGGTGGTGGAGTGCCGCCGCATGGGCGGGGGCTTCGGCGGCAAGGAATCGCAGTCGGCCTTGTGGGCATCGGCCGCGGCGATCGCCGCGGCGCGCCTGCGCCGCCCGGTCAAGCTGCGCGCCGACCGCGACGACGACATGCTCGTCACCGGCAAGCGCCACTGCTTCCATTACGAATACGAAGTCGGCTACGACCGCGAAGGCCGCATTGTCGCCGCCAAGGTCGACATGGTCACCCGCGCCGGCTATTCGGCCGACTTGTCCGGACCGGTGGCC
The DNA here is from genome assembly GCF_059685935.1 of Telluria sp. ZT3P39. NCBI lineage: Bacteria > Pseudomonadati > Pseudomonadota > Betaproteobacteria > Burkholderiales > Oxalobacteraceae > Telluria > Telluria sp. ZT3P39. The sequence goes on from NZ_JCASIH010000003.1 coordinate 76,715, forward strand.
ACGCGCGCCGTCTGCCACTTCGACAATACCTATTATTTGTCCGACGTCGAGATCCGCGCCGCCTGCGGCAAGACCAATACCCAGTCGAACACCGCCTTCCGCGGCTTCGGCGGGCCGCAGGGCGCGATCGCCATCGAATACGTGATCGACGAGATCGCGCGCAATCTCGGGCGCGATCCGCTCGACATCCGGCGCCTGAATTTCTACGGCCAGGGCGAGCGCAACGTCACACCCTACGGCCAGACCATCGTCGACAATGTCATCCACGAACTGGTGGCCGAGCTGGAAGAGACCAGCGACTACCGCGCCCGCCGCGCAGCCATCGCCGAATACAACCACACGAGTCCCGTGCTGAAGAAAGGCCTGGCGATCACGCCGGTGAAATTCGGCATCGCCTTCAACGTCACCCACCTGAACCAGGCCGGCGCGCTGGTGCACGTCTACGTGGACGGCTCGATCCTGGTCAACCACGGCGGCACCGAGATGGGGCAGGGCATCAACACCAAGGTGATGCAGGTGGTCGCGCACGAACTGGGCGTGGACCTGGAACGCGTACGCGCCACCGCCACCAATACCAGCAAGGTCGCCAACACTTCGGCCACCGCGGCTTCCACCGGCGCGGACCTGAACGGCAAGGCCGCGCAGGACGCCGCGCGCAAGATCCGCGACCGCCTCGCCGCTTTCGCCGCTGCGCAATTCGGCGGCGACGCTCTTGAAGTGCGTTTTGCGGCCGATACCGTGTTCGTGGCCGGTCGCGAAGTTCCGTTCGGCGAGCTGGTGGCCAAGGCCTACCTGGCGCGGGTGCAGCTGTGGTCCGACGGCTTCTACGCCACGCCGGGTCTGCACTGGGACCCGAAGACCATGAACGGCCACCCCTTCTCCTACTACGCCTACGGCGCGGCGGTGTCCGAAGTAGTGGTGGACACCCTCACCGGAGAATGGAAGCTGCTGCGCGCCGACGCGCTGTATGACGCCGGCAATTCGCTGAACCCGGCGATCGACATCGGCCAGGTCGAAGGCGCCTTCATCCAGGGCATGGGCTGGCTCACCACCGAAGAATTGTGGTGGAACCCGGCGGGCGCCTTGAAGACGCACGCGCCGTCGACCTACAAGATCCCCGGCATCTCGGACTGCCCGGAAGACTTCCGCGTGCGCCTGTTCAAGAACCGCAACGTCGAGGACAGCATCCACCGCTCCAAGGCCGTGGGCGAGCCGCCGCTGCTGCTGCCGTTCTCGGTGTTCTTCGCGATCCGCGACGCCATCTCCGCCGTCGGCGGGCACAAGGTCAATCCGCCCTTGAACGCACCGGCGACCTGCGAGGAAATCCTCAAGGCGGTGGCGGCCGTCGAAGCGGCCCAGGGCGCGTGATGATCGAGGGATTGAACGCCGCGCCCCAGGCGCCGGCCGTGCTGGTGACGGTCGCCCGCGTCGAAGGCTCCGTGCCGCGCGAGCCGGGCGCCCGCATGCTGGTGCAGGCCGACTGCTTTCACGGCACCATCGGCGGCGGACACCTGGAGCACCGGGCGCTGGAGATTGCGCGCGGCATGCTCTCTAGCGGCGGCGCGGCGCATATCGAGCGTTTTCCGCTGGGGCCGAGCCTGGGGCAATGCTGTGGTGGCATTGCGTATCTCGCCTTCGAGTTTGCGGACGCCGGGCAGCTTGCGCTGCTCGATAAGCGGCGCAACGAAGACACCTGGCGCGTGGTGTTCGTAGGGTGGGCGGCTTCGCCGCCCGCGCGTTCAAACCACGCTCGCACATCCGATCCCACTGCGACTGAGCCAGAGCTGGTTGAACGCGCGGGCGGGAAACCCGCCCACCCTACGGGATTATTCGATCGCGACGGACGCCAGCTCGCTGGCGGCGACGTTCCGGCATTCGACCGGGGGCAGGGCACGCACGTCTTCGAAGACGGCGATGGCCGCCGCTGGCTGGTCGACGCCGTCCTCGCCCCACGGGCGCACCTGATGCTGTTCGGCGCCGGCCACGTCGGCGCCGCCATCGTCCGTGCGCTGGCCGAGCTGCCCTGCCGCGTCACCTGGGTCGACGAGCGCGACGATCTTTTCCCGCCGTCGATCTCCGCCAACGTGACGGTCGAAGCCACCGACACCCCCGAGGCGCTTGTTGAAAAAGCGCCACAGGGCACCAGCTTTTTGGTCATGACACACAGCCATGCCCTTGACCTGCGCCTGTCGCACGCGATACTGTCGCGCCCCGGCGTCGATTGGTTCGGCCTGATCGGATCAAGTACCAAGCGCCGCCAGTTCGAACACCGCCTGCGCGAACGCGGCGTCGACGCTTGCCGCCTCGACGCCATGGTCTGCCCCATCGGCTTGCCCGGCATCGAGGGCAAGGCCCCGGCCGTGATCGCGGCCTCCGTGGCGGCCCAGTTGCTCACCGTATGGGAAGCAGCCGCCCGCCAACCTGACGTTTCTTCGGAAGTAAATTGATGTCCACCGCACAAACAAACGTGCAAGCCTACCGCGCGAGCTTGCTGCATTTTCACGCCGACCCGGCCTTCGATCCGAACGCCCATGCCTGGCATGAGGACGGCCTGCTGATCGTCGAAGACGGCCGCGTCAAGGCGGCCGGCGACTACGCCAAGCTGGCCTGCACGCTGCTCGACGGCGTCACCCCGGTGGATTACCGCGGCAAGCTGATCACCCCAGGCTTCATCGACACCCACCTGCATTTCCCGCAGACCGACATGATCGCCTCCCCGGCGCCAGGCCTGCTGCCCTGGCTGGAGACCTATACCTTCCCGACCGAGCGCCGTTTCGGCGAAACGGAGCATGCGCGCGCGACCGCCGAGTTCTTCCTGGACGAGCTGCTGCGCTGCGGGACCACCACCGCGGTGGTCTACTGCACCGTGCACCGCGAGTCGGTCGACACCTTCTTCGAAGCGAGCGAAGCGCGCAACCTGCGCATGGTGGCCGGCAAGGTGCTGATGGACCGTCACTGCCCGGACTTCCTGCGCGACGTCGAAGGCGGCGTCGGCGACAGCGCGGACCTGATCGAGAAATGGCACAAGCGCGGCCGCGCGCTGTACGCGATCACCCCGCGCTTCGCGCCGACGTCCACCGAAGCCCAGCTGCGCGCCACCGGCGAACTGGCCGCAAGCTTCCCGGACACCTTCATCCAGACCCACGTCTCGGAAAACCAGGACGAATGCAAATGGGTCGGCGAGCTGTATCCGCAGGCGCGCAGCTACCTGGATGTGTACGAGCGCTTCGGCCTGATGCGCCCGCGCGCGCTGTTCGGCCACTGCATCTGGCTGGACGACGAGGACTTCGCGCGCATGACGGCCACGGGGAGCGCGGCGGCGGTGTGCCCGACCTCGAATCTGTTCCTGGGCAGCGGCCTGTTCGACTTCGACCGCGCCGACCGCGCCCGCACGCAGCTTGCGCTGGGCACCGACGTCGGCGCCGGCACCTCGTTCTCGATGCTGCAGACCATGAACGAAGCCTACAAGGTGGCGCGCCTGAAGGGCAGCTACCTGCCGGCGCTGCGCATGTTCTACCTCGCCACCCTGGGCGCCGCGCGCGCCATGGACCTGGAAGGCACGATCGGCAGCTTCATGCCGGGCGCGGAAGCCGATTTCATCGTGCTCGACCCGAAGTCCACGCCGTTGCTGGAACGCCGCACGGCCCGGCTCGAGTCGCTGGAAGAGCTGGTGTTTGCGCTGGCGCTGCTGGGGGATGACCGGGCAATCAAGGCGACCTATTCGGCGGGGGAGCTGGTGCACACCCGAGGCTGACCGTAGGGTGGGCGGCTTCGCCGCCCGCGCGTTCAAATCACGGTGATGCCGCCTGCGCGTCTGTTCATCTGCTGGTTGGACGCGCGGGCGGAAGACCCGCCCACCCTACGATACGGCGGCCATCCCGCCACTGGCCATATTGCCAACCCCAACTCAACCGTATAGAGTTGCGCGGTCACCGCGAGCCCTGGCCCGCATTTAACCGCACCAGAAAGTCACCACCCATGCACATCAAACTGACCGGCAGCGCCATGCTCGCCCTGGCCTTTGCCGGCGCCCCGCAGGCGCTGGCCAAGGGCCCGGCATCCACCACCAACGAAGCGGCCACCGCGCGCCATTACGCGAGCCTGGTTGCCGGCGAGCCGAAGACGGCCGAGCTGACCCTGTTCTTCACCCAGATGCCCAAGGGCGGTGACCTGCACCACCATTATTCGGGATCGGTCTATGCCGAGCAGTACCTCGATTTCGTGGACCGGCAGGGGCTGTGCGTCAACAAGCAGACCTACCGCATCGAAACGAAGAAGGACGTGATCGCCCAGGAGCGCGCCAGGCCGGCGGAGGAACGCAACTGCCTGTCCAGCGCCGAGGTGTACGCCGACGACTTCACCTACCGCGAAGTGCTGCAGCGCTGGTCGAACAAGGACTTCCACAACCACGGCGCGATCCAGCCGCCGCCGGACCGCCTGTTCTTCCAGACCTTCGGCTTCTTCGGCCCGGTGTCGAACGCGAACTTCCGCGAAGGCCTGCAGGAGCTGAAGAAACGCGCGATCGAAGAAAACGTCGGTTACATCGAGACCATGTTCAAGATGTCGCCCTTCGTGGTCAACAAGGACTTCGACCAGCAGGCCTGGCAGAACGCCAATGACGACAAGGCGTTCGACGCGCAGATGGGCGCCTGGCTGGCAGTGCTCGAGCAGGACGCAAGCTTTCGCAAGTCCACCGAAGATTTCGTCGCCAGGATCCACGAGTCGGCCGAGGGCATCGACGACGAGCGCTTCACCATGCGCTACCAGACCTATGTGCTGCGCCTGCTGAACCCTTCGCAGGTGTTCTCGTCGATGGTCTCGGGCTTCAAGTCCGCCAGGATGAGCGACAAGATCGTCGGCGTGAACATCGTGGGCCAGGAAAGCACCATGGTCTCGATGCGCGACTACGCGCTGCACATGAAGATGTTCCGCTTCCTGAAAGCGCGCTATCCAGGCGTGAAGGTGGCGATGCATGCGGGCGAGCTGGCGCTGGGCGACGTGCCGCCGGAAGGCCTGAAATTCCACATCGACCAGGCCCTCGTGGTCGCGGGCGCCGACCGCATCGGCCACGGCATCGACCTCGCGCACGAGTCGAACGCCGCGGCGATCATGGCGAAGATGCGCAAGGACGACATCCCGGTCGAGATCAACCTGACCTCGAACAGCTTCATCAACGGCATCGAAGGGGCTAACCATCCGGTCACCCTGTACCGCAAATACGGCGTGCCCTACGTGATCTCGACCGACGACGCCGGCGTGACCCGCCATACGCTGTCGAACGAGTACGTGCTGTTCGCCAGCCGCTACAAGCCGGGCTATGCGGAGCTGAAGAAGACCTCGTACAACAGCATCCGCTACGCCTTCCTGCCGGTGGCAGAAAAACAACGCCTGAGCCGCCAGCTCGACGCACGGTATGCGGCATTCGAGGCCAGGATCGCCGGCCTCGTCAAGACGCAGACGCAGGGAAAATAAGCCTCGCAACAGGTGGTCCGGCAGCACGCCGGGCCGCCTGACAGTTACCCCGCTTTGGTAACTTTTTGATCAGAAACGAGCAAGGCCAGGTTTTCTGTGGTCTTCTTGCTACACATTCCCTTCTGTCCAGCTCGCTTCCGCGAAATTTATATCAAAAAAATTTCGTCTAGGAACGTCCACCGTATAATTCCGCCTTGTGTTTTTGCTCCGCTCAGGCCGCGATCTGTTGTTCGAGATCAAGGTGCTGGACTGTATTTATACCTTGAAAGTATAAATAAGCTTGCCAAAACGAATTTGCCGGAATGTTAACGGTCATGCATATTGGACATTGATGTCCAGATTTTTGAACGCGTTATCACCAACGCCGCCGTGTAACTTCGTTGTCATACTGGCAGGGTAGGATTGCCGCCGCCAGTCGGCAGGCTCGCCGGCGCACCATGCAGCAAATTAAGATTGCAGTACTGTAAGAGATGGGCAACCGTCGGCTGCCCGTTATAACTATTAAGTTCCTTTTGGGGTTATCAATGATCACTCAACAACAGATCCGGCTCACCAAACTCGCGCTGGCTTTGTCGGTTGCCTTGGCTGCCGCGCCAGTCTTCGCACAGAACACCACCTCGGCGATCGGCGGCCGTATTTCGGTCGCAGACGGCAAGCCTGCAGTCGGCGCCCAGGTGCAGATTGTTCACGCTGAGTCCGGTTCTGTCAGCAATGTCGTCACCGACGCGGAAGGCCGTTACGTCGCACGCGGCCTGCGCGTGGGCGGTCCTTACACGATCGTCATCACCAAGGATGGCGTCACCGAGCGCCGCGAGAACGTGTTCGTCGAGCTGGCCGAAACCGCCGCCGTCGATGCGACCCTGGGCCAGAAAATGCAGACCGTGACCGTGACCGGTTCGGCTGCCCGCTCGGAGATCTTCTCGAACAACTCCATGGGTTCGGTCACCGCCATCTCGCGTGCCGACCTGGAAACCCAGGCATCGATCAACCGCAACCTGCAGGACTTCGCGCGTATCGATCCGCGCATCTCGCAGACCGACAAGGACCGCGGCGAGATGTCCGTGGCCGGCCAAAACTCGCGCTACAACTCGATGACCATCGACGGCGTGGCCGTGAACGATACCTTCGGCCTGGAAGCCAACGGCAGCCCGACCGCCCGCCAGCCGATCTCGATGGAAGCCATCGCCTCGGTGCAGGTCAACGTCGCCAACTATGACGTGACCCAGCGCGGCTACACCGGCGCCAACGTCAACGCCGTCACCAAGTCGGGTACCAACACCTACCACGGCGGCGCCTACTACGTGACCCGCGACGACCGCCTGGTCGGCAAGCGCTACAACCGCACCACCGACTCGTATGTCGACGCGCCGAACTTCAAGGACAACACCAAGGGCCTGTGGGTCAGTGGCCCGCTGGTCCAGGACAAGCTGTTCTTCTTCGCTCTGGCCGAGAACTACGAAAGCAGCCGCAGCGGCCCGGAATTCGGCGCCATCGGCACCGGCGCCGGCACCACCGTCGGCATCAGCCCGGTCCAGATCGCGCGCCTGACCGACATCGCCAAGAGCCGCTACAACTTCGACCTGGGCAGCACCGAAGTCCCGGCCGGCACCAAGATGAAGGTCGAAGAGCGCATGGTCAAGTTCGACTGGAACATCAGCGACGATCACCGCGCCAACCTGCGTTACTCGAAGACCTCGCAGAACGAACCGATCTTCCCGGGCTTCTCGCAGAGCGGCGTGGCGCTGAGCTCGCAGTTCTACAAGCAGGACAAGGCCATCGAAACCCTGGTCGGCCAGGTGTTCTCGGACTGGACCCAGAACTTCTCGACCGAGTTCAAGGTCTCGCAGCGCGATTATGATTCGGTACCGATCAACAACGCGACCCTGCCTACCATGTCGTTCTCGTTCACCGGCGGACTGCCGTCGGACGCGCCGGCCGGCACCCGCACCGGCACCCGTTTCCTGAACACCGGTACCGAGAGCAGCCGCCACAACAACGTGCTGGGCACCAAGACCCTGGACGTCTACGCCGGCGCCAACTACCTGTGGGGCGACCACGAGTTCAAGGCCGGTGCCGACTACACCTCGAACGAGGTGTACAACGCCTTCCTGCAGAACGTGTACGGCAACTACACCTTCCAGTGCGATAACAACTTCACCTACGCCAACGTGCCGGGCGCATCGGCTGCCGGCGCAGTCAACTGCGCCACCGCGACGCCGGCCCAGATCGAAGCCGCCATCTACGAGAACTTCTCGCGCGGCCGTCCGTCGTCGTACACCGTGCAGCTGCCGGTCGCCGGCGGTTCGCTGAGCAACGCGATTGCCCAGTTCACGATGAAGAACACCGGTTTCTTCCTGCAGGATAACTGGAACGTCAACAAGAACCTGACCGTCAGCGCGGGCGTGCGCGTCGACCTGACCAATGTCGACAACAACCCGCTGCGCAACGCGGCCGTGGCCCAGCCGACCATCGCCGGCAATGCCGCGACCTTCACGCGCCAGACCGGCGGCTACAGCCTCGACAACACCCGTACCTTCGACGGCAACAAGCTGTGGCAGCCGCGCGTCGGCTTCAACTACAAGTTCGACTCGGCTCGTCCGATGCAGCTGCGCGGTGGCGTAGGCCTGTTCCAGGGCGCCGCGGCGACCGTGTGGATGTCGAACCCGTTCTCGAACCCGGGCGCGGCAACCCGCAGCATCACCTGCTCGGGCTCCGGCGCAACCCGCTGCCCGAACACCGACGGCCTGTTCACCCCGGACGTCAATGCACAGCGTACCGTCACCGGCTCGACCCCGGCATCGAACGTCGACATCCTGTCGCCGGACCTGAAGCAACCATCGATCTGGAAAGCCAACCTGGCATTCGAGCATGAGCTGCCATGGAACGGCCTGGTCTTCGGCGCCGAGCTGCTGGCGACCCAGAACAAGGACGCGATCTTCTACCAGCACCTGAACCTGGGCGCACCGACCCGCACCGGCACCGATGGCCGCGCGCTGTACTACAACGCCAACGGCCTGAGCGCCAACTGCTACACCTTCACCAACAACTCGGTTGGTACGGCGACCGGCTGCCAGAACACCGCCAAGGCGCTGTCGAACCTGAGCTATGACCGCGTGCTGCTGGCACAGCGTACCGACAAGGGCGACGCCCAGGTCGTGACCCTGTCCGTGACGAGCCCGACCCGCAAGGGCTTCGGCTGGTCGGTCGCTTACTCGCACACCAACGCGACCGAAGTCTCGCCGCTGACCTCGTCGACCTCGAACTCGAGCTGGTCGGGCCGTTCGGTCTTCAACCCGAACGAAGAAGTTGCCGCCAACTCGTCGTACCTGGTGAAAGACCGTATCAACGCCCGCCTGTCGTGGGAGAAGAAATTCTTCGCCGACTACCGCACCCGTCTCGGCGTCTTCTATGAAGGCCGCGAAGGCAAGCCGTACAGCTGGACCATCAACAACGACCTGAACGGCGATGGCCTGGCAGGTAACGACCTGATGTACATCCCGTCGGCATCCGGTTCGGGCGAAGTCGTGTTCTTCGGCGACACCGCGACCAACAAGGCCAACGAGACCAAGTTCTGGAACATCGTGGAAGCGAACAAGGCCCTGCGCAATGCAAAGGGCGGCGTCGTGGAGCGTAACAGCGCCTTCTCGCCATGGACCAACAGCTTCGACGTGAAGATCACCCAGGAACTGCCTGGCTTCATGGCCAAGCACAAGGCCAGCTTCTCGCTCGACATCCTGAACTTCGGCAACCTGCTGAACAAGAAGTGGGGCCGTATCGAAGAAGTGGGCTTCCAGTCCGCCGGCGCGCAGGCACGCAGCTTCGTCGACTACGTCGGCCTGAATGCCGATGGCAAATACGTCTACGCAGTGCGTAACAACGTGGAAGACCTCGACGTGCGCCAGGCCAAGGGCGAGTCGCAGTGGGCCATCCAGGCAACCGTCAAGTACGAATTCTAAGCAGCGCGATTCGTAGCATGATGTGAAGAACGGCCAGTGGCGACACTGGCCGTTTTTTTATGGGTGAGGGCAGTCTTTTTCGCGCCTGTAAAGATGGCCGCCGCCCGCTGGCCCATGCAATAATGCCGAGGGCCGCAGCGGCCTCCCGTCCCTGATCGAGAATAGTCCATGACCGTTTCCCTTCGTGCCCCGGCACGCCTTTCCCGCGCCGCACTGGCGATCGCGGTGTCCCTGACCCTGTCGGCCTGCGCCACCACCGGCAGCCGCGAGCCGGTGACCATCAACATCGTCGCCATCAACGACTTCCACGGCAACCTCGAGCCGAGCCGCTACACGCCGCCCGGGCTTGATGCCGCCAGGCCGGCGCCGATCCGCGCCGGCGGCATCGAGGCCGTGGCGGCCGCGCTGCAGGCCTGGCGCAAGCAAGACAAGGACCTGCTGTTCGTCTCCGCCGGCGACCTGGTGGGCGCCAGCCCGGCGATGTCGTCGCTGTGGGCCGACGAGCCGACCATCGAGGCGATGAACATGCTGGACCTGCGTGCGAGCGCGGTCGGCAACCACGAATTCGACGCCGGCCGCAAGGAATTGCTGCGCCAGCAGCACGGCGGCTGCGATTCGCCCCGTCCAACCAAGGCCTGCCAGATGGGCCCGAACTTCGGCGGCGCCAGATTCACCTGGCTGGCCGCCAACGTCGTCGACAGCGCCACCGGCCAGCCCTTCATCCCCGGCTTCAAGATCGAGACCGTCAAGGGCGTGAAGGTCGGCTTCGTCGGCGCGGTCCTGCAAGGCACCGAATCGGTGGTGATGGCCTCGGGTATCGCCGGCCTCAAGTTCGGCGGCGAAGCCGAGGCGATCAACCGCGCCATTCCCGCGATGCGCGCGCAGGGCGCCGACGTCATCGTGGCGCTGGTGCACGAAGGCGGCACCACCAAGGATGACCCATTGAGCCCGGACTGCGCCAACCTGAAGGGCGCCGTGACCGACATCGTGAAAAAGCTCGACCCGGCGATCCGACTGGTCATTTCCGGCCACTCGCACCAGGGCTACCTGTGCAAGGTCGACGGCCGCACCGTGACCCAGGCCGGCTCCTACGGCCACCTGGCGACCCGCATTACCATGAAGGTCGATGCCGCCACCGACACGGTGAGCGACCTGCAGGTTCGCAACGTGGTGCTGAAACCCGGCGACTTCCCGGCCGACCCGAAGATGACGGCCTTCGTCGCCTCGGTGAAAGAGCGCAGCCGCGCCGCCCTGAATCGTCCGGTGGCGCGCCTGGCCACGGCGCCGATGCTGCGCAAGAAGAACGAGTCGGGCGAATCGATGCTGGGCGGCGCGATCGCCGACGCGGTGCTGGCGGCAACGCGCACGAATGGCGCCCAGATCGGCTTCATGAACGAAGGCGGCGTGCGCAAGGACCTGGAAGCCGGCGAGAACAATGTCGCGGCCTTCGGCCAGACCCAGGCCGTGCTCCCGTTCGGGAACACCCTGGTGGTGATGGACCTGAGCGGCGCCCAGATCCGCAACCTGCTCGAGCAGCAATGGGCGCGCCCGGCCGCGTCCGAACCGTCGATCCTGCAGGTGTCCGCCAATGTCAGCTACCAGTGGGACGAGAAGCGCCCGGTGGGCAGCCGCGTGGTCCCGGGCAGCATCCGCATCGACGGTGCGCCTCTTGAAGATGCCAGGCGCTACCGCGTCGTGGCCAACAACTTCCTGGCCGAGGGCGGCGACAACTTCCCTGAATTCGCCAAGGGCACGAACCGTCTCGAGACCGGCATGCTCGATCTCGACGCCTTCACCGAATTCCTGCGCGCGCGCGAAGGGCAGGGCGCAGCGCTGGCGTCCGCCGCGCCGCGCATCATCAAGACGAAGTAAACAGCACTGTTCAACCAGGGACAATCATGAAGAAACTAGCAGTTGTACTCGCGCTGACCAGCGCATTTGCCTCCTTCGACGCCATGGCCTGGGGCCGAGACGGACACAAGGCGATCGGCGCCATCGCCGACAAGCTGCTCAAGGGCACCAAGGCGCAGAAGGAGATCGCCCTGTTGCTCAACAAGCCGGGCGAGTCGCTGGAGATGGTGGCCAACTGGGCCGATTGCGTCAAGGGCACCTATTGCGGCGAGCAGACCGCCGAGATGGTCGAGTATGTCGCCGGCAACCCGCAGCACGACAAATACCATTACACCAACGTCCCGTTCCAGCAAGACCACTACGACGACCACGGCGTCGGCCGCACCGGCGTGGACATCGTCCAGACGCTGCGCCAGTGCATCGCAGTCCTGCAGGGCAAGACCGACCCTGAGCTCAATCCGCACAAGTTCACCAAGCGCCAGGCGCTGATCCTGATCGCCCACTTTGCGGGCGACATCCACCAGCCGCTGCACGTGGGCGCGGCCTATGTCGGCAAGGACAGCAAATTCGTGGTGCCGGCCAACCAGGCCGACGTCAACGAATCCGCGATCTTCGATTCGCGCGGCAGCAACAACTTGCTGCTGGACGATGCGAAGATCACCTCGCTGGCCGATGGCCTGATCGGCCCCGGCGAGCCGATGCCGGTGCGCGAAGGCGTGCCGAAGGCGCTGACCAAGCCTTTCCACTCGTACTGGGACAGCACCACCGTCGACTACGCGTTCCGCCGCATCCAGGTCAAGACGGCGGACCAGTTCGCTACCAAGGTCATCGGCAGCAACCTGCAGATCCCGAAGATCGAAGGCGACCCGATCGTCGCGCCCTACGCCTGGGCCAACCATTCGCTGTTCGTGGCCAAGGATGCTTTCAAGGGCGTGACCCCGGGCAAGCTGACGCCGCAAACCGGCAAGAAGGGCGAAACCTATTACACCTTCGCGCTGGAAGTGCCGGCTAACTATCCGGTGCCGAGCTCGGAGATCGCCAAGCAGCAACTCATCAAGGGCGGGTACAACCTGGCGGCGCTGCTGCAGGCGATCTGGCCGGAGAAGGGTTGAAAAACTGCTGGTAGCCAGAGTAGTACGGTAAACCTTCGATCCGTCATCCCGGGCCTGCGCCGGGATGACGTTTACAAGGAGCGGATTTGTTTAGCCGCTGACACTGTTTAACGTCAATCATCCTCCGCGGCGCGTTAACAAACTGGTCTTGGATAGAATCGGCTCATCCCGATTCTTCGCCATCCCACCATGACCACCCACCTCAAGGCCGCCTGCTGCGCCGCCTGCCTCATCCTGTCCACCTCCGCCACCGCCCAATCCGACCCCGAACGCGGGCTGCCGCTCTGGGAAATCGGCCTGGGCGCCGCCGCCATCTCCACACCCGCCTATCCGGGCGCCGACGAGCGGGAAACGCGCCTGCTGGTCTTCCCCAACATCGTCTACCGCGGCAAGGTCTTGCGCGCCGACCGCTCCGGCATCGCGGCGCGGGTGTTCCGCAGCGACCGGGTCGAACTCGATGTCGGCTTCGCCGGTGCGCTGCCCTCGGACTCCGACGAGGTCGACGAGCGCGCAGGGATGCCGGACCTGGGGCCGCTGCTGGAATTCGGGCCGCGCCTGAAGGTGAAACTGGCCGACCTTGGCGGCAACCGCAGCCTGCGCGCCGAACTGCCCCTGCGCGCCGTCATCGAGGCGCGTGGCGGCCTGCATCACCGGGGCGCGACCTTCGAGCCGCGCCTGGCCTATGAAGTGGCGGGCGAGCGCGGACTGTGGTCGCTCGAAGGGAATGTCTCGGTGGTGCTGGGAGACCGCAAGATCAACCGGCATTTCTACGAGGTGTCGCCGCAGTTCGCCACGGCCTCACGGCCGGCGTATGCGGCGGATGCGGGTTTGCTCCTGAGCCGCCTCGGCCTGTTCGGCACGCGCCGCATCAACGACGACCTGCGCCTGTTCGGCTACCTGCGCTACGAGAGCTACCGGGGCGCGGCGAACCGGGATAGTCCGCTGCATGTAAAGGACAACGGGGTGTCGGGAGGGATCGGGCTGGCCTGGACTTTCAAGCGCTCCAGCCGCCGGGCAAGCGAGATCGATACAGTCGATCCGCTCACGCCGTAAATCCCCGCGCGGCAAGGCCGCGCGGGGCGAGCCGGGCAGGGTGCCCGGGCGATACGCTTGCTCGCGCGGCTTACTTGGTGGTGTCCTTGGACACGGTCTTCTTGTCGTGCTTGGTGTGCTTGTCGTGCTTCATTGCCGTCTTGTCGGTCTTGTCAGCGGCCGACGCAGGAACGGCAGGGGTGGCTGGTACGGCCGGTGTGGCAGCGGTGTCGGCGGTTGCCGGCACGGCCGGGGTGGCGGGAATGGCCGGAGTCGCCGTGGTCGGGCCGGTGCCGGTCGCCGGCATGGTAGTGGTGGCCGGCACTGCCGTGGTGCCTGGGGTGGCGGTGGCGGTGGTCTGGGCGAAGGCCGAGGTAGCGGACAGGGCGACGATCAGGGTAGCGACGGTGTTCTTCATGTGAACTTCCTTTCTGTTTCGGTTTCTGGCGTACGTGGTTCGTTTCACCTTTGCTGACAACGGCTTGGCGAGCAGTGCTGTTGACCAGCTTTACATTGGCTTACCGTCGTCACATTTGCTAACAAGTGCGGCAACTTTCCGTTTCATCAAGAAGCCTGGAGGCGCGTGCTGCCGGTCATTTGCGGGCCGCCGCTTCTCGTAGGGTGGGCGGCTTGTGATCTGGTCCACTGGACCAGATCACCCCGCGCGTTCAACCAGCGGTAGCACGGACGAGGTGCGGTTTTCATCCGTCAACTATCACCGCGCGGCCGGCGAAGCCGGCCACCCTACGATCAGGACAAAAAAAAGGCCCGCAACCGCGGGCCTTCGTTCTACGCAGGAGCGATCAGCGCGATTTGACGAACGGACGTCCCAGCGCCTTCGGCGCCACCGACTTGGCCATCAGTCCCGCCAGCACGATCACGGTCAGCACATACGGGATCATCTGGATCAGCGAGCCGGGGATGCGGCCGACCACCGGCAGGTCCACGCCTTCGATCTGGATCTGGACCGCGCCGAAGAAGCCGAACATCAGGCAGCCCAGCACCGTGTGCAGGGGACGCCAGTTGCCGAACACCATGGCGGTCAGCGCCAGGTAGCCGGCGCCGGCCGACATGTCACGCAGGAAGAAGCCGCTCTGGACGATCGACAGGTAGGCGCCCGAGAACGAGCACAGCACGCCGGCGATCAGCATGGCCGTGTAGCGGGTCCGCTGCACCGACACGCCGGCCGCGTCGGCCGCATGCGGGTTCTCGCCGCAGGCGCGCAGGCGCAGGCCGAAGCGGCTGTGGTAGAGCAGCCAGTGCACCAGCGGCAGCAGCAGGAAAGCGGCATAGACCAGCACCGAGTGGCCGCCGATCACGTGGCCATAGAACCAGCCCACGAAGGGGATGTCCGCAAGCAGAGCGGTCCCCGGCAGCACGACGTCGGTCAGGCGCGCCGCGCCCAGCTCCGGCGTGCGACCGCCCTGCTGGAAGAAATACTGCGCGACCACGAAGGTCAGGCCGCTCATCGCGATATTGATCGCCATGCCGGCCACCAGCTGGTTGCCGCGCTGGGTGATCGACACGAAGGCCTGCACCATCGCGAGCACGCTCGATGCCAGGATGCCGGCGGCGATGCCGAGCCACGGATCCTGATAAGAGTAGGCGACGCCGGCCGACACGAAGGCCGAGGCGAGGATCTTGCCCTCGAGGCCGAGATCGATCACGCCGCTGCGTTCGGCGAACAGGCCGGCCATCGCCGCGAAGATCAGGACCGGCGCATTGCGGATGGTGGAGACGACGATACTGGCGAACTGGAAGTCTTCCATGGCTTAATCCTTGCGTGTTGCGTTGATCATTTTGAGGACGACAGGCGCGTACAGGTTTTCCATCGCGCCGCAGAACAGGATGATCAGGCCCTGGATGAAAATGAAGGTCTCTTGCGGGATGTTCGGTTTTTCCAGCGACAGGTCGAAGCCGCCCTGGATCAGGGCGCCGAACAGGACCGACGACAGGAAGATGCCGACCGGGTGCTGGCGGCCCATCAGGGCGATGGCGATGCCGATGAAGCCGGCGCCGGCCGGGAAGTTCAGGCTCAGGTAGTGGGTCGAACCGAGGATCGAATTCACCGCGGCCAGGCCGGCCAGGGCGCCCGAGATCAGCATGGCATAGATGATCATGCGGCTGATGCGTACGCCCGCGTAGTGGGCCGCGTGCTGGTTCAGGCCCGTGGCCTGCAGCTTGTAGCCCCAGGCCGAGCGCGAGATCACGACGCCGTAGATCGCCAGCGCCGCGATGGCCATGAAGAAGCCGATGTTCAGCGGGGTGTCGCCCAGCGCCGGGAACCATTCGCCCAGGCGCGGCATCCACGCGGCTTCCGCGAACACTCGGCTGGCCGGGTTCTGGTCGCCCTCGGGGATCAGCTTCAGGATCAGGTAGTTCATCAGGCTGGCGGCGATGAAGTTGAACATGATGGTCGTGACCACCACGTGGCTGCCGCGCTTTGCCTGCAGGTAGCCGGGCAGGAAGGCCCAGCCGGCGCCGAACAGGGCGCTGGCCAGCATCGCCAGGGGAATCAACAGCCAGGGCGAGATCGTGGCATCAAAAGCGAGCATGGCCAGGGTCAGGCCCAGGCCACCCAGGTACATCTGGCCTTCGGCGCCGATGTTGAACAGGCCGGCCTTCATCGCCACCGAGACCGCGAGGCCCGTGAACACGAAGGTCGATGCGTAGAACAGCGTATAGCTCAGGCCTTCCGGATTGACGATGGCGCTGTTGATCAGGATCTGCAGCGACTCGACCGGGCTCTCGCCCAGCAGGTGGATGACGAGCGCCGACACCAGCAGCGCCGACAGCAGGTTCAGGAGGGGCAGGGCGATGCCTGTCGCCCAGCGTGGGAGTTCAGTGGTTTTCATGATTTATGCATCCCGCCCATCAGCAGGCCGATGCGGGTGGTGTCGAATTCGTCGATGTTCAGTTCCCCGGTCACGCGGCCGCTCGAGACGACCACGATGCGGTCGGCAAGGGCGCGCACTTCTTCCAGCTCGGTCGAGACCAGCAGGATCGCCACGCCTTCGTCGCGCAGGCGCAGCAGCTGGGTGTGGATGCTCTCGATGGTGCCGATGTCGACGCCGCGGGTCGGCTGGCCGACCAGCATCAGTTTCGGGCTGGCCGAGACTTCGCGCGCGATCACGACCTTCTGCTGGTTACCGCCCGACAGCAGGCCGATACGCAGGTCCGGATTTTTTGGACGCACGTCGAAGGCTTCCAGCAGGTGGGCGCAGCGCTTGGCGATGGCCTCGAAGTCGAACAGGCCCAGCTTGTTCTTGACGCGGTCCTGGTAGCCGAACACGGTGTTCTGCATCACCGTGAAATCCTTGATGACGCCGTCGCGCAGGCGGTCTTCCGGCACATGGCCGATGCCCAGCTCGCGGAACTCGGCGGGCAGGCCGTCGGCGTTCGAGCGGCGCGCGTAGGGCAGTTCCTTGCCGAGAAAATGCACCTTGCCGGAGGTTGGCAAACGCATGCCCGACAGGATTTCCATCAGTTCGCTCTGGCCGTTGCCGGACACGCCGGCAATCGCGACGATCTCGCCGGCGCGCACCGTGAGGTCGATGTCGGCAAGAAGCTTTACCTTGTGCTTGTCTTCGAGCTGCAGGTTCGAGATCTGCAGCACCGGCGCGCCCGGGTTGAAGGGCTTGCGCGGCAGGTTGCCCTCGATCGGGCGGCCGACCATCATGTTGGCCAGCTGCTCCTTCGAGGTCTCGCGGGTCGACACGGCGCCGACCACGCGGCCGGCGCGCATCACCGTCACCTGGTCGGTGATCTCCATGATCTCGCCCAGCTTGTGGGTGATCAGGATGATGGTCTTGCCCTGTTCCTTGAACAGCTTCAGGATCTCGAACAGCGAGGCGGTTTCCTGCGCGGTGAGCACGGCGGTCGGCTCGTCCAGGATCAGGATTTCGGCGCTGCGGTAGATCTGCTTGAGGATCTCGACGCGCTGCTGGGCGCCCACCGACAGATCGTGGATGGTGGCGAGCGGGTCGACGTCGAGGCGGTATTTGGCGCAGATCTCGCGCAGCTTCGCTTCGGTCTCGACGCGCTTGGCAGCCAGCTTGAACCCGCCCTCGGTGCCGAGCATGACGTTGTCGAGCACGGTCATGTTTTCGACCAGCATGAAGTGCTGGTGGACCATGCCGATGCCCAGCGCGATGGCTTCGTGCGAGGTGCGGATCTGGCGCGCTTGCCCATTGATCAGGAGTTGGCCGCTGTCGGCTTGGTAGTAGCCGTACAGGATGCTCATGAGGGTGGACTTGCCCGCGCCATTCTCGCCGATCACACCGTGGATC
The DNA here is from genome assembly GCF_059685935.1 of Telluria sp. ZT3P39. Taxonomy (NCBI): domain Bacteria; kingdom Pseudomonadati; phylum Pseudomonadota; class Betaproteobacteria; order Burkholderiales; family Oxalobacteraceae; genus Telluria; species Telluria sp. ZT3P39. The sequence continues at coordinate 94,427 of NZ_JCASIH010000003.1, forward strand.
GAGCCCTTGGCGATCGGGAAGCTGACGTCAGCGTTCGCCTGCACGGCCCCGAAGGCCTTGCTGATGTTGCGAAATTCTACGGCTGGCTGCATTGCGATCAGTGGATATTAAAAAGGAGTGTGCTTCATTCAAAAGCGCGCCGGGCCGGTTGACCGGCGCGGCGCGCTTTTTCATGGAGATGAGTAAATCAGACCGGGCAGCTGCTCGCGGCGCGGTAGTCGATGACCTTGATCTTGCCGTTGATGATGTCCGAGCGCACGCCCATGACGCGCTTCTCGATCTCCGGCGTGACGACCTTGCGGTTGTCCTTGTCGAGCACCCAGTCCACGCCGCCTTCTTTCAGGCCCTTGTGGGTGACGCCCGCTTTCCAGGTGCCGTTCTTTTGCGCCATGAACGAGTCGTAGACGGCGACGTCCACGCGCTTGACCATCGAGGTCAGCATGGTGCCCGGGTGCAGGTAGTTCTGGTTCGAGTCGACGCCGATCGCCAGCTTGCCTTTTTCCTTGGCCATCTGCAGGGTGCCCATGCCGCTGCCGCCGGCAACGGCGAACACCACGTCGACGCCGCGGTCGAACTGCGCGCGCGCCAGTTCGCCGCCCTTGGCCGGGTCGTTCCAGGCGGCGGCAGTGGTGCCGACCATGTTCTGGACGATTTCGGCTTTCGGGAATTGCGCCTTGGCGCCTTGTGCGTAACCGCAGGCAAAGGCGCGGATCAGCGGGATGTCCATGCCGCCCACGAAGCCGAGCTTCTTCGACTTGGAAGCCATGGCCGCGGCGACGCCGACCAGGTAGGAGCCTTCCTGTTCCTTGAACATCACCGAATTGATGTTGTTACCCGGCGCGATGCTGTCGATCAGCACGAAGCGCACGTTCGGGAATTCCTTGGCGACCTTCGCGACCGCCTGGGTCTGCGAGAAGCCGATGGCGGCGATCAGGTCGAGCTTCTTGCGGGCCAGGCCGCGCATGACCTGTTCGGCCTGGGTATCGCTGCTGGCTTGCGCCTCGAACACCTTGATGCCGGTTTCCTTGGAAAAGCGCTGCAGGCCCTCGAAGGCCGACTGGTTGAACGATTTGTCGAACTTGCCGCCCGCATCGTAGACCATGCCGAGCTTGGGTGCGCTAGGCGCTGCCGCCGCGCTGCCGGCGACGCACAGCGCCGCGATGGTCATGGTGAATTGCTTGAGTTTCATGAATGAGGCTCCTGGAATTTCGATATTGTACCCGGCACAACGGTAAGCTTGGAACGGGCCGAGCAAGCTGCATCGTCAACAGCCAACACGGCCGACGGTGCGAAGCGCATTGTGTCAGCCATGGGCAGCATGAGGGGTTACGATTTGTATCGCGGTCTCGCTTCCCTCGACAGTGCCTGAAACATGTAGCCTAGTTGCAACATCATCGTCGCAGAACGTGAGCACCACACGGCCCAGGCCCGGAGGTAAAAGCGCCGCAGCGCTGCGCACAGAGGCAATACCACGCCCTATACTGTTCAGCCTGTCAAATATGCATCATTCCGCATATTGATGACAAATACGATTTTACTTGGCAATTTATTCCAAGGAAATATAAGTGCTGACATTTTTCAGCAATTATTTCGCAATGGCGGCGATTTGCCCGTTGGCGGCAGGGAGCGGGAGCAGCGCAGTCGCCGCCCTGGCAGGGAGGGCCACGGCCACGGAAGGCGTTTCTGCCAGCTTGGGACCGACTTCGATGCCGACTTCGGCCACCGTGGCCGGATTGGCCGGAGGCGGCAGCTGGGGTGTGCCGGCCGGCTGCGCGAAGCGGCGTGTCAGGAAGCTGGCGATCAGCGCCTGGGTCGCCTCGAGATAGGGGATGTTCATGTGGTCCGAGGCCGGCACCGTGTCGTCGCCGGCCAGGGTGGCGAGCTTGCCCACCAGCTGGTCGGTGTGCGAATGCGGCACCACGTCATCGCTTGCGGCGCGCAGTACATAGGTAGGCGCCTTGAGCGAAGGCGCATGCTTGATCGACTCGAAACGGTGGCGCAGCATGTATTCGATCGGCATGACGCGGAAGCGCCGCTTGGCGATGGCGAGGATGGAATCGTAGGGCGTGATCAAGACCACCGAATTGACCGGGCGTTCCTTGGCCACCTGCACGGCGACACCGGAACCCAGGCTGCGGCCGACCACGGCGATGCGCGCCGCGTCGACCTGGCCGAGGGCGGCGAGCCAGTCGAACAGGGTGCAGCCGTCTTCGATCATGTGCAGTTCGTCGGGGGCGCCGTGGGACTGGCCGTAGCCGCGGTAGTTCATGGCCAGAACGGTCATGCCGGGGAACAGCTTGCCGGCGTCGCGCGCGACCCAGGACACTTCTTCGGAACGGCCGCCGAAATACATGACGGCGGGGCGTGGCCCCTGGACCAGCGGGGTCAGCAGCCAGCCGCACAGGCGGGTGCCGTCCTTGGCGCGCAAGACGATAGGGCGGGTGCGATGTCCGGTGCTGCGCGGGCTTTCGACTTCGGGCGTGATGCAGGGATTGAACACCAGCCGGCGCTGGTTCGCCGCGATTGCGGCCGTCATCGTCAGCCACAAAAAGCTGGCAACACCGGTGATCCCCGCCGCCATTTTCTTTGAAGTGTCCATGGTGCCCAGTCTACTCCCGCCGCATGTGTTCGTTCTGTGCGGCACTTCGCTAAGTGAGCGGCGACAAGGATACGTTGCGAAACAGTGGGCTTATTACAACAGCTTAAATCATCGTAGGGTGGGCGGGTCCCCCGCCCGCGCGTTCAAATCACGCTTATGCTGCCCGCGCGGCTGCTCAACTCGTGACTATCACCGCGCGGGGTAATCTGGTCCAGTGGACCAGATTACAAGCCGCCCACCCTACGATGAAGTGGCTACTCTTGCAAGACCTGCATTGCTTGGCAGTTCTGTCATTACTGTGGCGCGTGGAGCGGGGACGGCCCGGCCGCCACGTACTGCTCGACGTCGGTATTGGTGTGGTCGATGCGCACCTTGTCGTCGTCGGTATGCACGCCCGCTTCGGCATGCTCGCCTGAAGCGCCCTTGCCGTAATAAGTCGAGGCCAGGGTGCCGGCTGCGGCGATGGCGGACAGCACCAGCGCGCCGGTGCCGTGCTGGCGATTGTCGCGTTTCAGGATCAGGTTGGCGACGCTGGCCAGCAGCGCCGCGCCGGTGATCATGGCGTGCATCTGCCCCTGGTGTTTCGCTTCGCCCTCGGGCTTTTCGGCCACGTAGTCCGCGACCCCGACCGCGCTGGCCGCCAGTCCGCCGACCACGCCGGCGGCCATGCTGTAGTAGGAAGCCTTGGCATAGTCCTCGTCGCCGGTGGCGCTGTGCAGGGCGTCGAGGATGAAGCCGAAGGGAATGAGGACGGCGGGCGCGGCCATCAGGATCGGTTGCAGCGGCTGGCCGGCGATGGTGGTCTGGTGCATGGCGTTCTCCTGGCAGTGGTTGTGCTGTCCAGCGAGTGTGACATAGGGGCCGGGACAGCCACGCACGCTTGGGACGGCGTGCGGCGCGTTTTCGGCCCGGTGGCGGTCCATGCGCTACCATCGTCGTTCCGGCCATGCGCCGCATCCAATGGGAGACCCCGTGCACTACCTGCTCACGTATGACCTTGTCCCCGACTACCTCGAGCGCCGCGGCGAGTATCGCGATGCGCACCTGAAGCTGGCCTGGGAAGCGCAGGAGCGCGGGGAACTGGTGATTGCCGGGGCGCTGGCCGATCCATGCGACCATGCGGTGCTGATGTTCTCCTGCGACACGCCGGAACCGGTGCAGCTGTTCGCGGCGCGCGACCCGTATGTCACCCATGGACTGGTGCGCGCCTTCCATGTGCGCCAGTGGAATACGGTGGTGGGCGAGGGCGCCTTCAACCCGGTTCGCCCGGGCTGAACTTTCCGATAGTAAATTTACACATGGGTTAAACTTCCCCGGCTTTCAACCTGGGCCGGAGTATCCATGCAATCTGCAGTCAACCTGTGGCCGCTGCTCGGCGTCGCAGTCATCGTCGCCGGCTTCCTGCTGCGCGCCAATCCGGTGCTGGTGGTGGTCGCGGCCTGCGGCGTCACCGGCGCCGCGGCCTTCATGCCGCCGCTTGCCATCCTGGAGTCGCTCGGCACCGCCTTCGTGAAGACGCGCAACCTGCCGCTGATCCTGCTGCTGCCGCTGGCCGCCATCGGCCTGCTGGAGCGCTTCGGTCTGCGCGAGCGGGCCCAGACCGCGATCGCCAAAGTGCGCTCGGCCACCGCCGGGCGCCTCCTGATCGTCTACCTGTTCGCGCGCGAGACCTCGGCCGCCGCCGGCCTGACCAGCCTGGGCGGCCAGGCCTCGATGGTGCGCCCGCTGGTGGCGCCGATGGCCGAAGCCGCGGCCGAAACCCAGTATGGCGCGCTGCCCGACCACGTGCGCCACCGCATTCGCGCGATGGCGGCGGCGACCGACAACGTCGGCCTGTTTTTCGGCGAAGACATCTTTGTCGCTTTTGGGGCCATCGTGCTGATGCAGACCATCCTGCAGGCCGAGGGCATCGCGGTCGATCCGATGCACATGGCGCTGTGGGGCATCCCCACTGCGATCACCGCCTTCGTCATCCATGCATGGAACCTGCGCCGGCTCGATGGCGAGATTCGCCGGGAGATGGGCAAGCCATGATCACGCTCGACTTCTTCTATATCCTGGTCGGCCTGCTGTTCGTGGCGGTCGCCGCGATGAACCTGGTCGACCGCAGCAACCCGCGCCGCTTTACGACTGCGCTGTTCTGGAGCCTGTACGCGCTGCTCTACCTGGCGGGCGAGCGCCTGCCGCCGGCCCTGGTGGGCGCGCTGATGATCCTGATGGCGCTGGTCGCCGGCTTCAAGGGCGTCACCGCGGGCAAGCCTGCCACGCTGCCGGAAGAGACGCGCCGCGAAAGCAGCACGCGGCTTGGCAACCGCCTGTTCATCCCCGCGCTGCTGCTGCCGCTGGTGACCATGCTCGGGGCGACCCTGTTCAAGGACGTGCAGCTTGGCGGCATGCAGCTGCTCGACCCGAAGCACCTGACCCTGGTGAGCCTGGGCTGCGCCGCGATCGTGGCCCTGGGCGCTGCCTGCTGGATGACACGCTCCACGCCGCTGCAGGGCGTGCGCGAGGCACGCCGGCTGGTCGATGCGATGAGCTGGGCCGTGGTGCTGCCGCACATGCTGGCGGTGCTCGGCCTGCTGTTTTCCGAAGCCGGCGTGGGCAAGGCGGTCGCGCATGTGACGACGTCCTACATCAACATGGATTCGCGCTTCATCGCAGTAAGCGTGTTCTGCATCGGCATGGCCTTGTTCACAATCGTGATGGGCAACGGCTTCGCCGCCTTCCCGGTGATGGCGGGCGGCGTCGGCATTCCGGTGCTGGTCGGCGTGTATGGCGCCAACCCGGCCGTGATGGCGGCGATCGGCATGTTCAGCGCGTATTGCGGTACATTGATGACGCCGATGGCGGCGAACTTCAATATCGTGCCGGCCGCGCTGCTCGACCTGCCCGACAAGAACGCCGTCATTCGTGCCCAGATCCCGACCGCGCTGCCGCTCTTGGCGTCGAATATCTTCCTGCTGTATTTCTTGATGAACCGATGAAAACCGTTTTACTGACCGGCTTCGAGCCCTTCAACGGGGCGACCATCAACCCGGCCTGGGAGGCCGTGCGCGCGCTCGAGGGCTGGAGCGGGGAGGCTTTTCGCGTCGAAGTGCGCCAGCTGCCCTGCGTGTTCGTCGAGGCCAACCGTGCGCTGGCCGCCATGGTGGACGAGCTCGCGCCGGATGTCGTCATCGCCGTGGGCCAGGCCGGCGGGCGCGCCGAGATCTCGGTCGAGCGCGTGGCGATCAATGTGGACGACGCCTCGATCGTCGACAACGCCGGCGCCCAGCCGGTGGATCGGCCCATCGATGCCGATGGGCCGGCGGCCTATTTCACCACGCTGCCGATCAAGTCGATGGTCGCGGCCATACGTGCGGCCGGCTTGCGGGCGGCGGTGTCGCAGACGGCCGGCACCTTCGTGTGCAACCATGTGTTCTATGGGCTGATGCACCACGTGGCGGGGCGCGCGGTCAAGGCGGGCTTCATCCACGTGCCCTTCCTGCCGGAGCAGCTTGAAGGCCGGATGGACGAGCCGCCGTCGATGGCGCTCGACGACATCATTGCCGGCATCCGCATCGCGGTCGAGATGGCGGTGACGGTCGAGCAGGATGTGGCCCACGCAGGCGGCGCCACGCACTAAAGTCTGCTTGAAACGGTGAATTTCGTAGGGTGGTCGGGTCCTCCCGACCGCGCGTTCGACTCCAGCATGCACTGTGGCGGCTCACGGTCTGCTTGAACGCGCGGTCGGCGGAGCCGACCACCCTACGACAGGCGTAAAAAAACCGGGGCCGCGGCCCCGGTTCTTTTTTGCTGAGCAGTGAAGCGATTAACGCTTTTCCTGCAGCTTCTCGCCGGCACGTTCCAGTGCGGCGCCAGTCTTGTCGCCCACTTTGTCCGACGCTGCGCGCACTTCGGCAGCGGCTTCCTTGGATTCCTGCTTCACTTCGGCGCCGGCAGCCTCGATCTTGTCGCCAGCGCGCTCGGCGGCAGCGTCGACGTTGGCAGCGGCGCGGTCGGCAGCGGCTTCGGTCTCGCGTGCGGCTTCCTTGGTTTCTTCAGCGACTTTTGCGCCTGCGTTGTCGACGGCAGCGCCGGCTTCTTGCGCAGGACCCATGTTCGGGTTGTCGTCGGCTTTCTTGCAGCCGGTGGCCATCACTGCGACGGCAAGCATCAGGGCGGAAATGGTAGCGGTGGTCTTTTGCATGGTGTGCTCCTTGTGGAAGGGGTTATTTAAGTATTCATGTTTTGACAAGAGTTTGCCTTGGGATCCGGCCGCGAACCGTGCGCAAAGTAACGCAGAATAAAGAAAGTTGGATTTTTTCGAAGAAAAACCGGCCCGCCTACCACATCAGAGCGCAAGGCCCCTGATGTATGCACAAAGAATGGTAGGATTTAAGGATGGACCGACGAAGCGACTATAAAACAGCATTGCTGATCGATGCCGCCATCCACGAGGCCGCGAGCGAAGGGCGCCCGCGCGCCGCTACCGAGCTGGCCGGGATCGGCGTTCCCCTGGAAATCACGATGCGGGTGCTGACCCGGCCCGCCGAGCGGCGCCACCAGATCGCCTCGCTCAATACCGTCGCGGTCGAGATCAAGCGGCAGTAGGCTTCACTCCGGCCTGGGCGCGGAGTCCGGGAACAGGATGTTCAGGAAGGCCCGCACCACCGGCGCATCGTCCTGCGCCAGGTAAGTGATGTACAAATTGGCCGAGGGGGCATCGGTGCGCACCGGCAGGAAGCGCACGCCCGGCCAGCCGATGCGGCTGGTGGTCTGCGGCAGCAGCGCCACGCCCAGGCCGGCGCCGACCATGGCCAGCAGCGTCTGCGGCTCGGCCGCCTCCTGGAAAATGGTCGGCTGGAAGCCGGCATTCACGCAGCACTGGATCAGGTAGCGCGGCTCGGCCGACTGTTCCAGGTGCAGGGTGAGCATCGGTTCATGCGCGATGTCGATCAGTTCGATGGCGTCCATGCGCGCCAGCGGATGGCGTTCGCTGATCGCCACGCACACGTCCTCGCGCGAGCACAGGTCCTGGCGCAGGTTGGCCTGTTTCAGCACGTCCGGCTCGATGCGCGGCTCGCGCCAGAAGCCGACGTCGATCTGGCGCGCGCGCAGCGCTTCCCACTGGTCGTTCGGCCCCAGCTCATGGATGGTCCAGGTCACGCGTGGATACTGGCTCTGGAACTGTTCCAGCAGGCCGGGGATCGGCCCCCACATCGCCGAGCCGACGATGCCCACGCGCAGGCGGCCGACTTCGCCGCGGTCGATCTGGCGGATGGTGTCGATCGTCATGCGCATCTTGGCCAGCAGCTCGGCCGCCTCGCTCATCAAGGCCTTGCCCGCCACCGTCAGCTCGAAGCTGCGGGTGGTGCGGGTGAACAGGCGCACTCCGAGTTCGCTCTCGAGCTTCATGATCTGCTGGCTCAGCGGCGGCTGCGAGATGTGCAGGCGTTCGGCCGCGCGCGAGAAGCTTTTCTCTTCGGCCACCGCGAGGAAATAGCGCAGCTGTTTCAGGTCGATCGACATGGCAGCGGGCGACTCAAGCCGAGGGCAGGGCGTTCAGCGCCACCGCCATGCGCGCGCCGACCAGGGCGTTGTGCTTGACCAGCGCGATATTGGTCGCCAGGCTGCGGCCCCCGGTCAGCTCCTTGATGCGCGAGAGCAGGAAGGGCGTGACCGCCTTGCCCTTGATGCCCTGCTGGGTCGCTTCGCCCAGCGCCTGATGGATGAACGTGTCGATTTCCCCGGTTGGCATCGCGGCGTCAAGCGGCACCGGATTGCTGACCACCACGCCACCTAGCAGGCCGAGCTGCCATTTAGTGCGGATGAAGGCCGCCTGCTCTTCCGGCGTGTCGAGCTGGAAGTCGGCCTTGAAGCCGCTGTCGCGGGTGAAGAAGGCCGGGAAGCCCGGCTGGCCCACGCTCACCACCGGTACGCCGTTGGTTTCCAGGTATTCGAGGGTCAGGCCGATGTCGAGGATCGATTTCACGCCGGCGCAGACCACCGCCACGCTGGTGTGGGCCAATTCCTGCAGGTCGGCCGAGATGTCGAAGCTGGTCTCGGCGCCGCGGTGCACGCCGCCGATGCCGCCGGTGACGAACACCTCGATGCCGGCCAGCTGGGCGCAGATCATGGTTGCGGCGACCGTGGTGGCGCCCAGGCGCTTCTGCGACAGCACATAGGCCAGGTCGCGCCGGCTGACTTTCATCGCGTCGGGCGAAGAGCCGAGCAGTTCCAACTGCTCGCTTGATAAGCCGACGCAGATCTTGCCGCCAATGATGGCGATGGTGGCCGGCACCGCGCCGGCGTCGCGGATCACCTGCTCGACTTCGCGTGCGGTCTGCACGTTCTGCGGGTAGGGCATGCCGTGCGAAATGATGGTCGACTCGAGCGCGACGACGGGTTTGCCGGCGGTGCGGGCGGCCGCCACTTCGGGCGAGAACAGGAGGAAGGAGTGCATATGATTAGTCCAGTACGGATTCGGTAGGGGTGGTCGCGAGGCCGTCGAAATGGCCGGGCGCCAGCAGCGGGCAGACGGTCTGTTGGCAGGCGATGGTCATGGCCGATAGCTGCAGGCCGCGGCGGCAGGCCAGCGCCAGGTCGCCTTCGCCGCTGTGCAGCGACCAGCAGACGGCGGCGGCAAAGGCGTCGCCCGCGCCGGTGACGTCGACCACGTCGACCTTGGGCGCATCCAGGCGCATCGGGCCGGCAGCCGAGGTATACAAGATGCCGCGCGCGCCGCGCGTGACGACCAGGTCCTGCGCGCCCTGGCGCTGCACCTCGGCGCAGGCCGCATCGACCTCCAGCTCGCTGCCAAGGCTGCGGCCGACGCGGGTCGCCAGTTCGCCTTCGTTCAGGATCAGGAGGCGCACCCCAATCAGGCTGGCGGGCAGGCGCGCCATCTTCGGTTCGGACACGGCCACCAGCACCAGCGCGACGCCGTCGCGCGCCGCATCGTCGCGCAGGGCGGCGATGGTTTCCATCGGCAGGTTCAGGTCGGCCACCACCAGGGCTGCACTGGCGCGCTGCTGCTGGCGGGTGGGGAGAAATGCGGGCGTGATCCGGTCGTTGAGCGCCATGTCGGCCAGGGCCACGGTCATTTCGCCGTCCTGGTCCAGCACCGCGGTATAGGTGCCGCTGCTGGCGCCATCCAGGCGCAGGGCGCCGCGGGTGTCGATGCCGGCGTCGTCAAGGTGGGCGAGCAGGGCGCGGCCCGAGGCGTCGTTGCCCACCGCCGTGATCAGGGCGGTCGGGGCGCCAAGGCGCGCCAGGTTCTCGGCGATGTTGCGGGCGACGCCGCCGAAGGATTCACTTTGCGTTGCCGGATTCGAGGTGCCGAGCGCCAGCTTGCCGAGCGTACGCAGCTTGCGGTCGAGGTTCGAGGCGCCGATGCACAGGATCGGGCGCTGGTCCGGCAGCACATAGGCGCGCCCGAGGATGCGGCGCTCGCGCACGAGCGTGGCGATGTAATTGGCGACGGCCGAGCGCGACAGCCCCAGCTGGGTGGCGAGGTCCTGCTGCGAAATGAAGGGATTCGCGCGGATCAGCTCGTACAATTGTTCTTTTTTGGGCAGCTCGGTCACGGTCGTGTCGGTGTTGATTTTGTAGGGTGGGCGGGTCTCCCGCCCGCGCGTTCAGCTCGCCTATGCAAGCCACGGAGCAGGCTGGGAAATGTAATTTGAACGCGCGGGCGGGGAACCCGCCCACCCTACGTTAAACAAGTGTTTAGGCATACTAAACAAATGTCTTGTGGTGGTCAAACACTATCGGCAAGCCAACCATACACCCGTCCATATATTTTTAAAACAAATAAATCGACAAGAAAAATGGTATTTGCCATACATATTGGCCCTCGTGCATAGTTATAATATTCCGGCTGATATGTGCCGCGTGCCGCTTCTCAGCAGCACCCTCCGGCGCCTGCCTCTTCATCCCGTCTCCCGAATTCCGCAAACGACAAGGAACAACCATGTTCAGCAATACCCCATTCGACGCAGCAGAAGTCATCAAGGCCCGCAAACCAGGCTTCGCTCCGCGCGCCGCGCTGATCCTCGGCTCCGGCCTGGGCGTGCTCGCCGAGCAGATGACCGACGTCGTGTCGATCAGCTATGCCGAGCTGCCGGGCTTCCCGATCAGCACCGTGCACGGCCACGCGGGTGAGCTGGTGCTGGGCAACCTGGCCGGCGTGCCGGTCGTGTGCATGAAGGGCCGCGGCCACTTCTACGAAGGCTATGGCGCCAGCGTGATGACTTCCGCCGTGCGCACCTTCAAGCTGATCGGCTGCGAGATGCTGTTCGTGACCAATGCGGCCGGTTCGCTCCGCCCTGAAGTCGATGCCGGCAGCGTGGTGGTCCTGAACGACCACATCAACCTGCTGCCGGGCAGCCCGATGTCCGGCCCGAACGACGACCGCTTCGGCCCGCGCTTCTTCAGCATGGCCAATGCCTATGACGCCGAGCTGCGCGCGATGATCAAGGAAACCGCGGCCGCCCGTGGCATTACCCTGAACGAAGGCGTCTACCTGGCCTGCCCGGGCCCTAATTTTGAGACCGCCGCCGAAATCCGCGCTTTCAAGACCCTCGGCGCCGACGTGGTCGGCATGTCGGTGGTGCCGGAAGTGATCGCCGCGCGCCACTGCGGCCTGAAAGTGGCCGGCGTCTCGGCCATCACCAACCTGGCGGAGGGCCTGAGCCCGTTCCCGCTGTCGCACGAGCAGACCCTGAAATACGCGGCCATCGCCGCCAAGGACCTGGTCACCCTGATCCATTCGTTCATCGAGCGCCTGGGCGCGACCCCACGCACCGAAGCCAACTAACAGAAAGCGAGCGAACTCCATGTCACGCGCATTCATCCTCCTGCTCGACTCGTTCGGCCTGGGCGCGCTGCCCGACGCCGACAAGTACGGCGACACGGGCGCCAACACCTTCGGCCACATCGCCGACTGGGCCGCGAAAGAAGGCAAGCCGATGTCGCTGCCCAATCTCGAGCGCCTGGGTCTTGCCGCAGCCGCCCACAAGGCCAGCGGCGAATGGGCCGCGGGTTTCAGCCGGCGCGACGGTTTCACGGGCGCCTGGGGCGCCGCACGCGAGCAGTCGACCGGCAAGGACACCCAGAGCGGCCACTGGGAAATCGCCGGCGTGCCGGTGCTGTTCGACTGGGGCTACTTCCCGAAGACCGTGCCGTCCTTCCCGAAGGAGCTGACGGACAAGCTGCAGGAATTGACGGGTGTTCCCGGCTGGCTGGGCAACTGCCATGCCTCGGGCACCACCATCATCGACGAACTGGGCGACGAGCATGTCGCCAGCGGCAAGCCGATTTTGTACACCTCGGCCGACTCGGTGCTGCAGATCGCCGCGCACGAAGAGCATTTCGGCCTCGAGCGCCTGTATGAAGTCTGCGAAGCGGCCTATGAGCTGGTCAAGCCCTACAACATCGGCCGCGTGATCGCGCGTCCCTTCCTGGGCGAGAACGGCAAGTACAAGCGCACCTCGAACCGCCACGACTATGCCGTGCCGCCAACCGCGCCGACCCTGCTCGACCACGTCAAGAACGAAGGCGGCGAAGTCATCGCGCTGGGCAAGATCAGCGACATCTTCGCGGCCCAGGGCGTGACCAGGCTGGTGAAGGGCGTCGACAACATGGCGCTGTTCGACCGCCTGCTGGAAGAAACCGAGACCGCACCGGAAAAATCGCTCACGTTTGTCAACTTCGTCGACTTCGACATGCACTTCGGCCACCGCCGCGACGTCGCCGGCTATTCGAATGCGCTGCACGAACTGGATGCGCGCATGCCCGAATTCATGGCGAAACTGAAGGACGGCGACCTGTGCGTGATCACCGCCGACCATGGCTGCGACCCGACCGCGCCGGGTTCGGACCATACCCGCGAGCACATCCCGATGATCTTCTTCGGCCCGAACGTCGCCCCTCAGGAATTGCCGATTGCGGACACTTTTTCAAGCATCGGCGCCACCCTCGCCAAGCACCTTGGCGTCAAACCACTCTCGAACGGAACCGCACTGCTATGACCCAGCCACTGGATTTCAAACGTAATACCGCCGCCCCCCTCGACCTTGGTTGGGTCAACAGCATCAAGGTCAACCGCAATGCGGCCGATCGCCGCGCCGCCAGCCTGGCGAACCGCCGCACCGTCAAGAAGGAATACCAGGCTGCGTGGCTGATCCGCGCGGTCGAGTGCATGGACCTGACCACCCTCGGCGGCGACGATACGCCAGGCCGCGTCGAGCGCCTGTGCATGAAGGCGATGCGCCCGCTGCGCACCGATTTGATGCAAGCCCTCGGCATCGACAGCCTGACCACCGGCGCGGTCTGCGTCTACCACGAGATGATCACCCCGGCCGTGAAAGTGCTGCAGGGCCGCCTGCCGATCGCCGCGGTGTCGACCGCTTTCCCGGCCGGCCTGTCGAGCATGGAAACCAAGCTGCGCGAAATCGAACTGTCGGTGCTTGCTGGCGCCACCGAGATTGACATCGTCATCACCCGCCAGCACGTGTTGACGGGTAACTGGCAGGCGCTGTACGACGAGATGCTGGCCTACCGCCAGGCTTGCGGCGACGCGCATGTGAAAGCGATCCTCGCCACCGGCGACATCGTCACGCTGGACAACGTGGCCAAGGCCTCGTGGGTCTGCATGATGGCCGGCGCCGATTTCATCAAGACCTCGACCGGCAAGGAAGGCGTCAACGCCACCATCCCGGTGTCGCTCGTGATGACCCGCGCGATCCGCGAATACTACGAGCAGACCGGCTTCCAGGTCGGCTACAAGCCTGCCGGCGGCGTGTCGACTGCGAAGAGCGCGCTGCAATACCTGACCGTGATGAAGGAAGAACTCGGCAACGACTGGCTGCAGCCGCACCTGTTCCGCATCGGCGCATCGAGCCTGATGACCGACATCGAGCGCCAGCTCGAGCACTACGTCACCGGCAACTACTCGGCCGCCCATCGCCACGCGCAACCTTAAATACCAACGGATTCGTCATGCCAACTATTAAAGAGATTCTTCAGACCATGGACTACGGCCCCGCACCAGAAAGCACCAAGGAAGCAACTGCGTGGCTGGACCAGCATGGACGCCGTTTCGGCCTGTTCATCGACGGCGCGTGGAGCGACGCCGCCACCACCTTCGCCACCAACAACCCTGCCGACGGCAGCGAGCTGGCGCAAGTGACGCAAGCCGGTGCGGACGACGTCGAACGCGCCGTGCAGGCCGCGCGCCGCGCGCAGCCGGGCTGGGTCGCGCTGGGTGGCCATGGCCGCGCGCGCATCATGTATTCGCTGGCACGCCTGCTGCAAAAGCATGCGCGCCTGTTCGCGGTGCTCGAGACCCTGGACAACGGCAAGACCATCCGCGAAACCCGCGATGCCGACCTGCCGTTAGCAAGCAGGCACTTCTATCATCACGCCGGCTGGGCTGCGCTGCAATCGGAAGAATTCGCGGACTACCGCGCCGTCGGCGTGGTCGGCCAGATCGTGCCGTGGAACTTCCCGCTGCTGATGCTGGCATGGAAAATCGCACCGGCGCTGGCCGCCGGTAACACCATCGTGTTCAAGCCGGCCGAGTACACGCCGCTCACCGCGCTGCTGTTCGCCGAGATCTGCCAGCAGGCCGGTGTGCCTGCGGGCGTGGTCAACATCGTCACCGGCGACGGCGCCGTGGGCGAAGCGATCGTGAACCACCCTGGCATCGACAAGCTGGCCTTCACCGGCTCGACCGAAGTGGGCCGCATCATCCGCAAAGCCACCGCCGGCACCGGCAAGAAGCTGTCGCTGGAACTGGGCGGCAAGTCGCCCTTCATCGTCTTCGACGATGCCGACCTGGACGCCGCGGTCGAAGGCCTGGTCGATTCGATCTGGTTCAACCAGGGCCAGGTCTGCTGCGCCGGTTCGCGCCTGCTGGTGCAGGAATCGGTATACGACCGCTTCATCGCCAAGGTCAAGCTGCGCATGCAGAACCTGCGCGTCGGCTCGCCGCTCGACAAATCGAACGACATCGGCGCGCTGGTCGACCCGGTGCAGCAGCAGCGCATCCACGGCCTGGTGGAGTCCGCCCGTGCCGAAGGCTGCGAAGTGTGGCAACCAAGCTGCGAAGCGCCGACCGCCGGCTCGTGGTACCTGCCGACCTTGATTACCGGCGCCTCGACCTCGGCCGCCGTGGCCCAGGCCGAGATCTTCGGCCCGGTGCTGGTCGCCATGAGCTTCCGCACCCCGCACGAAGCCGTGCAGCTGGCAAACAACACCGTGTACGGCCTGGCCGCCTGCGTGTGGTCGGAATCGATCTCGCTGGCGCTGGACGTGGCGCCGCAGATCAAGGCCGGCGTGGTGTGGATCAACACCGCCAACCAGTTCGACGCAGCCTGCGGCTTCGGCGGCTACAAGGAATCGGGCTTCGGCCGCGACGGCGGCAAGGAAGGCATGTACGAATACATGGTGCCGGTGTCGGAAGATGCCCGTCCTGCCGCGCCGGTCGTTGCCGAAAAAGGCCGCGTCAAGGCCTCGGAAGAGGGCAACGCGTTTGCCGTCGACCGCACCGCCAAGCTCTACATCGGCGGCAAGCAGACCCGCCCTGACGGCGCCTACAGCCGCGCCATCAACGGCGCCAACGGTGCCTTCCTGGCCGACGTCGGCGAAGGCAACCGCAAGGACTTGCGCAACGCCGTGGAAGCCGCACACAAGGCGGCCGGCTGGTCCAAGGCCACCGCGCACAACCGCGCGCAAGTGCTGTATTACATGGCCGAGAACCTGGCGATCCGCGCCGACGAATTCGTCGCCCGCATCGCCGCCCAGACCGGCGCGCGCAACGCGCAGCTCGAAGTGCAGGCCTCGATCGAGCGCCTGTTCTACTGGGCCGCATGGTGCGACAAGTACGACGGCGCGGCCCACCAGCCGCCGATGCACGGCATCACCGTCGCGCTGAACGAGCCGGTCGGCGTGATCGGCATCATCTGCCCGAACGAGAACCCGCTGCTGGGCTTCATCTCGCTGGTCGCTCCCGCCATCGCGCTGGGCAACCGCGTGGTGGCCGTGCCGTCGGAAGCGCATCCGCTGTCGGCCACCGATTTGTACCAGGTGCTCGATACCTCGGACCTGCCGGGCGGCGTGCTGAACATCGTCACCGGCTCCAGCGACGAACTGGCGCGCACGCTGGCGTCGCACGGCGACGTGGATGCCGTGTGGCGTCACGACGGTTCGGCGGCAGGCTGCGCGGAAGTCGAGCGCCTGTCGGCCGATTCGCTCAAGCGTACCTGGGTGGGTGGCGGCAAGGGCCGTGACTGGTTCGATGCGAAGCAGGCTTGCGGCCGCACCGTGCTGCAGCATGCCAGCCAGGTGAAGAACGTCTGGATTCCGTACGGCGTCTAAGTATTGTTTGCGTCCGCGCTGGACGCATTTGTAGGGTGGGCGGCTTTGCCGCCCGCGCGGTGATAGGTGGAGGCTGCGTCGTCGTGCACGAACCGGCCACTGATAACTATCACCGCGCGGGCGGGAGACCCGCCCACCCTACGTTATAGAAAAGGGTATTCATATGTTCCTCCCCCAAGAAATCATCCGCAAGAAGCGCGACGGCGGCACCTTGAGCGCCGAAGAAATCCAGTTCTTCGTGCGCGGCATCCCTGACAACACGGTCACCGAAGGCCAGATCGCGGCATTCGCGATGGCGGTCTACTTCAAGGACATGACCATGGACGAACGTGTCGCCTTCACGCTGGCGATGCGCGATTCCGGCCAGGTCCTGGAATGGAAATCCCTGAACCTGCCAGGCCCGGTGGTCGACAAGCACTCGACCGGCGGCGTCGGCGACGTGGTCTCGCTCATGCTCGGACCGATGATCGCCGCCTGCGGCGGCTTCGTGCCGATGATCTCGGGCCGCGGCCTGGGCCACACCGGCGGCACGCTCGACAAGTTCGACTCGATTCCCGGCTACAGCACCGTGCCCGATCCGGACCTGTTCCGCAAAGTGGTCAAGGATGTCGGCGTGGCCATCATCGGCCAGACCGCCCAGCTGGCGCCGGCCGACAAGCGCTTCTACAGCATCCGCGACACCACGGCGACCGTGGAATCGGTAGCCATGATCACGGGTTCGATCCTCTCCAAGAAGTTGTCGGCGGGCCTGGACGCGCTGGTGATGGACGTGAAAGTGGGCAGCGGCGCCTTCATGCCGACCTTTGAGAAATCGGTCGAACTGGCCGAGAGCATCGTCGCGGTCGGCAATGGCGCGGGCACCCGCACCTCGGCCATCCTCACCGGCATGGACGAATCGCTCTGCCACGCCGCCGGCAATGCCGTCGAAGTGCGCGTCGCGATCGACTACCTCACTGGTAAATCGCGCCCGGCACGCCTTCACGAGGTGACGATGGCGCTGTGCGCCGAGATGCTCGTGATCTCGGGCATCGCCGCCAACGACCTTGAGGCGCGCGCCAGGCTGCAGACCGCGCTCGATTCGGGCGAAGCCGCCGAGCGTTTCGCGCGCATGGTGGCAAGCCTGGGCGGCCCGGCCGACCTGATGGACAAGCCGGACGCCTGGCTGGAAACCGCTCCGGTGATCGTGCCGGCGGTAGCAACGCAGGCCGGCTATGCCGCCTCGGTCGACACCCGTGGCCTCGGCCTGGCCGTGGTCGCACTGGGCGGAGGCCGCGTGCGTCCGCAGGATTCGATCGACTTTGCCGTTGGCCTCACTGGTCTGGTGGAACTGGGCGACAAGATCGAGCTTGGACAGCCACTGGCGATGGTCCATGCACGCACCCAGGAAGCTGCCGAGCAGGCCGTGCGCCAGGTGCAGGCGGCTTACCAGATCGGTGCAGAAAAATCGGCCGCCACGCCTATGATCCACCGCACCATCCGTCCATAAGAGGCTTCATGAAATACGCAAAACTGATCGAAGAAGCCAGCGCCGCGCGCGAGAAGGCCTACGTCCCGTACTCGAAATTCAAGGTCGGCGCCGCGCTGGAATGCAAGGATGGCCGCATCTTCCGCGGCTGTAACGTGGAAAACGCGTCCTACGGCCTGTGCAACTGCGCGGAACGTACCGCGTTTTTCAGCGCCATCGCGGAAGGCTACAAGCCGGGCGACTTCACCGCCCTGGCCGTCATCGGCCAGACCGACGGCCCGATCGCTCCCTGCGGCGCTTGCCGCCAGGTGATCCTGGAACTGGGCGGCAATGCGCTGCCGGTGGTGCTGACCAACCTGAATGGCGATGTGTTCGAGACCACGGCTGCCCAGCAATTGCCGAACGCGTTTGGCGGTGCGGACCTGAACTAGCAATTCCCGGCCTGATGTGCCTCGGCACATGGGCCATCGGTTCTTGCCAGAAGCGCTGTACGCAGAAATGCGACAGCGCTTTTGTTTTGGCTTGTCGCGCGGCATGTCGCCTGATCCTTCTCAAGAGCAAAAACGCAATCCCGGCGTGTAATCGCTTAATCGCGTGCACCTGCGCGTGGTCAATCTCGGGAGACAGCGATGTCGGAACACGTCCATGGCGCCAATCTTCTTGCATCCTTGAGCCGTTTCACCCAGAACACGCGCCTGCTCAGCTTATTCACGCCCCTCGGCAAGGATTTGCTGGCCGAATGCGTGCACGGCGAGGAGGGGATCAGCGAAGGCTACCGCTTCCAGGTCGACGCATTGTGCACGGACGTGGACCTGCAGCTCAGAACCTTGATTGGCCAGCCGGCCTTGCTGCAATTGTTGACGGCTGAGAGCTTCAGCTCCCTACGCCCCTTCCACGGATACATTACCTCGGCGGAAATCACCGGCGCCAATGGCGGCTTCGTGCGCTATGTGCTGACGATCGAACCGTGGAGCACCTTCCTGTCGCTGGGCAGGGACAGCCGCAGCTTCCAGGACATGTCGGTCTTCGACATCCTGGATGTCGTCTTCGGCAGCTACGCTGGGCGCGGCAAGCTGGTTTCGGCATGGCGTTATGACATCGCCGACCAGGCTGTCTACCCCAAGCGCAGCCTCACCACGCAATACCAGGAGAGCGACCTGGTCTTTGCGCAGCGCCTGATGCACGAGGAGGGCCTGTTCTACTTCTTCGAGCACAGCGGCGACCCGGACAGCGCCTCGCTGGGCAGCCACACGATGGTCATTGCCGACCACAACGGCGCTTTTGCGCCAAATCCCCAGTCATCGGTCGAATTCACCCGTCCCGGCGCCGTCATGAAGGCCGACAGCATCGACCGCTGGCGTACCGAAACCCGCTTGTCGACCGATGCGGTCGAGATGGGCAGCTGGGATTACCGCAGCGTACGCCAGCGGCAAGTGGGCGCGGCCGGTATGGACAGTCGCGCCGCATTGTTGAGCAGCCGCGACACCCCTGGCGTGTATGCCTGGCAGAGCCGTGAGCAGGGCCAGCGCGTGGCCCTCAACGAGATCCAGGCATGCGAGGCAGCGCGCCAGGTGCATATCGGCGCCGGAACCGTGCGCAGTTTTATGCCGGGGACACGCTTCACGCTACGCGGGCACGCGCGCTTCGACGAAGCGGACAGTGACGATGGCCGCACATTCGTCATCGTTCGGGCGAAACACCTGATGCATAACAACCTCTCGGCGGACATGGCCGATGTGGTGGGCAAGCTGCTAGGGAAGGGCGTGACGGCACTCGCCAATAGCGGCGAACTGGGCCAGCCGGATATACGGCAAGCCGGGAGCGAGCGGCCTCTGTATCGCAACCGTATCGAGGCCATCCTGGCCAGTCTCCCTTTCCGCAGCGCTGGTATCGATGGGCACGGCCACGTCCTTCGGCCGAGCCCGACCGTACGAGGCCAGCACACCGCCATCGTGGTGGGGCCTCCCGGCGCCGTGATCCACACCGATCGCGACCATCGGATCAAGGTGCAGTTCCACTGGCAACGCGGCGCGAACAGCCATGGCCGGGTGAGCCATCCTTATCCGGACGGACATACGGGCGCCCCGGCCGACGACACCGCCGGCACCTGGGTCCGCGTGGCCACCCCGGTGGCCGGCGCGAACTGGGGCAGCAACATGCTGCCGCGCGTCGGGCAGGAAGTGCTGGTCGATTTCCTGGATGGCGATGTCGACCGCCCTGTCGTCATCGGCGCCCTGTACAACGGCCGGGGGCAGTTCGACGCCCAGCATAACCAGGTCGCGCAAGGCGGTGGGGCAGCGACCGGCAATGCCTCGCCCTGGTTCCCCGGCGAAAAAGGCGGCCACGCGCACCCGGCAGCCCTGTCCGGCATCAAGTCCCAGGCCATGCAAAGCAGCCAGGACGGCGACGGGGCCTACAACCAGCTCGTGTTCGACGACAGCGCCGGGCAAGCCCGCCTCGCCTTGCAACATCATGCCAGATCCCATTCCGGAACAGCCGAGCTGAACCTCGGACACCTGCGGCACCAGGCGGACAACCAACGCCTGCATCCGGTGGGTTTCGGCGCCGAGCTGAAGACCGCGCACAGCCTTGCCGTGCGGGCCGGGCAGGGCATGCTGCTGTCGACAGATATGCGTAGCAGCGGCAGCGGCAGCCAGCTCGGTGCACGCGAGGCCGAGGCGCAGATCGATGCGGCGCACCAGCTTCAGCTCGCCCTTGCCACCCAGGCGGGCAAGCATAACGCCAGGCTGAAGGATGAGCCCCAGCCGGAAGAGCTGGCGGCCGTCAAGCAGATGCGCCATAGCGCCGAAGTGTTGAAAGGCGGGGAGGGGCAGGCGGATGCATACAGCGAGCCGCAACTGCAATTGTCGAGCCCGGCGGGGATTGCCGTGTGCACGCCGGCCGACGCGGTGCTGTCGGCGGGCACGACCAGCAGTGTCGTTGCCGGGCAGGACATCAATATGCTTGCGCAAGGGGCGAATTCCACACTCGCGGCGGGCGGGATCAGCTTGTTCACCTATGGCAAGGCGAGCAACAAGGACAAGCCGAACCAGGAGGTGGGGATCAAGCTTCATGCGGCCAGCGGGAAGCTGAGTGTGCAGAGCCAGTCAGGGGCCACGACCATTACTGCGGACAAGAAGGTGACGGTGGCGAGCGTGACCAAGTCCGTGTCGATTTCAGCGCCGAAGAAGCATGTGCTGCTAACTGCGCAGGGGGCGTATATCAAGCTCGAGGGCGGGAATATCGAGGTGCATGCGCCGGGGAAGGTGGAGTTCAAGGCGAGCAAGAAGGAGTTGGCGGGGCCGGTGAGTGTGAAGGGGGTGGATATTGCGATGAAGGTGTCCGAATTGAATATCAAACGGGATCTTGAGATCGAATACGTGGATGCGGATGGGAATGTGCTTGCTGATGAGCCGATTGTAATGACTTTCACAAACGGTTTGCAGAAGAACGCAGCGCTCGACGGCAGCGGCAAGGCAGTCCTAAAGAAGGTTCCGCTGGGTCCTTTTGGTGCTAAGCAGCCTCGGCGTAGATAGCAAGAACAGCCGAGAATGCAGGCACTAAATTAGTCAATTAAATATACGCGTGGAAGGATCGCCAGATGACTTCACATCCCAAAGATCAATCTTCTAAGGCCCAAACCGTATGCATCGATCTTCCCGGTGAGACGGTGCAATGTTGGCGATCAACCGACAAGGTGCAAGTGATTCTAAAAAAGCATCGCGACCTTATATTTGATCTTAAACTTGCCCAGGGTAGGACATACACTGTTGAGTCCACTGGATCAGATTTCTACCATTCGGACAAGAAGAAGCTCATAGCTGGAGGCGGCAAACAACGTGTGCTGTTCAACGATGGGGAGCGCCTCCATCTTTGGGTGGCACGCGAGTTTAAAGGAGAACTTTTGCTGAAGTCGGCTAGCGAGTTGCTTATGAGGATCGATCCAGGCCGACTCGATAAAAAGCGTTACGACCATCTTCCAGCTACTAAGCCAGAACCTATCATTATTTCTGTAGGTATGCCTCCTCAAAATATCGGGACGAATCGGGGGGGCGGTATTTCTAAATTCGCCGAAAATCCTGGTGGCGTTCCGCTTGCACAGGCTAGCCCCATGGCGGCGCCAGTGGATGAAGACTGTCCGTTGGTGTGTGTAGTGAAGGGGAGCGTGAAAGATGCCCCCGGTGCCGTATGGAAAATGATTCAAAAAGGCGGTGGCAATTCTGGACTTATCGACTTAGATCCAGTCGATGTGGCAACCCGCAACTGGCTCTTAGGCCAAATAGCAGGAACTGCAGCATACATTGGGGATAATTGGGACTGGTTGAGAGCAAGCCTGGACAGTAAGACTCACAAAGGGTTTAGACTAGTTTCGGCGAAAATTCACTACGTGCGAGGGCAGGCAACATATTATTTCTCAGGCTATAGTAAACACAATACTGTTTTCAAGCAGGGTGGGTATGGTGCTGGGCACGATCGTATCATGACTATTTTCGGTGGGGCTGGAAAGGGCAGTACGGTGCTGACTTCTACAGCTAAAGGAATACTTAATTCATTTAAGGGAAATGCAATTGTAGCTTTCATATTTGGTAGTGCAACATCATTCGCGGAATGGAAGGCCGACGCGTCCAAAGATGGATGTGACTTGTTTGCGTCGTTGTTAATAAACGTCGTCAAGGCGATACTGATTGCAGCCATTGTGGCCCCGGTGGTTGCGGCCATCGTTGCGTTGTTTGCGTTCGGTGCCAAGGCAAGCGTGGTTGTCATCGCGGTCGGCGCTCTTACATTGGGGGCGGGACTTGTTGTGTCGTATGGGGTCGATGTAGCAGATAAAAAGTTGGGCAAAGTAATGATGGGCGAATCGCATGAAGAAGGTATTTCTCCGGTCTTGGCGAATCATATACGGCAAAATTTAAAGGGCAATTGGGATTATCTGAAGAAAAAATTATTGTGGGATTATGAGGAGGTCTCATTTTGAGGAGTCTTGAAGATACTAATCCGAAGGAAATGAGGCCGTCTACATTCACGAGTTTTGGCGCGGGCGTCTCCATGGTGCTGGCTCTGATTTGCCTTCCACTTGCATACGGCGCAGCTCCGAATATCACTTTCTTTGATAATAAAATAGTGCAACTACTCCTCGTAATATTGGTTGCTTCGTTCCTGTTGTCTGTGATTTCGATATTGTTTCGATGGGGGTGGGAAATCGAATATTTCGGTTCTTCCATGATCTGCATCGCCAGTGTGTCTTTATTCGCTATCGTTCCCTTTTTATCATTATTGATTTACGGAACTTCTTCAGTATGGTTTAAAACTGGAGTTTTTCTGATCTATTTTGTAAGCCATATCTGGTGGGGACAGAAATTTCTTGTCATATATCGAGAGATTTTCTACGATGAATCGATGCGTGAGAATATTTATGAAGAAGAGCCGGACGCAATATACTATAACCAGAGCGCCGACAGCTATCTTTTAGAGAAAAAGTATAAGTTTTCGCAGATGCCTCCTAATCGGTTTTTCGTTATATTCTTGGTGTTGGCGTTCATGTTGCTGCCGATGATAAGTACTGTAAGGGCTTGGGCAGGATTGCCATTCGCACATGTTTTTCTGCTGGTGGCTATGCTGCCTGTTAGCTGGATGAGTCTTGGAATTGCATTCCGGGGCTTCTTGATTTGCTATTTTTATCCTGCCAAGTTGCACCACGTCACGGGAAAGAAGATTTATGTGGACCTTATTAACAAGCATCCACTTACTAGAAAAAAGAACCGTACTTCAATCAGGAAGACAGTCGAATGACATATTTGATGATACTGTCAAGAAATATCATTTTCATGGTCGTTGCAGCGATGGTTCAATGTTTTGGATTTCCGGTGCTTGCATTTGAATTGAAGCCGTCGGCAAGGTCGGAAATTTGGGATAATCCATTCTTGGCGTATGGCTATAATCCAAATGAAAAGGTAATTACGGGGTATCTTGCTGCACTCAGAACCGCCCCTGGGAGGACTGATGAGTGCAAATTGGTATTCAAGGGTAATTTGAATCGATTGGAGGTTAAATACTGGGAGGGTACATGGGTATCTGGAGGTGAAGATCGCTCTGGCATTAGCGCTTATATAAAAACCGAAAGGAATCGATCATATCTTGTGTTTCCTAGGAAATCTTTAGGTGGGGATTGTGATTGGATACTTCCGTTTAATGTAGGGCCGCAGGTAGTTGAGACGTCGGCTAAGGTCGCCATAGCAATGGAAGTCCCAAACGTTGGAACCTGGGTTGGAGTGTATGCAATAGGAGCGAAGAGGGCGAAATTCCATAGTCAACCGGATAGTGCTTCTGTGCGAAAGGAATACCTGGTGGAAGGCGACGTTATTTACGTTTTTGACGAACAGCCCGAGTGGTATCTTGTTCAGTACGAAAACGGAAAAAGAAAGACTGTAGGATGGATTAGAAAGAGTGACACGGTGCAGCCATGATTCAACAACATATTGGAAGCACTCGATCCGGCGCCGTCAGTTTTGATAATGCTATTCGAGCTCATCGCTACTTTCAGGGATAAATTTTTCCGGTGTGGGAAAATTCTCAATTCAGACTTGAATTCATCCGGACCCGCACACATGTCTTCCTGATCACATTCCGATGAGGAGCCCACGATGACCCCGTCCGACGCACAGGTATTGCACGATATCCTCGGCCAGCTGGTCCAGGCCCGCGGCCTGAAGAAAGACCCGGAAGCCGACGCGCTGATTCAGCGCGCGGTCGAGCAGCAGCCCGACGCCGCCTACCTGCTGGTTCAGCGTGTGCTGCTGATGGAACAGGCCCTGAACAGCGCCAAGTCCCAGATCGCCACGCTGGAAAACCAGCTTCGCCAGCAGCATCCGCAACAGCAACAGCAACAAGGCGGCTTCCTCGATACCGTCTTCGGCCATCGCCGCCAGGTCTCTCACCCCCAGTCCCAACACATGTCCTACCAACACGCCTACCCGGGCTCGACGGGCGGCGGCATGCCCGGCTTCCTGCGCGGCGGGAGCGGTGGGGGAGGACTACTGGGATCGATCGCCGCAACAGCGGCTGGTGTCGCGGCCGGCAGCTTCCTGTTCCACGGCCTGGACAACCTCTTCCATGACCACGACGGCAACACGGCAGCCCACCTCCTGGGCGATAACCAACCGGGAGGCAGCGACTTGTCCGGAAGCGCACTGGCAGACCAGGCCGGTCTGGGCGACATCGGCCAGTCCGACAACCTGCTCGACAACGAGCCTGGCCTGGACGGCAACGGCGGCTTCTTCGATGGCGACGGTTCCGACGACGGCCTGTTCGGCTAAGCAAGCCCGGAACAAGGCGAGGCTACATCTGCTGGAACAGGTGACTGTGATTGCGGCTGACTTCCAGCTCGCCGGCGAAGTTGCGCAGCTTGAGCATCTGCCGGCCGCGCAGGTCGCGCGTGACTTCGGCGATGGCGTCCACCCGCACCAAGGTGGAGCGGTGGATGCGCCAGAACTCGTCCGGGTCCAGCTCGTCCGCCAGTTCCTTGAGCGTCTTGCGGATCAGGAGCTGGGCGGTGGCGGTCTGCACGCAGGTGTACTTGTCTTCGGCCTGGAAGAACAGGATCTCGCGGGTGCTGATCATGCGCAGGCTGCCGCCGACCTGGGCCTGGATCCAGCGCAGGTAATCCGGTTTCGCAGCCGCGCCGCCCTGCTTGAGCAGGGTGCCTAGTTCCGCCAGCTGGGCGCCGATGTCCTGTGGCGCCTGGTTCAGGCGCTTGCGCACCCGCTCGCAGGTCGTCTGCAGGCGTGCCGGCGTCACGGGCTTGAGCAGGTAGTCGATCGCGCCCTGCTCGAAGGCGTCCAGCGCATACTGGTCGTAGGCGGTGACGAACACGATGTGGCAGCGGTCGTAGAGCCGGCGGGCCGCGTCGATGCCGCCCATGCCCGGCATGCGGATATCGAGAAAAGCGATGTCCGGCTGGTGCTGCTCGGCCAGCGCCAGCGCCTCCATGCCGTTGGCGGCTTCACCCACGATCTGCAGCTCGGGCCATACCTCCGCCAGGCGCATGCGCAACTGCTCGCGCAGCGGTGCTTCGTCGTCGGCGATCAGGGCGGTAACAGGCATCAGTCGAACTCCGTCATCCGGTACGGCAGGCGGATCGAGGCGCAGGCGCCGCCCCCTGGAGGCATTTCGATCACCAGTTCCGCATCCTTCCCATACAGCAGGGCCAGGCGTTCGCGGATGTTGGCCAGGCCCACGCCTTCGTCGGCATGCAGGTTGATGCCGACGCCATCGTCGCAGACGTCTACGTGCAGGATCGCGCCTTCGACATGGGCCTTGATCGTGATGGTGCCGCCCGCTACCTTCGGCTCGAGGCCGTGCTTGATGGCGTTCTCGATCAGGGTCTGCAGCATCATCGGCGGGAAGGGCGAGCTGCCCAGGAAATCCGGTACCTCGAAGCGCACGGCCAGGCGTTCCTTCATGCGTGCCTGCATGATGGCGAGATAGGCCTTCGACAGTTCCACCTGCTTGCCCAGCGTGCCGCCGCCACCGGCGCGCATCTGGGGCAGCGAGGAGCGCAGGTATTCGATCAGGTGGGCATGGACGCGCGCGGCTTCCTTCGGGTCGGTCTCGATCAGCTGGCCGATCAGGGCCAGGGTATTGAACAGGAAGTGCGGCTCGACCTGCGCCTGCAGCGTGGCCATCTGCGCTTCCATCAGGCGCCGCTCCAGGGTGGCCACATTGGCCTTGTCGGAAGCATCCTTTGCCTGGAGTTCGGCGCGGCGCTTGCCGCCTGCCAGCACCTTGACGCCGAACGAGATCAGGATGAACGAGATCGCCGGTTCGGCCAGCTGGAAGAACAGGCCGAATACGAAGACCACGAACCAGGTCACGTACAGCTGGCGCCACTCGACCAGGGCCAGCCAGTCGAAGAAGCTCCACGCCAGGGCGCTTGCTTCGCTGACGGCTTCGCGCACGAAGTCGAGTGCGCGGTTGATCGGTGCGGCGGCCATGGCTTACTCCACGATCTGCGAAGGGCGGCGGCCGAACAGGGCCGTGGCGACGAGCTTGAGCAGCAGGAAGCCGATGAACAGCGTCAGCGCGAGCGGGACGATGGTCAGCAGGCAGGCCAGCAGGATCGACACCGCCAGCAGCGCAGGCCAGGGCAGGGCGGCCAGGGTGCGGGCGCCGGAGCGCACGGCGCGGTTGCACTTGCGGCCGAGGTCTTCCATGTCGGCGACGAAGGATTGGAAGGGCGTGGTTTTCATGGGATGCGTCCTTTGCTGGGGTTGATGGTGCTACTTTAGGGGGAGCACATCAAGCGCGCCATGGTCATCCGACGAAGTGCCGGAAACCCGGCATTGGCGGTAGCGAGGGCGGATAAGCGGGAAGGACTGCCTACGCTCAGCGGCTGGGACGCGCGTCCCAGTAACGCTTGAGCAGGCCGTAGTTGATCGTGTCGGCCATTTCGCCGTGCACGAACCAGCGCTCGGGCATGAAGCCCTCCTTGCGAAAGCCCATCCGTTCCAGCACGGCGCTCGACGCGGCATTGCGCGGGTCGATGTCGGCCTCGATCCGGTTCAGGCGCAGCTCGTGGAAGCCGTAGTCGAGCGCGGCGCCCAGTGCTTCGCTGGCATAGCCCTTGCCCCAGTAGCTGCTGGCCAGGGCATAGCCGATTTCGCAGCGCCGGTTCTGGGGGAAGACGTGGTGCAGGTTGACGGTGCCGATCAGCGCACCGGTCTCCGCGAGCTCGATCCCGAAGCGCACTTCGCTCTGGTCGCGGTAGCACTCGAGCGCATGGGCGATCGACGCTTCCGCATTCGCCACCGAGGTCCAGGGCTCGGCGCTCCAGTAGCGCACCACGGCCGGGTCGGAAAACACGGCAAACAGGTCGGCGGCATCGTCCATTGTCAGCGGACGCAGGGTGAGCCGGTTGGTCGTCAGGATGGGCGTGGGATAACTGGGCATGAGTGTAATGATAACATTGCCCAATCAGTAATGCTCAGGCGGCCGCCGCCACTGCCCGCACTACCAGGTCGCCCACCAGCCGTTCCGCGTCCTCGAAATCGCTGCCGGTGAGTTCCGGCTGGCCCAGCACCAGCGTCATCTGCGCCGAGAAATCGGCGTATGACTGCGTCATCGCCCACAGCGCGAACAGCAGGTGGGTGGCGTTCACGCGCGCGATGCGCCCGTCCGCCATCCAGCGCTCGAACACCTCGATGTCGCGGCGCAGCAGCGGCACCACGCGTTCGCGGATCTGGTCGCCGTAGAACTTGGCCCCGCCGATGACTTCCATCGCATACACGCGCGAGGCCCAGGGCTGCTCGCGCGAGAAGCGCAGCTTGGCCGCGACATAGGCGCGCAGCACGTCCGCCGGTGCGCCGTCGGCATTGGCCAGGTGCGCCATGCGCTCCAGCCAGTCATCCAGCACGTCGTCGAGCACGCGCTTGTACAGGCCTTGCTTGGTGGGGAAGTAGTACATCAGGCTCTGCTTCGACATCCCGGCGCGTTCGGCGACGGCGGCGATGGTCGTGCCTTCGAATCCGCATTCGGCGAACAGGCGGGTGGCCTCAAACAGGATCGTGGTCTCGACCCGGTCGCGCCGCCTGGCGGCTGAGTCGCTTGTCTGGAGTTCCATGGATTCCTCAGCGCTGCGTACGCAGGAAGGCAAGCAGTTGCGGGTTGGCCGCATAGGCGGCATTGAAGCGGAACCAGATGCCCCCTGGTGCGCGCTGGGTGAAGAACTCGCCGGGCGCGAGCAGGATGCCGGCCTTGAGAGCAGCGTCGGCAATGCTGCGGCCGTTGCGTGCGGGCGTGGGCGCCTCTGCCCAGCCGGCGCTGACGAACATGCCGCCGCGCGGGCGCGCCAGCGGGCCCATGCCGATGCCGTCCAGGGCCTCGAGCGCGCGTTCGCGCGCGTCGCCCAGCTGCACCACCAGGCGCTCGACCATGCGGCGGTAGCCGCGCGCGCTGGTGGCGTCGAACACCGCGCGCTCATTGATCTCGGAGGTGGTCAGGCCGGTCACCATCTTCACGCGCAGCAGTTCCGGCACCAGCGAGCTCGATGCGCACAGCGAGCCGACGCGCAGCACCGGCGACAGGGTCTTGGAAAAGCTGCCGACCCGGATCACGCGGCGCAGCCCGTCCATCGCCGCCAGCGAGGCCTCGCCGGGCGTGGCCAGCTCGCGGTAGATGTCGTCCTCGACCAGCCAGAAATCGAACTGCTCGGCCAGCGCCAGCAGGCGATGCGCCTGTGCCTGCGAGAGCGAGGTGCCGAGGGGATTCTGCAGCACAGTGTTGACGAACATGAGCTTGGGCTGCAGCGCAGTCGCCTGGCGCGCCAGCTCCTCCATGTCCAGGCCCGCTTCAGTGCGCGGAATGCCGACCGGGATGCAGCCATGATGGCGCACCAGCGACAGCAGATTGCTGTAGCCGGGATCTTCGACCAATACCACGTCGCCGGGACGCGTCAGCGTGCGCAGCACGAGATCGAAGGCGTGGGTGGCGCCGTGGGTGAGCAGCACCTGGTCCGGCTCGACGTGAAACAGCTCATCGGACAGGGTCGTGGCCAGGTGCTGGCGCAGCGAAGGAAAGCCGAGCGGGTGGCCATAGCCGCGCAGGCGGTTGGGCGGGATCTTCATCGCGTGGCGCACCGCGTCGAGGATGGTGTTTTCGCCATACCAGTCGGGCGGCAGCCAGCCGGCGCCCACCGGCAAGGCTTCGCCCTGGCCGGAATACAGATCGGGGGCGAGGGCGTCGATCTCGGAGTGCAGGTTGGAAGACGGTTCGCTGGGCGCGCAGGGCGCCGGCGGCAGGCTGCGGGTGACGAAAAATCCGGAGCCGCGGCGCGAGGACAGCAGGCCGAGCTGGTGCAGGCGCTCGTAGGCATCGACCACCGTGTAGGTGCTGACGCTATTGATCTTTGCGAATTGTCTAACCGAAGGCATTTTCGTGCCGCTACCCAACTGACGCTCGTTTACCATCGTCGAGATGGCCCCGACGATCTGGTCCACCAGGCTGCCGCGCTTGCTCCTGTCGATGGGCAACAGCGGCCAGGCCGTAGCGGACGCCGTAGCGGACGCCGTCGCAGACGCTTCGCAAGGAAATCCTTCTGTCAAAACAGCTTCTTCCATCGCCGCCGCTCCGCTCCTCGGGTGTTCAACTGTACCGGTTAAGCTACCAGTACGGTTGGTCGGTTTTGCCGTTGGTGTATCTGTGCCGGTGTTGCCTTGCTGACTATTATTGATCAATATTTTGCCAACTGGTAAAAATTTTTCGCCAACATGGCGGGGAGAGTCGCATGAACGAATCCAGGCCCAAGTCGATGTCGTCGTTTTGGATGCCCTTCACCAATAACCGCGACTTCAAGGCCAATCCGCGCCTGCTGGTCTCGGCCGAAGGCATGTATTACAAGGACGTGGACGGCAACAGCATCCTCGACGGCACCGCTGGCCTGTGGTGCGTTCCCTGCGGCCACGCCCAGCCGCGCATCACGGCCGCCGTGAGCGAAATGGTCGGCCAGCTCGACTTCGCGCCCACCTTCCAGATGGGCCACCCGGCCGCTTTTGATCTGGCCGAGCAGCTGATGGACTACACCGGCCACAAGTTCGGCCACGTCTTCTATACCAATTCCGGTTCCGAAGCGGTGGACACCGCGCTGAAGATGGCGCTGGCCTACC
This sequence comes from Telluria sp. ZT3P39, assembly GCF_059685935.1. Taxonomy (NCBI): domain Bacteria; kingdom Pseudomonadati; phylum Pseudomonadota; class Betaproteobacteria; order Burkholderiales; family Oxalobacteraceae; genus Telluria; species Telluria sp. ZT3P39. Next base: position 124,509 of record NZ_JCASIH010000003.1, read on the forward strand.
ACCGGGCGCGCGGCGAGGGCGGGCGCACCCGCCTGATCGGCCGCGAGCGCGGCTACCACGGCGTCGGTTTCGGCGGCCTGTCGGTGGGCGGCATCGGCAACAACCGCAAGAGCTTCGGCCCGCTGCTGCCGGGCGTGGACCACCTGCCACACACGCACAACCTGCTGAAGAACGCTTTCTCGCGCGGCGAGCCGGACTTCGGCGTCGAACTGGCCGACGAGCTGGAACGCCTGGTGGCCCTGCACGATGCCTCGACCATCGCCGCCGTCATCATCGAGCCGGTGGCCGGCTCCACCGGCGTGCTGGTGCCGCCCAAGGGTTACCTGAAGCGCCTGCGCGAGATCTGCGACAAGCACGGCATCCTGCTCATCTTCGACGAAGTGATCACCGGCTTCGGCCGCCTTGCCACGCCCTTTGCGAGCGACTATTTCGGCGTCGAGCCGGACATGATGACCACCGCAAAAGGCCTGACCAATGGCGTGGTGCCGATGGGCGCGGTGTTCACCAAATCCTTCATCCACGACGCCTTCATGGATGCGCCGGCCGGCATCGAGCTGTTCCACGGATATACCTATTCGGGCCACCCGCTGGCCTGCGCGGCCGCGATCGCCACGCTTGAGGTGTTCCGCGAGCAGGGCATCACCGAGAATGCCAAAGAGCTGCAGCCCTATTTCGAGGACGCGCTGCATTCGCTGCGCGGCCTGCCGCACGTGATCGATATCCGCTCGATCGGCCTGGTGGCCGGCATCGAACTCGAACCCATCGCGGGCAAACCGGGCGCACGCGCCTACAGCGCCTTCAAGCAGGCCTTCGCGGACGGCATCCTGATCCGCACGACCGGCGACATCATCGCGCTGTCGCCGCCGCTCATCCTGACCAAGCAGCATATCGACGAACTGTTCGGCAAGCTGGCCAACGTACTGAAAAACCTGGACTGACCATGACCCTGATTTCCCATTTCATCAACGGCCAGCAGGCCCACCCCGAAGGCACGCGCCAGGCCGACGTCTTCAACCCGGCCAAGGGCGAGCCCTGCGCGCGGGTGGCGCTGGCCGAGCCGCGCGACGTCGATGCGGCGGTGGCGGCGGCCGCCAAGGCCTTCCCGGCCTGGGCCGCGACCCCGCCGCTGGCGCGTGCGCGCGTGCTGTTCAAATACCTGCAGCTGTGCCAGCAGCATACCGACGAATTCGCCGCGATGGTCACCCGCGAGCACGGCAAGACCTTCGCCGATGCGCAAGGAGAAGTCGCGCGCGGCATCGAGATCGTGGAGTTCGCGGTCGGCATCCCGCAGATGCTCAAGGGCGAATTCTCGGACCAGATCGCCCGCGGCATCGACGCCTGGTCGATGCGCCAGCCGCTCGGCGTGGTGGCCGGCATCACCCCGTTCAACTTCCCGGTGATGGTGCCGATGTGGATGTTCCCGGTCGCGATCGCGTGCGGGAATACCTTCGTGCTGAAACCCTCCGAACGCGACCCGTCGCCCTCACTCCTGCATGCGCGCCTGCTGAAGGAAGCCGGCCTGCCCGATGGCGTCTTCAACGTCATCCAGGGCGACAAGGTGGCGGTCGATGCGCTGCTGGATCACCGCGACATCCAGGCCATCAGCTTCGTGGGTTCCACGCCGATCGCCGAATACATCTATTCGCGCGGCTCCGCCAACGGCAAGCGGGTGCAAGCCCTGGGCGGCGCCAAGAACCACATGGTCGTGATGCCGGACGCCGACATGGCCATGGCGGTGGACGCCCTGATCGGCGCGGCCTACGGCTCGGCGGGCGAACGCTGCATGGCGATCTCGGTGGCGGTCGCCATCGGCGACGCCGGCGACAAGCTGGTGGCAGGCCTGGCCGAACGCGCCGCCCGCCTCAAGATCGGCGACGGCATGAGCGAGGGCGCCGAAATGGGCCCGCTGGTGACCGCCGCGGCCAAGGAGCGCGTCGAGCGCCTGATCGGCCAGGGCGTGGAGCAGGGCGCCACCCTGGTGGTCGACGGCCGCGCATGCCGGGTCGAAGGCTGCGAGAAGGGCTTCTTTGTCGGCGGCACCCTGTTCGACCACGTCACCCCCGCCATGAGCATCTACCAGGAAGAGATCTTCGGCCCGGTGCTGTGCGTGGTGCGCCTGCCGGACGTGGGCCGTGCGGTGGAACTCATCAACGCCAACGAATACGGCAATGGCGTCGCGATATTCACGCGCGACGGCGGCGTGGCGCGCGAATTCGTGCGCCAGATCGAAGTGGGCATGGTCGGCGTGAACGTGCCGCTGCCGGTGCCGATGGCCTTCAACAGCTTCGGCGGCTGGAAGCGCAGCCTGTTCGGCGACCACCACGCCTACGGACCGGAAGGCGTGCGTTTCTATACGCGCCACAAGGCGGTGATGGAACGCTGGCCCAATACCGCCAGCAGCGGACCGGAGTTCTCCTTCCCGCAGATGAAGTAAGCAGGTCGACCAATATAAAAGCATAGGGATGCACATGATCGAATCACTCCAGCACCTGCCGACGGCAAGCGGGTCGAACGGCGAACTGGCCGGGCAGTTCACCGACCTGGCGCCGCCGCTGACCGCGCGCCAGGCGGCAGTCGAGGCGGCGCGCTGCCTGTACTGCTACGACGCCCCCTGCATGAATGCCTGCCCGACCGGCATCGACGTCGCCGGCTTCATCAAGAACATCCATGACCAGAACATCAACGGCGCCGCCTACGGCATCCTGAAGGCGAACATTTTCGGCGGCAGCTGCGCGCGGGTCTGCCCGACCGAGATCCTGTGCGAAGATTCCTGCGTGCGCAACAACCCGGCCGAGCGCGAGCCGGTGCGCATCGGCCTGCTGCAGCGCTATGCCATCGACCATGCCAACTTCGGCGGCCACCCGTTCGAGCGTGCGCCATCCACCGGCAAGGTGATCGCCATCGTCGGCGCCGGCCCGGCCGGGCTGTCCTGCGCGCACCGGCTGGCCATGCTGGGCAACGACGTGGTGGTGTATGAAGCACGCCCGAAGGCGGGCGGCCTGAACGAATACGGCATTGCCAAATACAAGCTGCCGGGCGACTTCGCCCGGCAGGAAGTCGACTTCCTGATGTCGATCGGCGGCATCCACGTCGAATACGGCCGCAAGCTGGGCGAGAACCTGAGCCTGGCCGAGCTGCATACCCGCTACGACGCGGTCTTCCTGGGCATCGGCCTGTCGGCCAGCCGTTCGCTCGGCCTGACGGGCGAGAACGCGCCCGGCCTGATGGCGGCGGTCGACTACATCGCCGCGCTGCGCCAGGCGGCCGACCTGTCGCTGCTACCCGTGCCGCGCCGCGTGATCGTCATCGGCGCCGGCAATACCGCCATCGACATGGCGGTGCAGATCAAGCGTCTCGGCGCCGAGGACGTGACCCTGGTCTACCGCCGCGGCATGGAATCGATGAGCGCCACCGGCCACGAGATCGAGATCGCCAAGGCCAACTACGTGCGCATCCGCACCTGGGCCTCGCCGCTCGACGTGCTGCTGGACGACGCGGGCCGCGTGACCGGCATGCGCTTCGAGCAGACCCGCATGGAAGAAGGACGGCTGGTGCGCACCGGCGGCTTCCTCGAGATCGCGGCCGACGCCGTGTTCAAGGCCATCGGCCAGAGCATGGACGATGCCGGCTTCCAGGAGCCGATCGCCGGCGAACTGTCGCGGGAAGGGGACCGCATCTGGATCGACAAGCGCTTCCGCACCGCGCTGCCCGGCATCTATGCCGGCGGCGACTGCGTTGCACCGGGCCAGGACCTGACCGTCCAGGCGGTCCAGCACGGAAAACTGGCCGCTTTGGCCATCCACGAAGACATCCAGTCGACATCGGAGGCAGCATGGCCGACCTGAGCATCGATTTCTGCGGCATCAAGAGCCCGAACCCGTTCTGGCTGGCCTCCGCGCCCCCGACCGACAAGGCCTATAACGTGGTGCGCGCCTTCGAAGCGGGGTGGGGCGGCGTGGTGTGGAAGACGCTGGGCGAAGACCCGCCGGCGGTCAACGTCTCGTCGCGCTACTCGGCCCACTACGGCAAGAACCGTGAAGTCATCGGCTTCAACAACATCGAGCTGATCACCGACCGCAGCCTGGAAATCAACCTGCGCGAAATCACGCAAGTCAAAAAAGACTGGCCGGACCGGGCCATGATCGTGTCCCTGATGCTGCCTTGCGAGGAAGCGCTGTGGGCGGCGATCCTGCCGCTAGTGGAAGCCACCGGCGCCGACGGCATCGAACTGAATTTCGGCTGCCCGCACGGCATGCCCGAGCGCGGCATGGGGGCGGCGGTGGGCCAGGTGCCGGAATACGTGCAGATGGTCACCAGCTGGTGCAAGAAACACACGCGCCTGCCGGTCATCGTCAAGCTCACCCCGAACATCACCGACGTGCGTTCCCCGGCGCGGGCGGCGCTGGCCGGCGGGGCCGATGCGGTATCCCTGATCAATACGATCAACTCGATCACGCATTTGGATCTCGACCGGATGGTCGCTTTCCCGGTGGTGGGCAAGGCCAGCACCCACGGCGGCTATTGCGGTTCGGCGGTCAAGCCGATCGCCCTGAACATGGTGGCCGAGATCGCGCGCGACCCGCAAACCCGCGGCCTGCCGATTTCCGGCATCGGCGGCATCGGCAGCTGGCGCGACGCGGCCGAGTTCATCGCCCTCGGCGCCGGCTCGGTGCAGGTATGCACCGCCGCCATGCTGCACGGCTTTCGCATCGTCGAGGAGATGAAGGACGGCCTGTCGCGCTGGATGGATTCGCAGGGCTATGCCAACATCGCCGCGTTCTCGGGCCGGGCCGTGCAGAACACGACCGACTGGAAATACCTGGACATGAATTACCACGTGATCGCCCAGATCGACCAGGACAAGTGCATCAAATGCGGCAAGTGCTATGTGGCCTGCGAGGATACCTCGCACCAGGCGGTCGGGCGCTCGGTGGACGCGGTGGGCATCCGGCGCTACGAGGTGATCAAGGACGAGTGCGTGGGCTGCAACCTGTGCGAGATCACCTGCCCGGTGGAGGCCTGCATCACCATGGTGCCGCAGCCGAGCGGGAAGCCGTATATGAACTGGACGCAGGATCCGAGGAATCCGCGGGCGGAGCCGGTAACGGTTTGATCGCCGGGGTGGGCGTGAATTCGCCCACCCAATGGGCACATCCGCGCATACGATTGCGCTACACTCGGCTGCATCCTTCGCAACCGACGAAAAGGGTTCACCATGCACGACAACGCAAGTTCGGATCTCTGGAACGAAGACCTGGCCCCCACCACCGCGGCGCAGCGCACCTGGCGCTGGTACCATTTCGCGGCGCTGTGGGTCGGCATGGTGATGTGCATTCCCGCCTACACCCTCTCGGCCAGCCTGATCGAATCGGGCATGTCCGGCTGGCAGGCGGTATGGACGGTCTTCCTGGCCAACGCCATCGTGCTGGTGCCGATGCTCCTGATCGGCCACGCCGGCACCAAGTACGGCATCCCTTATGCTGTCCTGGCGCGCAGTTCCTTCGGCACCAGCGGCGCCAAGCTGCCGGCGCTGATGCGCGCCATCGTCGCCTGCGGCTGGTACGGCATCCAGACCTGGTTTGGCGGCAGCATGATCTACACGCTGCTGGGCGTGATGAACGGCGCGCCGATCGGCGGCGAGGCCATCGCGGGCCTGGGCATCAACGGGGCGCAGCTGCTGTGCTTCCTGGGCTTCTGGGCGATCCAGCTCTATTTCATCGTGCACGGCATCGAATCGATCCGCAAGCTCGAGACCTATACCGCGCCCCTGAAAATCGCGATCTGCTTCGTGCTGCTGTGGTGGGTGTATGAGCGCGCAGGCGGCTTCGGCCCGCTGCTCGAGCGGCCATCCGCTTTCGTTGCGGGCGGCGCGAAAGAAGGCCAGTTCTGGGAGGTGTTCTGGCCCTCGCTCACGGCCATGATCGGCTTCTGGGCCACCCTGGCCCTGAACATCCCCGACTTCACCCGCTTTGCGAAAACCCAGCGCGACCAGGTGATCGGCCAGTCCGTCGGCCTGCCGCTGCCGATGGGCTTGTTGGCCGCGCTGGCGGTGATCGTCACCTCGGCCACCGTGGTCCTGTACGGCAAGGCACTGTGGGACCCGGTGGACCTGGCCAGCCGCATGGAAGGCATCGCGGTGCTGGTGGCCCTGATCGTGCTGCTGGTCGATACGGTCAGCGTCAACCTGGCGGCCAACCTGGTCGGTCCGGCCTACGATTTCTCGGCGCTGGCGCCGCGCGCCATCAGCTACCGGCTGGGCGGCTATATCACCGCGGGCCTGGCCCTGGTCATGATGCCCTGGAAGATCCTCGAGACGACCCAGAACTACATCTTCACCTGGCTGGTCGGCTATTCCGCGCTGCTCGGGCCGATCGCCGGCATCCTGATCGTCGACTACTACCTGGTGCGCAAGACCGAGCTCGATGTGGCCCAGATGTACCGCAGCGACGGCATCTACTCGTACGGCAACGGCTGGAACATGGCCGCCGTCGTGGCCTTCGTGCTGGGCGTGCTGCCCAATATCCCCGGCTTCCTGAACGCGGCCTTCCCGGCATCCTTCCCGGATGTGGGCGAGGCCTTCAAGACCATCTATACCTACGCATGGTTCGTCGGCGTCGCCATCGCGGCGGTTGTCTACGGCGCCATGATGCGCGGCCACCGCGTCCCGGCGCTGGCCGCGCGACATTCCTGAACCGAGGAGAGCGATTCGATGAAGACCCTGATCCGTGGCGGTACCGTGGTGAACGCCGACCGCGCCTTCCGCGCCGACGTGCTGTGCGAAGGCGGCAAGGTGGTGGCGGTCGGCGAGAACCTGGAAGCGCCGGCCGGCGCCACCATCGTCGACGCAGGCGGCCAGTACGTGATGCCGGGCGGGATCGACACCCACACCCACATGCAGCTGCCTTTCATGGGCACCGTCACCGCCGACGATTTCTTCACCGGCACCGCGGCCGGGCTGGCGGGCGGCACGACCACCATCATGGACTTCGTGATCCCGAACCCGCAGCAATCCCTGCTCGAGGCTTACCATACCTGGCGCGGCTGGGCCGAGAAATCGGCCGGCGACTACACCTTCCACGTGGCCGTCACCTGGTGGGACCAGTCGGTGCACGCAGAGATGGGCGTGCTGGTGCGCGACCATGGCGTGAACAGCTTCAAGCACTTCATGGCCTACAAGAACGCCATCATGGCCGACGACGAGACCCTGGTGAAGAGCTTCCGCCGCTCGCTGGAACTGGGCGCCATCCCGACCGTTCACGCGGAGAACGGTGAGCTGGTCTACCAGCTGCAGCAGGAGCTCCTTGGTAAGGGCATCCGCGGCGCCGAGGCGCATCCGCTTTCGCGCCCGCCGGAGGTCGAGGCCGAAGCGGCCAACCGGGCGATTGCGATTGCCAACGTGCTGGGCACGCCCGTCTACATCGTGCACGTATCCTGCGCCGAATCGCTCGAGGCGATTGGGCGCGCCCGCGCCAAGGGACAGCGCGTCTACGGCGAAGCCCTGGCCGGCCACCTCGTCATCGACGACAGCGTCTACCGCCACCCGGACCCGGACTTCGCGCGCGCCCACGTCATGAGCCCGCCGTTCCGCAGCAAGCATCATCAAGAGGCGCTCTGGCAGGGCCTGCGCGGCGGTAACCTGCACACCACGGCGACCGACCACTGCACCTTCTGCGCCGAGCAGAAAGCGGCGGGCAAGGATGATTTCACCCGCATCCCGAACGGCTGCGGCGGCGTGGAAGAGCGCATGGCCGTGGTCTGGGACGCCGGCGTGAACACGGGCCTGCTCACCCCTTCCGAATTCGTGCGCGTCACCTCCACCAATGCGGCCCAGATCTTCAACATCTACCCGCGCAAGGGCGTTATCCAGGTCGGAGCGGACGCCGACATCGTGGTCTGGGACCCGGAAGGCACCCGCACCATCTCGGCTGCGACCCAGCATTCGAAAGGCGGCTTCAACGTGTTCGAAGGCCGCAAGGTGCGTGGCATCCCGACCCATACGATCGCCGCCGGCAAGCTGGTGTTCGAGCGCGGCGACTTGCGCGCCGAGCCCGGCGCCGGCCGCCACATCGATCGTCCCGCCTTTACCGCCACCGTCGCCTGAACCTGAGGAAAACAGCAATGACTGAACTGCGTATCAATGGCGACCGCCTGTGGAAGTCGCTCATGGACCTGGCCGCGATCGGCGCCACCGAGAAGGGCGGCGTCAAGCGCCTGGCCTTGACGGACCTCGATCGCCAGGGACGCGACCTGGTGGTGAAGTGGGCACGCGAGGCTGGCCTCTCGATCACGGTCGACCAGATCGGCAACGTCTTCATGCGGCGCGAGGGGCGCAACCCGGCCTTGCCCCCGATCGTCACCGGCAGCCACGTCGATACCCAGCCGACGGGCGGCAAGTTCGACGGCAACTACGGCGTGCTGGCCGGGTTGGAAGTGGTGCGCACCCTGAACGACTCTGGTCTCCAGACCGAGGCGCCGATCGAGGTCGCGTTCTGGACCAACGAGGAAGGCTCGCGCTTCGTGCCGGTGATGATGGGCTCTGGCGTGTTCTGCGGCGCCTTCAGCCTGGAAACCGCCTATGCGGCGAAGGACCTTGATGGAAAAAGCGTGCGCGAGGAGCTGGAACGCATCGGCTACCTGGGCGACGAAGTGCCCGGCCGGCATCCGATCGGCGCCTATTTCGAGACCCATATCGAGCAGGGCCCGGTGCTGGAAGACGCCGACAAGGTGATCGGCGTCGTGCCGGCGGTGATGGGCCTGTCGTGGTACGACTGCACGGTTACCGGCATGGAAGCGCATGCCGGGCCGACCCCGATGGGTCTGCGCCGCGACGCGCTGCAGGTGGCAATAAGCATCATGCAGGAGGTGGTGCAGATCGCGAACCGCTACCAGCCCTATGGCCGCGGCACGGTGGGCATGGTCGACGTGTTCCCGAACAGCCGCAACGTGATCCCGGGCCGGGTCAAGTTCAGCATCGACCTGCGCAACGTGAACGACGAGCTGTTGAACACCATGCACGAAGAGATGCTGGCGTTTGTCGCGAAAACGCGCGAGCAAAGCGGCCTGGCGATCGATCTCGAGCGCGTCTCGTATTACCCGCCTTGCCCCTTCCACCCGGATTGCGTGGGCGCCGTGCGCGCCGCGACCGACAAGCTGGGCTATTCGACGATGGACGTGGTCTCCGGCGCCGGCCACGACGCCATCTATGCCGCGCGCGTTGCCCCATCCGGCATGATCTTCGTGCCCTGCAAGGACGGCATCAGTCACAACGAAATCGAAGACGCCCAGCCGGCCCACCTGGAGGCGGGCTGCAACGTGCTGCTGCATGCGATGCTGGAGCGCGCCCGCGTCGTGGACTGACCCGGAGCCTGGCGGCCTCGGCCGAGCGTGGCGACACCAAACCTGCATGAATGGCATCATCCCGGGACAAACTCGGGAGGACGACACGGTGTGGCTGGAACGCAGTTGGCAAACGGTTTTGCAGGAATTTTCGGACCTGGGCGATGTGGAATCCATCACCCGCATCGTGCTGCGCCTGCTGGTCGCGGTCGTGCTGGGCGGGATGCTCGGCTACGAACGCGAGTCCGTGGGTGCAACGGCAGGCCTGCGCACCCACATGCTCGTCTCGCTCGGCTCGGCCCTGTTCGTCTTGATTCCGCTGCAGGCGGGCATGCAGATCGGCGACGTCTCGCGGGTCCTGCAGGGCGTCACGGCGGGCATCGGTTTCATCGGCGCCGGCGCCATCATCAAGCACTCCCGCAATGACGATATCAAAGGCGTGACCACGGCAGCCAGCGTATGGCTGACCGCGGCCATCGGCATCGCGGCCGGGATGGGACGCGAAGCGACGGCGGTGCTCAGTGCACTGTTTGCACTTGCCATCCTGGCGCTGTTGCGCAGCACGACGAAGCAGAGCTGACTTAAAGCCGGCGCAGGAACCCGAGCAGCACCTGGCCTGCGATTTCGGCATCGTCCGCCGTCATCGTCTCGAGCGGATTGTGGCTGATGCCGCCGTTGCCGCAGCGCGTGAACAGCATTGCCACCTCGGTGATGGAAGCCATCTCCATCGCATCGTGACCGGCGCCGGACAGCAGGTCGAAGCGCGGCAGGCCGCAGCCTTCGATGGCATGGCCCATTCGATCCATCAGGCGCGGCGCGCAGGGCGCGGCGTCTGCCTCGACCAGCTTCCACAGCTTTTCGTCGATGCCGCGGCGCGCGCAGATGGCGCTAATGCCGGCCAGGATATCGTCGACCGCTTCCAGGCGCACGGCATCATCGGCGGCGCGGATGTCGAGCGACAGCCGGCACTGCCCGGGAATGACGTTGACCGAGCCGGAAGGCACCTCGAGCTGGCCGACGGTGCCCACCAGAGAACCGCGTCCTTTGCTGCGCGCCTCCACCAGCAGCACGATCTCGGCGGCCGCTGCGGCCGCATCGCGCCGCATGCCCATCGGCGTGGTGCCGGCATGGCTGGCCACGCCCCCCAGCTCGACCAGGTAGCGCGAGCTTCCCGCGATTGCCGTGACCACGCCGACCGGCAAGCCGCGCTCGAGCAGCACCGGTCCCTGTTCGATATGGACTTCAACGAAGCCGAGCAGCGTTGCAGGGTCGCGCACGATGCCGGGAATCTGCGCGGGATCGTGCCCGGCCTGGACCAGGGCTTGACGCATCGTGACGCCCGCGCTGTCGGTTTGTTCGAGCAGGACCGGGTCGAAGCGCCCGGTGATGGCGCTGCTGCCGAGGAAGGTGCTGCGAAAGCGCACACCTTCCTCTTCGGCAAAGCCGATCACTTCCAGGTGGAAGGGCAGGCGCTCGCCGCGCGCGTTCAGGTGGCGCACCAGCGCGATCGGCAGCAGGATGCCGAGCCGGCCGTCGTATTTGCCGCCGTTGCGCACCGTGTCGTAGTGCGAGCCGGTGATCAGGGTCCTGGCATCGGGCTGCGCGGCCGCATAGTGTCCGACGACATTGCCGACGGCGTCGATGTGGGCGTCCATGCCGGCCTGGATCATCCAGTCGCGCAGCTGGCCGGCGGTGCGCTGGTGCGCCGGCGTCATGTAGGCGCAGGTGAGATTGTCGATGCTGTCGCTGATGGCGCCGAGCTGCTCGGCCCATTCCATCACCTGTGGTCCAAAGACGAGCTGCACGTTCAATAGTTCGTTGAGGCGGATCTCGGCGATGCGGTGCACCTGGCGCAGGCATTCGGCCATCTCGTCGGCGGGCTGGTTCTTGAGCCGGCGCGCGAAGGTCTCGATGATGACGCTGCGCGTCAAACCTTGCCCCGTCGGGCCCTTCACCGCGAGGATGAAGGGAAAGCCGAACTTGTCCTTGTAGCTGGCGTTCAGCTCGTGCAGCAGGGCGTATTCTTCCGCGCTGCAGCGGTTCAGGCCCGAGGCGGCCTGCTCGCCCGTGGATTCCGCGGTCAGTTCGCCGGCGATCGCCGCCTTGCCGGCCAGCTCGGGGTGGGCGCGCAGCAGGGCCAGCTGCTGGTCCTTGGAGGCCAGCGTCACCACGGCCTGCAAGGCTTGCTTGAGCGCGGTCAGGCTGGAAAACGGACGCAGCACGGCCGCGCCCTCGGCGATCCAGGGCGAATGTTCGTAGATGCCGCGCAGGATGGCTACGAAGGCGGGGCGGTCGCAGTTGTTCAGGTCCAGCAAGGTAGTCATGGTCTGCCTCTTCAATCCCGGGATGATAAGTCCTGCAACCCTTCCAGCTTATACGCGCCGCCGCATAAACGGTATTGCACTCACTTCGTGACCAGGGCGCGCGCCGCCGCGCTGACCTGGTCGCGCAGCCATTTGTGCTCGGTCGACTGGTGCACGCGCTGGTGCCACAATTGGTAGAAGCGCATCGGCGGGAACTTGATCGGCACGGTAAAACTCTTGAGCGGCAGGATGCGCTCGTAGAAGCGGATGAACTGGCGGCCGGTGGTCAAGACCAGGTCGCTCTGGGTCAGCATGTAGGGGATTACGCCAAAGTACGGCGACTCGACCGCCACCGTGCGCTGCAGGCCCATGCGGTCGAGGTGGGCGTCGATCACGCCGTGATAACCCGGCAGCATTTGCGAGGGCGCCACGTGCGGCAGGCTGAGGTAATCCTCGACCGTCATCGCATCGACCGCCGTGCGCCGCGCATACGGGCTGTCGGCGCGCATGGTGCAGATGATCGGGTCTTCGAACAGTTTCGAGATGTGCAGGTGGGCGGGCGGCTCGTCCCAGTTGGCGATCACCAGGTCCATGTCGCCGTCTGAGAGCATGCGCAGGTAGTCCACGCCCGGCCCCAGGCTGTGGAAGACCACCTTGCTGCCCGGCGAGCCGCGCCGCAGCGCCGCCACCACATTCGGCAGGAACTGGGTGTCGAGGTAGTCGGGCGCGGCGATGTGGAAGCTGCGCGTGGCTTCTTCGGGCACGAAGGGCGACTTGCGCACGAACAGGCTCTCGGTTTCGTCGAGGATGCGCTTGGCCGGCTTGAGCAGGCTTTCGCCATGCTGGGTCGGCACCATGCCGCGTGCACCGCGCACCAGCAGCGGGTCGCCGGTGAGTTCGCGCAGTTTGCGCAGCGAGGCCGAGATCGAGGGCTGCGGCTGGTTCAGCTTGAGCGCCACGCGCGAGACGTTCTTCTCCACGAGCAGCAGGTAGAGGATGCGGATCAGGTGCAGGTCGAGGTGCTGGGGCAGGCTGGACATCGAGTCGCTCTCAACTGAATGGTTGGGTTCAGGTATATCAATCCGGGTATGTTGAATATACGCTAAGTTTCATGTTGCAGAAAAGGAAATCCTTTATTGTCGAGGGATACCGCCAACCAGGAAGCTCCATGGACGTTTTCGGATATCTCGGGCCCTATGTGCTCGAATGGTTCAACATGCTCGTGCGCTGGCTGCACGTCATCACGGGCATCGCCTGGATCGGCGCGTCCTTCTATTTCGTCTGGCTCGACAACACGATCCGGCCACCCGCGCCGGGTTCAGACCTGGCAAAGAAGGGCGTGGCCGGCGAATTGTGGGCGGTGCACGGCGGCGGCTTCTACAACCCGCAAAAATATCTGGTGGCCCCCGCCGAGCTGCCGAAGGAACTCCACTGGTTCAAGTGGGAAGCCTACTCCACCTGGATCTCCGGCTTTGCGCTGCTGGTCATCGTGTATTACCTGAATGCGCAGGCCATGATGGTCGACCGCAGCGTGGCGGACCTCTCCAGCATGCAGGCGGTCGGCATCGGCCTGGGCAGCCTGGCGATCGGCTGGATCGTCTACGACCTGCTGTGCCGCTCACCGCTGGGCAAGCACGACCTGGCATTCGGCCTGGTGATGTTCGTCTTCCTGGTGGCCAGCAGCTATGTGCTGGGCCATTTGCTGAGCGGGCGCGCCGCCTACCTGCACGTGGGCGCGATGATCGGCACCATGATGGTGGCGAACGTGGCGATGCTGATCATCCCGGGCCAGCGCAAGATGGTGAACGCCATGCTGGCGGGCGACAAGCCCGACCCGATCCACGGCATCAAGGCCAAGCAGCGCAGCGTGCATAACAACTACTTCACGCTGCCGGTGCTGTTCATCATGATCAGCAACCACTATGCGATGACCTACCGCCACGAGCATGCCTGGGCGGTGCTGGGCGTGATCATGGCGGCGGGCGTCCTGATCCGTCACTTCTTCAACCTGCGCCACAAGGGCCGGGTCGAGTGGACGTATCCGGCGGCGGGCGTGGCGCTGCTCCTGGGGCTGGCCGTGGCGATCGCCCCAAAAGCACCGGGGCAGGCCAAGGCGGCAGCGGGGCTGGACGAGGCGGCGCGCTTCGCCCAGGTGCGCACCATCATCGACCAGCGCTGCGTGTCCTGCCACGCGCAGCAGCCGACCCAGCCCGGCTTCGCCACGGCGCCGGCCGGCGTCATGCTGCACACGCCCGAACTGGTGAGCCAGAACGCCCAGCGCATCTACCAGCAGACGGTGCAACTCAAGGCCATGCCGATCGCGAACCTTACCAACATGACCGATGCCGAACGGGCGCAGGTCGGCGCCTGGTTCGAAGCCGGCGCAAAAACCGGGAAAAACTGATGGACAAACAAACACAGGAAAGGCTGCTGGCCTGGATCGACGCGCATTTCGACGAGGAAGTCGGCTTCCTGCAGCAGGTCGTGCGCATCCCGACCGACACCCCGCCGGGGAACAACGCGCCGCATGCCGAAGCGGTGGCAAGCATGCTGACCCAATACGGCTGGACGGCCGAGCAGCACGCCGTACCCCAGCAAGAGGTGCGCGACTACGGCATGGAGAGCATCACCAACCTGATCGTGCGCCGGCCATACGCCGAAGGTGGCCCGACGCTGGCGCTGAACGCGCACGGCGACGTGGTGCCGCCGGGCGAGGGCTGGAGCCGGCCGCCCTACGGCGCCGAGATCATCGATGGCGCCATGTACGGGCGGGCCACGGCGGTCTCGAAAGGCGATTTCGCGACCTATGTGTTCGCCGTGCGCGCGCTGGAGGCGCTCGGCTTGCCGCTCAAGGGCGGGATCGAACTGCACTTTACCTATGACGAGGAATTCGGCGGCCTGCTGGGCCCCGGCTGGCTGCTCGAGCAGGGGCTGACCAAACCCGATTACGTCATCGCGGCAGGATTCAGCTACAACATCGTCACCGCCCACAACGCCTGCCTGCAGTTGGAAATCACGGTGCACGGCAAGGCCGGGCACGGCGCCATGCCGGAGACCGCGGTCGATGCGCTGCAGGCGGCCACCCGCATCCTGAACGCGATCTACGGCCAGCTGCCGGAACTGAAGAGCATCAAGTCGCAGGTCCCGGGCATCGACTCGCCCACCATGCTGGTCGGCCGCATCGATGGCGGCACCAACACCAATGTGGTGCCGGGCAAGGTGGTCATGAAGATGGACCGCCGCATGATTCCCGAAGAAGACCCGGTGGCGGTCGAGGCGCAGGTACGCAAGATGATCGAGGATGCGGTGGCCGGCATGCCCGGCATCCGGCTCGAGATCCGGCGCCTGCTGTTGTCGCATGCGTTGCGGCCGTTGCCCGGTTCCGACAAGCTGGTGGCGAGCCTGCAGCGCCACGGCCGCGCCATCCTCGGCGAAGACATTCCGGCCCAGGGCACGCCGCTGTATGCGGACGCGCGCCTGTACGGCGAGCGCGGCATCCCCGCGGTGCTCTATGGCGCCGGTCCGCGCACGGTGCCGGAATCGAATGCCAAGAAGGCCGACGAGCATTTGCAACTGGAAGACCTGCGGCGCGCCACCAAGGTGGTGGCGCTCACGCTGCTGGACTTCCTGGCGGCCGGGTAAGCCTCAGCGCGGCACGATTGCGAACTGCGGCCCCAGGCCGTAGTCGGGCTTGACGCTGCGCGCCATGAAGCGCTCCCAGGCCTTGCGGCCGGCGTCGCCCGCGGCACCGGCCGAATAGGCCAGCGCCGGCTGCATGGTCGACGGCATCCCGGTCGTGCTGGTCGAGTCGCCGGTCATTTCCCCCACCGCGAGCTTGAGCGAGGCGGCCATCTCCGGCCCGCCGCACGGCATGGCCAGCAACTGCGGCGTGTGGTTCGCGTGGTACACCTGCTCGATGCTGTCGTAGAGCGGGCCGTTGGGCCGCGCGCGCACCTTCATGGCATAGATGGCGGCATCGATCCAGCAGCTGCCGGCGCCCGTCATCCGCTGCACCGGGAATTTGGCCTTCCATGCCAGCAGCGGTCTGGCCTTGGCAAACCCGAGTTCGGCCACATGGCCCACCGCCGCGGTGACGAAGTCGTCCTGCCAGGGCGCCAGGCCGATGCCGTTTTCGTAGACTGTGGCCTGGTCGACGATGACACCGAGCTTGTTCGCCTGCGGATTGGCCGCGTACTGCGCGGTATACCAGTCCAGGTTGGCGTCCAGCAGCTGCAGGAACTGCCGCTTGAGCACATCGTTGTCCGGCGTGATGTAGGCGGCGTGCGCCAGCGTGCGCAAGGCCCAGGCCTGGCCGCGCACCTGGTCGGTCTTGACCAGTCCCTTCTTGTACTCGCGGTAGGACGGGTTCGACCAGAACACGTCGTACATGGCCCAGAACTGCAATTCCTCGAGATAGTAGTGGTCGCCCGTGAGCAGATAGGGCAGGTAGGCCAGCGAGGGCTGGTGCGCGACATCCTGGACGTTGGGGGTATTGCAGGCATCCGGCGGCGCGCACAGCGGGAAGGCCTCGAGCTTGCCGGTGGCCGGATTGAGGGTGTCGCCGCGGCTCTGCAGGATCGTCATGTAGGGATAATCGAACAGGCTGACGGGACGCCCCGTGCGCTTGTCGCGGAAGTGCGCCGAATAGCTGCCCGCGAGGTCCGCCGTGCCCAGCAGGGCGCGCCTGGCGCGCTGGTCGCCGCTGAGGATATACATGACGGCCCAGCCTGGAAGCAAGCCGATATCGGCGCGTCCGCCGGTGGTCGGCATGTAGGGCATCGCTTCGCCCGTTCCCATCGGTTCGGTGCGCGCGCCCTGCCAGCGCGCCTGCATGTCCGCCAGCGCGCGCTCCGCGACCACCACCGCCGGATCGTAGTTCGGCACCGCGCGGCTGGCCATCAGGTCCTGCATGTTCGCGCGCACGTCCACGCCCGGATCGCCGCCGACCCAGAACACCTTGCGCCAGCGCGCATGATGGTAGTGGACCAACGCCGGGCGGGTATAGGCCGGCGCGTCGTTCAGGGTGATCTCGGCATCGTAGGTGAAGTTGCGCGGATTCGGCTCGTAGGCCCAGTTGTTTTCGACCGTGACGTCGATCCGCGCACGCTGCGTGCCCGTGTAGGCGCGCAGCGCGAAGCGCGCGCTCAGGTGCGGATGCTCTTCGCCCGCCGCGCTGCGCAGCGGACCGGAGACATGCCATTCGGTGACGACGGGGCCGGCCAGCCAGGTGGCTGGGCGTGCGCCCTTCAGCAGGCGCTCGAGCGAAGCGGTATAGCGCTTGCCGTCGATGACGGCGCTGACCGTGGCGCCGCCGCTCAGGCGAGCCGGATCGGGCAGCGCGGGGGCGAGGGCGGTGCCGACCGCGGCCAGGCGCGAGGGCGTGGCCGCCACCAGCGCCAGCGCGAACGGCTTCTTGCCGGCGGGGCGGGGCAGCAGCGCGGAAATCACGGCATGCCGCACCGAGCCGTCGGGGTGGGTCGCCTTGATATCGGCCTGCAAGGCCGTGCTGGCGTCGGCCGTGGTCTTTCCATGGAGGGTGGCGGCGCGCGGCAGCACGCCCGGCGCAAACACCTGGCCGAAGGTGACCGGGACAAGTTCCCCCGCCACGCCGCCGCTCACGTTGTCTACCATGACGGTGGCAACGCTGCCTTCGATGCGCGGCATGGCGGCAGGCGCCACAGCCGCGCCGTAGCGCTTCTCGACGACCTTGCCTGCATCGAGTCCGCCACCGGCCGGCAGGCCTGCCGGCGCCTGCGCCGCGGCCTCGAAGGCGGCGCAGAGCAGGGCGCTGGAAAGCAGTAAGGAAAGGCTGGTTTGTCGGGACAGGTACATGTGGCTCCACGATGAAAGCAAGGACTGGGGCGCCCATGTTAACGCCTCCGCCGCGCGGGCGCGTTTCGTTACCCGCCAGGAAAAAAGGCGCCCGGAGGCGCCTGTGGAGTCTGCTTACTGCTTGAGCGTGCGCTCGAACAGCTGGTAGATGCGGCGGTACTGGTCGTACCAGGCTTCCGGCTGCACATAGGAGTGGCGTTCGAGCGGGTAGCTCGCCAGTTCCCAGTTGTCCTTCTTCAGTTCGATCAGGCGCTGGGCCATGCGCACCGAGTCCTGGTAGAACACGTTGTCGTCGACCATGCCGTGCGCGATGAGCAGGTGGCCCTGCAGCTTGTCGGCGTATTCGATCGGCGACGAGATCTTGTAGGCCTGCGGGTCGATGTCCGGCGTGTTCAGGATGTTGGCGGTGTACTCGTGGTTATAGGTCACCCAGTCGGTCACCGGGCGCAGCGCCGCGCCGGCCTTGAAGGTCTCGGGTGCGCGCATCAGGCCCATGAAGGCCATGAAGCCGCCATAGCTGCCGCCGTAGATGCCGACGTTCTTCGGGTCGCCCTGGTGCTTGTTGACCATGTAGTTGACGCCGTCGAGGTAGTCGACCAGTTCCGGATGGCCCATCTGGCGGTAGATCGCGGTGCGCCACTTGCTGCCGTAGCCTTTCGAGGCGCGGTAGTCCATGTCGAGCACCACATAGCCCTTCTGGACCAGCAGGTTGTGGAACATCTGCTCGCGGAAGTAGTTCGGGTAGCGCTTGCTGACGTTCTGCAGGTAGCCGGCGCCGTGCACGAACAT
The DNA here is from genome assembly GCF_059685935.1 of Telluria sp. ZT3P39. Classification (NCBI taxonomy): domain Bacteria; kingdom Pseudomonadati; phylum Pseudomonadota; class Betaproteobacteria; order Burkholderiales; family Oxalobacteraceae; genus Telluria; species Telluria sp. ZT3P39. The sequence goes on from NZ_JCASIH010000003.1 coordinate 142,769, forward strand.
CACGACCGGATATTTTTTGCCTGGGTCGAGCTGGGCCGGGCGATACAGCTTGGCCCAGACCGGGTCGCCGCCGTCGCTCGACGGCACCGCCACGTATTCCGGCTCGATCCACTGGCGCGCCTTGAATTCAAGGCTGCGGGTATCGGTCAGTTTCACGGCTGCGCCGCCGCTGACCGGCACCGTGGCCAGCTGCACCGGGGTGTAGCTGGCGGAGTAGTGCACCAGCAGCTTGCGCTCGTCCGGCGACAGGCGGAAGCGCTCGACGCCGTCCAGGTTCGTCACTTCGCGAATCGCGCCGTCTTTCGCGTTGACCGCGCAGACTTCGTAGTCTCCCGGGGTGGCGCGGTTGCACATCACGTAGGCGACGCTGCCGTCATGCGACCAGCGCACGTCCGACGCTTCCCACTTGCCCGAGGTGAGCGCGCGCGCGGCAGTGCCGTTCGCGTCCTGGGTGTACAGGTGCGAGTAGCCGCTTTGTTCCGACAGATACCACAGCGTGCGGTTGTCCGGCAGCCAGCCGAATTCGTTGTTGTCGTAGTTGACCCAGGCCTGTTCCGTCAAACGATGCATGGGCTTGAGCTTCGCGCCTGCCAGGTCGACGGTGGCGATCCAGCGGTCCTTGTTGTCGACCGAGCGCAGCATGACGGCGACGTTGGCCCCGTTGGCGCTCCATGCGATGGCGTCGGCGCCGTCGATCACGCGCACAGGGCGGTTGCCCTTGAGCGGGTCCTTCCTGGCGGCGGCGCGCAGGTCGGCCAGCGGGTCGGTAGCGATCCCCGGCAGCACGTCGAGGGACAGGTCCTGCACCGTGTTGGTGCGCAGGTCAACCAGCTTGAGTGCATGCGGCGCCGGCGTGTTGCGTCCGACGCGGGTGCGCTGGTCGTCGAATTCCTCGTAGCCCGATTCGGTGACGTAGCGCGGCAGCTTGCCGACGCGGCCCTTGTCGCCGTTCTTCGGGGCGGTGACGACGATCAGCCAGCGGCCATCGGGCGAGAGCGCGCTGCCTTCGATCGTGACCTTGTCGCCGAAGTACACGGGCGCGGGCGGCATCGACGGATCGAGGCGGCGCTGCTCGTTCATGCGCTCGCGCAGGGCGTCGCGCTCATCCTTCTGGCGCTTGAGGGTGGCGATCAGGCGCAACTGCTGGTCGCGCAGCGGGTCGTCTTCGCTCACTGCCGGGTCTTTCGCGGCGCGCGGCAGCGCGACCGGGCCGACCACGCGGCTGGCGCGCTCGAAGGCGTACCAGTCGGTGCCGATGCGGTAATGGACGCTGCGCTCGTCGCTCGAATACTGCGGCGCTTCGAGCTTGCTGGCGCCGCGGGTGATCTGCACCAGCGCGCCGTTCTTCAGGTCGCGCTCGAACAGATCGCCGTTACGCAGCATCAGGGCGCGGGTGTTGTCGCGGTTGTAGACGACCACGTCGCCGTCGAGCTTCGCCAGTTCGGCGTCAAGCACCAGTTTCGGCTTGCCGCCCTGGGCCACCTGCCAGGTATCGCGCACGGGCGAACCGGTGCGTTTCTGCTTGTAGAACACCTGCTTGCCGTCCCAGCTCCACCAGGCGGTTTCCGCCGGGGTGCCGATCCAGTCGGGGTGGGCCATGGCCTGGTCGAGGGTGATCGGCGTGGACGCCGCCGCCGGCAGCGCGATCAGCGCCGCAAAGAGTGTGAGTGCAGGTGTACGCATCGTAGGTAGGGGACCGAGTGAAAGGAGAATTGCTTTCTTGCTAGAAAATGCGAATTGCATTCTAGCTCAGTCACCATCGATACGGGGAAGGGATGCGGAAGCTGTGTCCGCCAGAACAGCGCTCCGATGTTTAACCGCGCACGGCCGGGGCCCAGCCGCCGTGTGCGGCGTAGAGTTCGATCGAGAAGCTGCGCACGGCCGAGACGGCGGTGGCGAAGTGACGGCGGATGCTGCGTGTGGTTGCGGCCATGATGATCTCCCGTTGTGAATACTGCGATGTTGCGTTGCAGTATAGGGATCTCTCAGCCATAAATAAACTTTCTGTTCGTGATGCCGGCGATACGTAATGTGAATAATTGACGACTTGACCCGGCCGCAGTTATTGATGTGGCGAATGTCTCATCCATGCCACTGTGAATGAGAGGGGCGGCGGGCGCGGTGACCGCCTGCACCGGCGCAGGCGGTCACCGCGGCTGCTAGCGCAGCACGTCCTTGCAGTGCCCGCCGATGCTGGCGCGGGAGCGCGCCGCCACCTGGTCGGTGCCGAACAGCGGCAGCTCCTGGTAGGCGCGTTCGGTAGCGGGCACGGCGAACACATAGCCCTGGGTCTCGAGCTTGTGCCGCACTTCGACCTGGGCCACGTAGACCGGGGCCAGCACGCGCTGCGCCTTGCGCTTGCCGAGGTCGAGGTAACCGAACTGCATCGACCGCACCCGCACCGCATCCGATGGCAGCCGCTCCTTGGCATTGCCCAGCACGCTGGCGAGATTGCGCGCGATCTGCTGCGCGCCCGCTTCCGGCGAGGTCACGATGGCGCTGTCAAGGGTCTCGGCGACGCCGGGGCGGATGCGCAGCGACAGTGCATCGAGCTGCTTGTCGCCGGCCAGTGTGATCGCCACCGAAGCCGCGCCCAGCACCGGGATCCCGTTGATCGCATGGCGCCAGGCCCCGGTGGCGCGCAGCAGCACCGGCTCCGAGCTGCGCTCGCGGTCCGCGCCTTGCGCCTTCGAGAGCCACAGGCGCTCGAAGGCGAGGCTGCCCCGATCGCCCGTCCACTCGCCGAGCTTGAGCCTTTGCGCCGTTTCGACGACCAGGCGCTGCAGCACCTCGCGTTCCTCGACACGGGCAAACGGCGCCTCGAGCGGCGCGATGCCTGCGCTGAACTGCAGGGCGCCGGAGGCGTGGTAGATGACGGCGCGTGCGCCGCCGGTGAGCTGGACCAGCGTGCGGTCGTCGCGCGTCGTGAAGCTGGCGTGGTCGCGCGAGCAGCCGTGGGCTTCGTGCAGCAGCGAGATGAAGCGCGTGGCGCGCGCCCGCACGTCGTCCTGGGTGAAGCTCTGCAGCACCAGCACGTCGGCGCGGGCTGGCTGGCCGGGGCAGGAGGCTGCCAGGCTCTCGATCAAGGCTTGTTCGTTCATGATTAACCCTCCGTCCAGTACCACAGGATGCAGGCCTGCTGGGCCGGCGGCAGGTCGGCGTCCACATTGCCGTGTCCCCACAGGTGGTCGCGGTTCAGGTAGGAGCGCTCCCAGCGGATGTTCCCGTTGTTCCAGGTGGCGGCGTCGCCCACGCAGACCGTGATCGGGTGGTTGTCGACCCACCAGTCGGACACGCCGTTGTGCCAGGCCGAATGAACGGTGTCGCCATCAAGCAGGTTGTCGGCCACGTCCTCGCCGCATTCGTCGGTGGTGATCCCGTCCCACATGGTTTCCCACGCCCCGCAATAGATGTGCATGCGCGCGAAGATGTTCCACAGGCCGGTGACGCGGTTGCGGTTGACGGTCTCGCACGAATAGGCCATGACCCATTCGCTGTTCCAGTCTTCGCCCAGCTGCCAGCGATTCGAATAAGTGCGCCATTCGCTGTGCGCGGTGTCGTACAACATGCGCGCGCGTCCGTCTTCTTCGTGGCCGCCGTGGGTCTCGAGCCAGAACAGGTCGACGTCGTCGACCCAGCTGCGGTCGTCGCCACCCTGGTCGGTGTCGCGGATGTCGGTTTCCCAGCAGTCGGTATTGGCCCAATAGAATGCGCGGGCGTGGCCGGCCCCGCGCAGCTTCGCGTCGAATCCGTTACTTCGGTTGAAGGTGTAAGTGAGGTCTCCAGCCGTGCTCACGCCCGCGGCGCGCGCATGACTGAAGTAGCGGATCGCTTCGACTCCGAACCTTGCCATGGCAAACTCCTTTCCATATCGGAAGCTACGGCGCCGGCCCGTTGCGGGCACGGCGGTAGGTAGCAAGCTTTACGGTAGGCCTGGCCGGCGGGCGCCGGCCTGTCGTGGATCAGAGACGGTGGTGGTTGGGTGTCCGGGCAGACAGTCCGGTCCTTCCGGCTTGCGCCAGTCGCGACCGCGCGCTCAGCGCAGCATGCGCGCGAAGAAGGCGTCGGTGCGGCTGGCGGCGAGGGTGGCGGCAGCCGCGTCGTAATGATTGCCGCCCGGACGTGCAAAGGCGTGGTTGCAGCCGGGATAGGAATACAGCTCGGCCTTGCCGGCCAGTGCGGCGCGGATGGTCGCCTGCGCATCCTTGCCGATGTACTCGTCTTCTTCGGCGAGGTGATAGAGCAGGGGAGCCTTGATGTTCGGGGCCTCGTTCACGTGCTGGTCGGTGCCGCCGCCGTAATAGGCGGCAAAGGCGTCGCCGTCGGTGCGCGCCGCGCTCAGGTAAGTCATCAAGCCGCCCAGGCAATAGCCGGTCACGCCGACCTTGCCGTTGGCGTCCTGCAGGCTGCGCGCCTGCTTGATGGTGAGGTCAATGTCCTCGACGCCCTTGTTCACGTCATAGGCCTGGTACAGCGCAAAGGCCTTGGCCCAGTCGCCCTCGCGGGCTTCCGACAGGAACACGCCCGGCTCGAGGCGCCAGAACAGGTCGGGGCAAACGGCGATATAGCCCTTGGCCGCATAGTCGGCCGCGATGCTGCGGATGCCGGCGTTCACGCCGAAGATTTCCTGCAATACGATGACGACGGGATGAGGTCCCGGTGTGGTGGGGCGGGCGACGTGGCAGTCGAAGCTGCCCTCCGGCGTCTGTACCTTGAGTTGTTCAGTCATGGAGATCCTTTCGAAGCGGGTGGCGCCGTCTGCGGGCGGGGAAACTCTGCCCGCCCATCATATCGGAACTGCCTCCCGCTTCGATTACGTATGGATCACTTGGCGATCAGGACCGGCTCGCCGAAGCCCAGTTCCTTCATCCGCGGCAGCTGGGTTTTTGCGTCGCCCACCACCAGCCAGACCATTTTCGACGGATCCAGGTAATTCGTCGACAAGGCCTGGATCTGCGGCAGGGTCATGGATTTGACGATCCGCTCGCGGTCCTTGACGTAGTCGGCGCGCCAGCCGTACTTGCTGATATTGTCCAGCATGCCCAGCTTGGCCGCGGCCGTCTCGAAGGCCCGCGCATTGCTCTTGACGAGGAAGTTGCGGGTGGTTTCCAGGTCGGCGGCGGAATAGGTCGCAGGGTAGTCCTGCAGGATCTGTTTCACCAGCTGGGAGGACTCGAGCGTGACATTGCTGCGCACGCCGCTGCCGATGGTGAAGGCGCCCGCGCTCTTGCTGCCGGAGAAGTTCGAATTGATCCCGTAGGTGTAGCCTTTACCTTCACGCAGTTGCTGGGTCAGGCGGGAAGCGAAGCCGCCGCCGCCCAGGATGTAGTTCGCCACGGCGGCCGGGTAGAAGTCCGCGTCGGTGGCGGCCAGCGCGCGGTAGCCGACCTGCAGCACCGATTGCTTGGCATCCGGCACATCCACGAAATACACCTTGGCCGGCGCCAGGCTTGCCGCGCGCGTCGGCGCCGGCAGGGTGACGGCCTTGGCCTTCCACTTGCTGCCGAGCGAGGCCAGCGAACGTGTCATGACGGCTTTCGGCAAGGCGCCGACCACGTGCATGCGGGCCACCGATGGCGACAGGTTGGCGGCGTAATACGCCTTCAGGTCGTCGATGCCGATCGCATTCACCGTATCAAAGGTGCCGAGGATGTTGCGCGAGCGCAGGTCTTCCTTGGCGTAGATCAGCTTGTTGAAATTGCTGCTGGCCAGCGCGTTCGGATCGGCTTCCTGCTGGCGGATCTGGCTCAGCACGCTCTGCTTGATGAGGGCGAATTCCTTTTCGTCCCAGCGCGGCTCCAGCAGGATCTCTTCGACCAGGGCCAGGGTCGCTGGGTAATTGCGCGCCAGGGTGGTCACGCTGATGCGCACGTCTTCAAGCCGGGCCGACACATTGATCGTGGCGCCCAGTTGCTGGATCGCTTCTTCCAGTTCCTGCGGGGTGCGCTTCGCGGTGCCCTGCGTCATCATGCGCGCCATCAGGTTGGCCACCCCCACCTTGTCGAGCCTGTCGAGCAGCAGGCCGCCGTCGATCGCGATATCGAACTGCACCAGCGGCACTTCGCGGTTCTCGATGCCGATCACGCGCATGCCGTTGGCCAGCCTGGTGTCCCACACCTGCGGCACCTTGAGCGCCGGCGTCGGGCCGTAGGCCGGCTCCTTGCTGCGGTCAAAGGTGGATGCGGTCCTGGCGTAGTCGGCATTCGCACTCGCATCGACCGCCTTCTCCGCCCCCTGCACGACTTTTTCCTCGACGACTTCGGCCTTGGCCGAGCCAGTCAGGGCCAGGTCCAGCTTGCCTTTCGGGACGAAGCTGGTCGCAACATACGGCTTGCCCTTGATATAGGTGTCGTAGACGCGCCGCACGTCGGCACGCGAGACCGCCAGCGTCTTCTTGATGCCTTCCGCGACATAGCCTGGATTGCCGGTCAAATAGTTGTATTCGGCCAGCAGCGCTGATTTGCCGAGCACGCTGGACACCGAGTTGTAGAAACGGGTTTCGATGCCGGCCTTGATGCGGGCGAGGTCTTTCTCGGAAATGCCTTCCTGCTCGAACCTGGCGAAAGCCTGGCCGACGGCGGTTGCGACGGTATCGAGGGGCTTGCCTTCGAAAGCACGAACCCGCAGCATGAACTGGCCGGCCAGTTCCGATGTCTGGTTGCCGATCTGGACGCTCGGCGCCAGCTTGCTGTCTTCCACCAGTACTTTATAGAAGGGCGCGCGCTTGGTCTGGGACAGGTATTCAGCCAGCACCTCAAGCGCGTAGGAATCGGCGTGCAGGTCTTCGACGGTCGGCCAGGCCATGGTCAGCTCGGGGAGCTTGGCGAAATTGTCTTCGTGGGCCAGTTTGACGGTTTGCGCCACGCTGCCGGCGCGCTTGACCATCGGCTTGATGGCGTCGCCGCGCTTGATTTCGGAAAAATACTTTTCGACCCATTTGCGGGCCTGCACCGGATCGAAGTCGCCGGCCAGCACCAGGGTCACGTTGTTCGGCACATACCAGAGGCGGAAGAATTCCTTGACGTCGTCGAGCTGCGCATTCTGCAGGTCTTCCAGCGAACCGATCACCTGCCAGTTGTACGGATGGTCGGCCGGGTACAGGGCCTTGTTGATGACGTAGCGGGTGTGGCCGTAGGGCGCGTTGTCCACGCCCTGGCGCTTCTCGTTCTTGACGACCTGCTTTTCCTTGGCCAGCACCGGATCGGTGACGGTGTTGATGAACCAGCCGAGCTTGTCCGCTTCGGCCCAGATCATTTTTTCCAGCGCATCCTTGGGAACCGTCTGCAGGTAGTTGGTGCGGTCCTGCGAGGTCGACCCGTTGGCGCCCGAGCCGCCGATGCGCGCCGTCATCTTGTCCAGGCCGCCCTTGCCGAGGTTTTCCGATTCCAGGAACAGCAGGTGCTCGAACAGGTGGGCAAAGCCGGTGCGGCCGACTTTTTCACGGGACGAGCCCACGTGCGCGGTCAGGTTCACGGCCACGACGGGGTCGGAGCGGTCGATGTGGAAGATCACGTCCATGCCGTTGGGCAGGGTGAACTTCTGGTAGTCGACTTTCAGGACGGCGTTCGGCGCTGCTGCTGCCTTGGCCGGCGTGGCGGCATGGGCGGTGGAGATCGTGCTTGAGGCAAACAGGGCGACCAGCAAGAGGGGGAGGGGGCGAAGCTGCATGGGTATCAAATCCTGGCAATAGGGAAGGGGCACGAAGTGCTCTGGATACTATTGCAGTTTTTTGATTGCTTCAATGAAAAAGCGCGTGAAAGCAGGGCAGCGCCGAGGGATGCCATGTTGAAATTTCAAAAGTCGATTCATTCTGTTGGTCTTGCTGGACTCTTCTGCCTGGCCAGTTCGCTCGCGCAAGCAGTCCCCATCACGTTTTCCGCGACGGATTACGATAACAGCGCGGTGCAGACCTTCGGGTACTTCCGCGATGTTCACAATGGGGCGATGATCAACCGCGGCCAGGATCTTGGCGGGCCGGCAGATGGTCCCGGCTTGAACACGGCCTTGAACTTCACCGGTTCGGACAATAACGCCTCGCCAATGGGACGCGTCACGATCTACGACACGACACCGATCGATGGCACGGTGAAGAACATGTTTACCGGCAACATGTCCATGTCAGCCGATATACTGATCAGCCGCTTCAATAACGGCAAAGGCGGCGGCCTCGTGACGATGTTTAACGAAGGCCCTGGCAACACCGGCATCGCCTTGTTCCTGACGAATGCAGGCAACAGCGACAGCTTTTCGGTCAAGCTGCAACAGCAGACCGGTGTGTCGACATCCAATCTGAGCAGTGTCTCTCTCAGCAATGACATTCTGGAGGACGCCTGGTACAGGCTCATGCTCGATCTCGCCTTCAACGGACAGGATTTTACGATCACAGGCAAAGTCTTCAGCCATGCCGTTGCGTCAAACCCCAGCAGCGCGCTTGGTTCGCAGGTCGGCACGACGCTGACCTATACCGACGTCGCACCCTGGAGTACCGGTCTTTCGAATCCTTATGAGATCGGCCTGGTTGCACGCGCTGTAAGTGGCGTGGTAGACACCAGTATCACGAACTTCGATTTCCAGAACGGCGCCGTGGGCACGGTTCCGGAGCCGGGAACCCTGGCCCTGCTCGGTCTTGGTGTGGCCGGATGCCTGGTCCGCCGCCGCAGTATTGGGGCGCGAGTGTAGACTGACGCGTAGTGCTGAGAGCAGTAAAGGAAAGGCCAGATGCGCTGTCGCTGCATCTGGCCTTTGTTATTCTGTGGTCGGGGTGAGAGGATTCGAACCTCCGGCCTCTACGTCCCGAACGTAGCGCTCTACCGGGCTAAGCTACACCCCGACTGGTTCGAGGCGCCTGAAACACTCTGCCTCGGGAAGCATTAATATAATTTTGCTTAATGGTTTCTGTCAACAGCGAAGCTGCACAGTTGCAGCAGGCTTGATTTGTACACGCTCTCGGGCAAACCGGAGATCGCTTCCGCCGCGCGCTTGCCGGCCTGTTCCGCCTGCTGGCGGGTGTAGTCGAGCGCGCCGCTCGAGGTGACGGCGGCCAGCACGGCTTCGAACTGGGCTTCGTCGCCGTGCTCGATGCAGTTGCGCACCAGCTCGCGCTGCTCGGGGGTGCCGTGGTCCATCAGCCAGATCAGGGGCAGGGTCGGTTTGCCTTCGCGCAGGTCGTCGCCCAGGTTCTTGCCGATCTCGGCGGCGTCACCGGCGTAGTCGAGCACGTCGTCGATCAGCTGGAAGGCGGTGCCCAGCGAGCGGCCGTATTCGCCGGCCGCTTCGATCTGCTCGTCGGTGGCGCCGGAGATCAGCGCGCCCAGTTCGGCGGCCGCTTCGAACAGCTTGGCGGTCTTGGAGCGGATCACCTTGAGATAGCTCTCGTGCGTCACGTCCGGGTCGTGCATGTTCAGCAGCTGCAGCACTTCGCCTTCGGCAATCACGTTGGTGGCGTCGGACAGGATGCGCATGATGCGCATGTTGTCGAGGCTGACCATCATCTGGAACGAGCGCGAATACAGGAAGTCGCCGACCAGCACCGAGGCGGCATTGCCGAACAGGGCGTTGGCGGTCTGGCGGCCGCGCCGCATCGAGGATTCATCGACGACGTCGTCGTGCAGCAGGGTGGCGGTGTGGATGAATTCGACGACCGCCGCCAGCTCGTGGTGGGCGGTGCCGCGGTAGCCATAGGCGTTTGCCAGAAGGAGCACCAGCACCGGCCGGATGCGCTTGCCGCCGGCACTGATGATGTACTCGGCGATCTGGTTGACCAGGCTCACTTCCGAGTGCAGGCGCTGCCGGATCACCGCATTGACGGCATCCATGTCGGTGGCGATCGATTGTGCGATGGTGTTCTGGGCGTGTTGGGTAGCGGCTGACAAGGCGAACCTGCAATAAACAGTGAGTATTTGGTTAAGTGGTGATTATACGACATGCAAGGGAAGGCTGCCCCACTGATGACTTCCGGCTCGCCGCGAGGGCTCGGGCCCGGTGCCGGGCGCGGGCGTTGCCAGCACGCTACGGTGGCCGGCCGGCTCGTCCGAAATAGTGGCGCCGTTTTGACGCGCTGCAGCGAGTTATGTATAATCCTCTGTTCCCCGGCATCCGAACAGTTCAGCGTCTCTGACGCCGGCGAGATTCTTTTAACATTTGATGAGGTTTCTAATCATGTACGCGGTCATAAAAACCGGTGGCAAGCAGTATAAAGTTGTCGCTGGCGAAAAACTTAAAATAGAACAGATACCGGCTGACATTGGTTCCGAACTCACGATCGATCAGGTCCTCGCCATTGGCGCGGGCGACAGCCTCAAGTTTGGGGCTCCGCTGGTCGAAGGTGCAACGGTTCTGGTGAAGGTGATTTCCCAAGGTCGCCACGACAAGGTGCGTATCTTCAAGATGCGTCGTCGTAAGCACTACCAAAAGCGTCAGGGCCACCGCCAGAACTACACCGAAATCCAAGTGGTTTCGATCAACGGCTAATCGCCGACCGGTCCATCAGTTCAGTCATCAAGGAGTAAGTAAATGGCACACAAAAAAGGCGGCGGTACTACCCGCAACGGCCGTGACTCAGAAAGCAAGCGCCTCGGCGTGAAAGTCTACGGCGGCCAGGCGATCAACGCCGGCGGCATCATCATTCGTCAGCGCGGCACCCCAGTGCGCGCCGGCACCAACGTCGGCACCGGCAAGGATCACACCCTGTTCGCGCTGGTCGATGGTCATGTCAAGTTCGTCAAGCAAGGCGTGGGCTCGAAGCAGTTCGTGACCGTCATTGCTAGCGAAGCAGTCGCAGCGTAATTTACGCATGCATGCGCCGCGTTTGCGGCGCTCTTTGTAAGGCGCAAGCCTTCCATCGAAAGGCTCTGCCCCAGGTAGGGCCTTTTTAGTTTTTAAGCGGTTACCATCATGAAGTTTATCGACGAAGCAAGAATTGAAGTCATCGCCGGCGACGGCGGCAACGGGTGCGCCTCGTTCCTCCGCGAGAAGTTCCGCCCGTTCGGCGGCCCGGACGGCGGCGACGGCGGCAAGGGCGGCTCGATCTACGTGGTGGCCGACCGCAACATCAACACCCTGGTGGACTTCCGCTATTCGAAGACCCACCACGGCAAGGACGGCGAACCGGGCCGTGGCTCCGATTGCTACGGCAAGGGCGCTGAAGACGTCTACCTGCGCATGCCGGTCGGCACCCTGATCATCGACGACGTCAACGGCGAGATCGTCGCCGACCTGACCTCGCATGGCCAGAGCGAACTGCTGGCCAAGGGCGGCGAGGGCGGCTGGGGCAATATCCACTTCAAGACCTCGACCAACCGCGCACCGCGCCAGAAGACCGAGGGCAAGGAAGGCGAGCGCCGCACCCTGCGCCTGGAACTGAAAGTGCTGGCCGACGTCGGCCTGCTGGGCATGCCGAACGCCGGCAAGTCGACCTTCATTACGGCCGTGTCGAACGCCAAGCCGAAGATCGCCGACTACCCGTTCACGACCCTGCACCCGAACCTGGGCGTGGTGCGCGTGTCGCACGAGCGCAGCTTCGTGATCGCCGACATCCCGGGCCTGATCGAAGGTGCGTCCGAAGGCCTGGGCCTGGGCCACCAGTTCCTGCGCCACCTGGCGCGTACCGGCCTGCTGCTGCACATCGTCGACCTGTCCTCGTTCGAGACCAACGTCGATCCGGTCAAGGAAGCCAAGGCGCTGGTCAAGGAACTTGAAAAGTACGACGAAGAGCTGCTGAACAAGCCGCGCTGGATCGTGCTGAACAAGCTCGACGTGCTGGACGAAGCCGAGCGCAAGAAGCGTGTGAAAGACTTCGTCAAGCGCATGGCCTGGAAAGGTCCTGTGTTCGAGATCTCGGCACTGAACCGCGAAGGCTGCCAGGACCTGATCAACGCGATCTACCTGCACCTGGAAGAGAAGCGCCACAGCGCGCAGCGCGCCGAAGAAACCTCGATGACCGAGGAAGCGCGCGGCATCTCGTCGATCGATCCGGAAGACCCACGCTTCAAGATCCTTGAAGACTAAGCTGGCCGGCGCATCACCCGGCAAGCGTGCCAGCCCCGGCATCAGCCGCGGCTGGCTGCGCAGTCGGCTGCTGCAACTCGTCGCCACCGCCAGCTCGCTGGCGGCCCTGGCGGCATTGCTCGATCCCGACCGCATTGCGTCGGCGATGGGCGTGTTTCTCGTTGGCGTGAACGGCTACAGCCAGTTCTACGCCGTCTACGTCGGAGTCCGGCTCGCTATCGCGCTGCTGGCGCTTTTGGCAGCCAGGCGGGGCGACCAGCCCATCCTTGGCGACCTCACCGCATTGTTCCTCCTGGCCCAGCCGGCCGGGCGCCTTGTCGCGGCTTTCGCGATCGGGCTGCCGAAGGGGGTATTATTAGCAGTCAGCGCGGTCGAGTTGTTGGCGGGACTTTCCCTGCTGGCCTTGCGGCCGCGAGGGAAAATCCTGTCGCCATGAACTCAACGCTCCAGCAAGCCTCGCGCATCATCGTCAAGGTCGGTTCCTCGCTCGTCACGGACGAGGGCAGGGGCCTGGATCACACCGCCATCGCCCGCTGGGCCTCCCAGATTGCCGCACTGCGCGATCTCGGCAAGGAAGTCGTGCTGGTGTCCTCGGGCGCCATCGCCGAGGGCATGCTGCGCCTCGGCTTCGCCAGGCGCCCGACCGATATCCACGAACTGCAGGCCTGCGCGGCCGTAGGCCAGATGGGTCTGGCGCAGATCTACGAAACCAGCTTCCGCAGCCACGGCATAGGCACGGCGCAAGTGCTGCTGACCCACGCCGACCTGGCCGACCGCGAACGCTACCTGAACGCGCGCTCGACGCTCACCACCCTGCTGCGCCTGGGCGTGGTCCCGATCATCAACGAGAACGACACGGTGGTCACCGACGAGATCAAGTTCGGCGACAACGACACCCTGGGCGCGCTGGTGGCCAACCTGATCGAGGCGGACGTGCTGGTGATCCTGACCGACCAGCGCGGCCTGTATTCGAGTGACCCGCGCAAGGACGCTACGGCGCACCTGATCGCCGAAGGCCAGGCGGGCGACCCCGCATTGGAAGCGATGGCCGGCGGCGCGGGCTCGAGCCTGGGCCGCGGCGGCATGCTGACCAAGGTGCTGGCCGCGCGCCGCGCCGCGCGCTCCGGCGCCCATACCATCATCGCCTGGGGCCGCGAAGACGAGGTCCTCACCCGCCTGGCCGGCGGCGAGGCGATCGGCACCCAGCTGGTCGCGCCGACCGGCCGCCTGACCGCGCGCCGCCAGTGGATGATCGACCACCTGCACACCACCGGCGAGGTCGTGATCGACGCCGGCGCCGCGCAGAAGCTCACGCGCGAAGGCAAGTCGCTGCTGCCGATCGGCGTGGTCGCCGTGCGCGGCGAGTTCGGACGCGGGCAGGTGATCACCTGCATCGACGAAGCGGGCCAGCCGCTGGCACGCGGCCTGACCAATTACACCAGCAGCGAAGTGCGGCGCATCATGCGCCATTCGTCGGCCGAGATAGAACGCATCCTCGGCTATGTCGAAGGGCCGGAGCTGGTGCACCGGGATAACCTCGTGCTGCTGTAAGCCGGTTCGCACCGCCATGGTGCGTCCGTTGCTGCTGAGCTACATAGTGATGCCCGTTCGCTCATGGCCAGGGTCTTAATTTTGCCTGGAAGACACAAACCACCTAGACTGGAGATGCGCCCTGCATAGCCGTCCGCGCTTGTGCAACGTGTTTTCCAGGACCCGATCATGAAACTCAGCCGTAAACTGCCCATCGGCTTCGCCGCCGTCACCCTGCTGGTCGCCTGCGCCGGATTCTTCGGCATGAGCCAGATGAACCACGCCATCGACACCTATAACGCCGCCGTCGTCCAGTCCACCCATGCCCAGCGCGTGGAAAGCCTGCTGTCGCACTTCCGGCTGCAGACCCAGGAATGGAAGAACACCCTGCTGCGCGGCAAGGATGAAGAACAGCGCGTCAAATACTGGAAGGCCTTCCAGAGTAACGAGGCCGGGCTTGCCAAGGAGGTAGCGGAGCTGGCCGCCGCCATGCCGGCGGGCGAAGTGCGCGAATTGCTGGTCCGGTTCGGGCAGGCCCACCTCAAGATGGGCGAGGGCTATCGCCGCGGCTTCGCCGATTTCACTGCTGCGGAATTCGACGCGGCTGCCGGCGACAAGGCGGTCAAGGGCATGGACCGCGCGCCGGCCGAGCTCCTGGTCAAGGCCCGTGAGGCCATGGCGAAGCAGACCGACGCGACCGTCCTGGCAGCGGAAGCGGTCGGCAAACGCGCTACCGTGCTCAGCTACTCACTGATGCTGCTGGGCGCGATCGCCGCCGTCGCCGCCGGAATCCTGGTGTCGCGCTCGATCACCCGCCCGCTCGGCGAGGCGGTCGAGGCGGCGCAGAACGTCGCATCGGGCGACCTGCGCACTGTCATCGAGGTGCGCACGGACGACGAAACCGGCCAGCTGCTGCAGGCGCTGAAGGACATGACCGGCAGCCTGCAGAACATCGTGGCGCAAGTGCGCGGCGGCGCGGAAACCATTGCCGTGGCATCGGATGAAATCGCGCGCGGCAACCTGGACCTGTCGACCCGCACCGAACACCAGGCCGGCGCCATCGAGGAAACCGCTTCGTCGATGGAAGAAATCACCTCCACCGTGCAGCAGAACGCGGACAACGCGCGCCAGGCCAACCAGCTCGCCATCTCGGCCTGCGACGTGGCCGTCAAGGGCGGCAACATGGTCGAGCAGGTGGTCGGCACCATGGCCTCGATCAGCGAATCGTCGCGCAAGATCGTGGACATCATTTCGGTCATCGACGGCATCGCCTTCCAGACCAACATCCTGGCGCTGAACGCCGCTGTCGAAGCGGCGCGTGCCGGCGAGCAGGGCCGCGGCTTTGCGGTCGTCGCGGGCGAAGTGCGCAACCTGGCGCAGCGCTCGGCGACCGCGGCCAGGGAGATCAAGGGCCTGATCAACGATTCGGTCGCGCGCGTCGATGCCGGCAACTGCCTGGTCGGCGAGACCGGCGCCACGATGGGTGAGATCGTCACCAGCGTGCGCCGCGTGATGGACATCATCGGCGAGATCAGCACCGCCAGTGCAGAGCAGGGCGCGGGCATTGCCCAGGTCAACATGGCGGTGAGCGAGATGGACACCGCCACCCAGCAGAACGCGGCGCTGGTGGAAGAAGCTGCCGCGGCGGCGGAATCGCTGCGTGAGCAAACGCTGGCGCTCACCGAGGTCGTCTCCGTGTTCAGGCTCGAAGATGCGCGCGCGGCGCGCCGGGCCATTCCAGCCCAGTCGCCGGCACGCTTGCGCGCTCCCGGGTAAGCCGGCGAAAAGCAGATGTCCTAGGCGCCGTCGCGCGCCAGCTCCGTCGCATTGAGCGTGGGCGCCGCTGCCGGATCGAGCACGCCGGCCGGCGCCGGCGTCTTGCCGCGGAATTCGCACAGGTCGGCGATCAGGCAGTTCCAGCACTTGGGTTTACGCGCCACGCAGGTATAGCGGCCGTGCAGGATCAGCCAGTGGTGGGCGTCATGCAAAAAATCCTTGGGCACGAACTTGAGCAGCTTCTGCTCGACGATGTCGACGTTCTTGCCCGGCGCGATACCGGTGCGGTTCGAGACCCGGAAGATGTGGGTGTCCACCGCCATGGTCGGCTCGCCAAACGCCGTATTGAGCACCACGTTGGCGGTCTTGCGGCCCACGCCCGGGAGCGATTCCAGCGCCTCGCGCACGGGCGGCACTTCGCCGCCGTACTGGTCCACCAAAATCCGGCAGGTGGCGATCACGTTCTTCGCCTTGGTGTTGTACAGGCCGATGGTCGCGATATACGACTTGAGTTCGTCCAGGCCCAGGTCGAGGATGGCCTGCGGCGTGTTCGCCACCGGGTAGAGGCGGCGCGTGGCCTTGTTGACGCCGACGTCAGTCGATTGCGCCGACAGCAGCACCGCGATCAGGAGTTCGAAGGGCGTGGTGAATTCGAGTTCGGTGGTGGGCTTCGGGTTGGCGGCGCGAAAGCGCGTGAAGATCTCGAGACGTTTGGCGGGGTTCATGGTGAGCGTGGGCTTACTGCTGGTCCGGCGGCGTGCTAGAGGCTTTCTGGCGCGCGCGCTCGATCGCGGCGGCGATGATGGCGCGCTTGCGTTCTTTCTCCGCCAGTTCTTCCGGCGTGTTGGCCGCTTCAAGCGTCACTTCGCGCATCTTCGCCAGCGCCTTGGCCGCCAGCCGCGCATCGTTTTCCGCTTTCTCGCGCCGCAGGCGTTCGCTGCGGAAGTCGTGGCGCGCACGCGCCGCATCGGCCGCTTCCTGCGGCCACGCATCCCAGCCGGTCGTGTTCGTGACCGGCAGCATCGAGATGCAGTCGACCGGGCAGGGCGCGACGCACAGGTCGCAGCCGGTGCACAGGCTCGGCAGGATGGTATGCATCTGCTTGGCCGCGCCCAGGATGGCGTCCACCGGGCAGGCCTGGATGCACAGGGTGCAGCCGATGCAGAGCGACTCGTCGATGAAGGCGACCGGGCGCGGGCGCTCGAGGCCGTTGGCGGGATTGATCGGGATCACCGGGCGGCCGGTCACGCTAGAGAGGCGCCGCACGCCCTCGATGCCGCCGGGCGGGCACTGGTTGATGTCAGCTTCGCCGCGTGCGATGGCCTCCGCGTATGGCCGGCATGCGGGATAGCCGCACTTCGTGCATTGCGTCTGCGGCAGCAGGTCTTCGATCTGGTCGGCGAGGGTCTTGGTCACGGCGCGCGGGTGCGGGGAAAGCCGACATTATCCGCCAAAACCGGTGCCGGTGCGAAGTTCGCCAGCGCACGCAATCAGCGTGCTTGAGCGAACAGACTGCGCGGCGTGTGCGTGGTGTACTGGAGCCATCGATGCCCATACAGGAGCTCACATGAACAAACTCATCGTCCCGGCCCTGGTCGCCGCGGTGCTGGCCGGTGGCGCCGCGGCCCAGGTCCACCAGCGTGGCGAACAGGAAGCACGGGCACAGCAGGTCAAGCAGGCAGAAAAGACGGGACGCTACCGCAGCGTGGAAACCAGCGGCCAGCTCAAGCGCGGCGAGCAGTTGCCGGCGCGCTACCGCACGCATCATTACGTGGTCGAGAACTGGAAGGCGCACCGCCTGACGGAACCGCCGCGCGGGCACCAGTGGGTGCAGGCGGGGAGCGATTATGCGCTGGTGTCGATTGCGACGGGGGTGGTGACGGAGGTGTTGGTGGGGAAGTGATGATGCGCTGACGCTGACCGGCTTCGCTGTGTACCCGCGACCCCCAAACAAAAATGCCGGAGCTAATCTCCGGCATTTTTACGTTATTCAGGCATGCGCCCGAATGAACTCGCCGATCTTCGGGCAGATGATCTCGCGCCAGCGGCGGCCCGAGAAGATGCCGTAGTGGCCGCATTTCGGGGCCTCGAAGTCGAGGTGCATTTCCGGCGGGATGCCGGTGCACAGGTCGTGCGCCGCGCGGGTCTGGCCGGCGCCCGAGATGTCGTCGAGTTCGCCTTCGACCGTGAACAGGGCGACCGTGGTGATGTCCTGCGGGCGCACCAGCTGGCCGCCGACTTCCCAGGTGCCCTTGGGCAGGCGGTGTTCCTGGAACACGGTCTTGATGGTGTCGAGGTAGTACTCGGCCGGCATGTCGAGCACGGCGTTGTATTCGTCGTAGAACTGGCGGTGCGCTTCGGCCGAATCGTCGTCGCCCTGCAGCAGGTGCGAGTAGAACTCGCGGTGGCTCTGGGCGTGGCGGCCCGGGTTCATCGCGATGAAGCCGGCATGCTGCAGGAAGCCGGGATAGACCTTGCGGCCGAAGCCAGGGTAGTTGCCCGGCACCGAATAGATCACGGTGTTCTCGAACCACGAGAAGGGCTTTTCGACGGCCAGGTCGTTGACGGCGGTGGGCGACTTGCTCGGGTCGATCGGGCCGCCCATCATGGTCATCGTCTTCGGCAGCTTCGGATCCTTGTTGGTCGCCATCAGCGAGATCGCGGCCAGTACCGGCACGGTCGGCTGGCAGACCGAGATCACGTGCACGTCGGGTCCGAGGTGGCGGATGAAGTCCTGCACGTAGAAGATGTAGTCGTCGAGGTGGAACGGGCCGCTTGATAGCGGCACCATGCGGGCGTCGGTCCAGTCGGTGATGAAGACGTCATGCTCGGCCAGCAGGGCGCGTACGGTGTCGCGCAGCAGGGTGGCATGGTGGCCCGACAGGGGCGCGACGAGCAGTACGGTCGGCTGCTTCAGCGCGGCAAAAGCCTGGTCGCCCAGGTCTTTCTTGAAATGGAGCAGCTTGCAGAATGGCTTTTCCACCACGGTGTGCTCGATGATGCCGACATCGGAACCGTTGACAGGGACGGTCTTGATGCCGAAGGCCGGCTTTTCGTAATCCTTGCCAAGGCGGTACATCAGTTCGTAACCTGCGGCGATACGTTGCGAGAACGGCGTGTGCGCGAATGGCGACACCGGGTTCGAGAACATTTTCGAGGACGCGTCAGCCCACTGCATCAGCGGGGTGAGGAAAGAGCGTTGCATCTCGTGTAGTTGGTAAAGCATAAAGTGTTCCTTCGGTAGGCTAAGCGCGTCGCAATCGTTGCGCGTGACTGCGGTTGATTATAGGGGATATGATTTACTTGTGGAAACAGTCGTTTTCAATTCCCTGCGCTCACAACTCCCTTGTAGCATATTTGTGTGCGGTAGTTCGGTGAGGCTCCCCACATAACCGGAAATGCGTTGATCAAGAGCGCTTTTTCGTCGTCACTACGTTACGGAACGATGCGGTTTTTTCTACTCGATGCCAACCCGATAAGGGTCAAAAAAAATGCCGCCAGGCTTGCACCGGGCGGCATTTTTTGAGGGCGAAGCCCGCTTAGTCGAAGACCGGGCTTTCGACCCCGAGGATCTTGTGCAGCTTCGGCGAGGTCGTCGTGTATTGCATGTGGATCTTCTTGTCCGGGAAGATGTAGGGCGCGGCGCCGAAGGCGGCCAGCGCGGCTTCGTGGAAGCCCGACAGGATCAGCTTCTTCTTGCCCGGATAGGTGTTGATGTCGCCCACGGCGAAGATGCCCGGCACGTTGGTCTCGAACTTTTCGGTATCCACGACCTTGAGCTGCTTGCGCTCGATGTCCAGGCCCCATTCGGCGATCGGACCGAGTTTCGGCGACAGGCCGAAGAAGACCATCAGCATGTCCAGCGGCACGCGGCGGGTGACGCCGTCGGCGCCGGTGACTTTGACTTCCGACAGCTTGCCGTCGGTTTCGTGGAAGCCCACCACCTGGCCGGTGATCAGCTGCATTTCGTATTCGTCGCACAGGGCCTTCATCTTGGCCACCGAGGCCGGGGCCGCGCGGAAGTCTTCGCGGCGGTGCAGCAGCACGACCGATTCGGCCTTGCCCACGAAGTTCAGCGCCCAGTCCAGCGCGGAGTCGCCGCCGCCGCAGATGACCAGGTTCTTGCCCTCGAAGATCGATGGATCCTTGACGCGGTAGTGCAGCTGCGAGCCTTCGAACTTCTCGATGCCGTCGACCTTCATCGTGCGCGCCTGGAACGAGCCGACGCCGGCGGCGATGAAGATGGTCTTGGTGATGAACTGGGTGCCCGTCGAGGTCTCGACGTTGAAGCGGCCGTCTTCGCGGCGCTGCACGGTCGTGACTTCCTGGTTCAGGTGGAAGGTCGGCTCGAACGGCTCGATCTGCTTGAGCAGGTTGTCGGTCAGTTCCTGGCCGGTGCACACCGGCACGGCCGGGATGTCGTAGATCGGCTTGTCCGGGTACAGTTCCACGCACTGGCCGCCGACGGCCGGCAGCGAGTCGATGACATGGGCCTTGATTTCGAGGAGGCCGAGTTCGAAGACCTGGAACAGGCCGACCGGACCGGCGCCGATGATCACGGCGTCGGCGTCGATCGCACCGGCGAACGAGCTGTTGGGAGCGATGCTGCCCGCTTCGTGGGAGGCACTGATAGTCATGCGCTTAAATCCTGTGGTTTTTTTGGGTGTGGGTGTGACGGTGGCCGCTAGTGTGCCACGATTGACGAACCTGCGCTGAGGCCAGGCCCAGCGGTCCCGCGTTCGGCCGGGCCCGGCTGTACGGAGCTTAGCGGGCCAGCTGGTCCAGCTTGTCCTTGACGTCTTTCCACTCTTCCGCGTCGGGCAGGGCCGGCTTGGTCTTGGTGATCGACGGCCAGAAGCGCGACAGGTCGGCGTTAATCTTGATGAATTGCTGTTGGTCCGACGGCACGTCTTCTTCCGCGTAGATTGCATTCACCGGGCACTCGGCGACGCAGACGGCGCAGTCGATGCATTCGTCAGGGTCGATGGTGAGGAAATTCGGGCCTTCCCGGAAACAATCTACCGGGCATACATCGACGCAATCGGTATAACGACAGCGGATGCACGATTCGGTGACAACGTGGGTCATAACAGTCCTATTAGTTGGTAAGGCGTCGCGGCGCCGGGCGCGGGGGCCGGCCGGACATGGCAAAGCACTGTATTTTAGGGCAATTCCCGCTTTCCGACAAATTGGCCTTATACACAATATATATAAGCAAATGTTGGCCGTGACGGCGCACAGCAGGACGCCGCCAGGGCCAATTTCGCTTCAGGCGGCGCCGCGCAGGCGCTGTAACAGGGTCTGCCAGTCGCCGCCGCTGCCGTCCTCGCGCACGAAGACCGTATGGCAGCGCGGCCCGTCCTCGACCGTGATTTCCCAGCGCGGCATATCGGCCCCGACCGGGCAGACCGGCGCGGCCGAGAAGAAATCGAGCCGGCCCAGCAGGCCTTCGAGCTCGCCGCCGATGGGGTGGTGGGCGGTGTCGAGGTCGTAGGCTTCGGCCAGTCCGGCGAAGCCGCCGCAGGCGCGCGCGCTGATCTTCATGATTGGTCCGCCATCGAGGACACCGGGACCGCCGCAGCGGCAGGAACCGTGCACTCGCCCATCCGGCCATTGGCCGCGCACCAGCGCGCCAGCGCCCGGGCTTCGCCGTCCAGCACCTGGTCGACCTTGTGGTATTCGGGCAGGTTCATGGTGCCGCAGCAGGCGCGCCGGTCCTGGCGCGCGCCGGGCGCGTCGCAGACCTTGGGCGCCAGTTTCTCGCCGCCGATGGCCGCCGCCGAGCCTTCCGGCGGCGCCTCCACCACGTCGCGCCGCCCGAACTGGTTGCGGATGAAGGCGGCGTAGCTGTCGGGCTTGCCGTCTTCAAGAACGATGCGCAGCATCTCGTTGACCACGTCGACATAGGTGGCGGCGCGGTCCGGCGCGGCGATCAGGGCGCGCAGCAGCAGACCGCGCAGGTAGGCCGCCACCCGGTGCAGTACGGCGGCGCAGTCGTCCAGCAGCGGGTTGCGTTCGTAGGCGAACATGTCGGCCAGCACGTCGTACATGGCGCCGGTGAAGACCTGCGAGATCGCATGCACCTGGGTGCCGGCCTGGCCGAGGGTCAGGTCGTTGTCGGCGTTGCGCAGCCCGGTGGCGCCGCCCAGGGCCAGGCCGAACTGCTCGGCAATGTCTGAGAGGTAGGTCTTGTCGTGCAGGTGGGCCTTGGTCTGTGCGACCACGGCTTCGCACTGGTCGAGCTGGGACAGGGCAAGGAAGATCGCGGTCAGGTCGCCGAAGGCTTCGTGCAGGCCGCCGGTCTGGGGCGGGGCGTCGGCCAGCAGCCATTGCGGCTTGAGGCCGTCGAGCACCGCATGGGCGGTCTCGTGGGCCACGATGTCGAAGGAACGGCAGGTGTACACGCGCGCAGCCTCACCACCAGCGGTGCCGTTCGGGATGAAATCGCCGAACTTCAGGCAGGCCTGGCTGCGGCTGTAGAACGCGTTCATCACGTTCGGCAGGCCGTAGGGGAAGACCGTTAGCGGGCGCGTGTCCATGCTGGTGTTCCACTGCCAGGGCAGGGGCATCTCGAGCCCGGCCCCAAACAGGGCGCGCTGGTACATGGTCAGGGTCTGGCGCACCACCGAGAAGGTGTGCACCGCGTCGAACTGCGGGGTGTCGGGCTGGGTGACGAAATCGCCCAAGGTGTTCGGCTCGACCGGGTCGATGCCGGGGCTGCCGGGCGCGATGCGGGCGTCGCGCGGGCCGGCCAGGACCGGGCCGGGCAGGTAGGCGCGGCGGGTGCCGATCTCGCCGACCGACGGGTCCTGCTTCCACATCAGCACGCGCGCGCCGAAGGCATGGGGCAGGGGCGGAGGTTCTGCCGAGACCTCGTCTTCCAGGGGGGCAGGTGCGGCGCCCGGGGCCGGCTCAGGCACCGCCGGCTGCTCGAGCAGCCGGGCGGCGCGGTGCTGGCGCTGGTAGGGCGCGCTGGGCGTGGGGATGAAGCGGGCCGGAGGTTGGTCACGGTCAAGCGTGGCCAACGCGTCCGGCAAGGGGGCACCTGGTTCCATGACGGCTCCTTGCGAAATGTCGGGCGGCCTGACCATGTTCGCGCGCTGGGCAATGCGGGCATTGAGCACTATCAATTGATCTGGAACGGAAGCGGTGTGCTGTGGCGGACTGGCCGAGTTCGCTTCCAGCTGGCATCATGGCGGACTGTCTCGCAATAAATGAAGGAAAGCCCAGCATGTCGGAAATCAGCATCGTCCAGGAACACAGCCTCAGCCCGGAACAGGCGCGCGCAGCGGCCCAGCAGGTGGCGCAGCGCATCTCGACCGAATATGGCCTGGAGTGCAAGTGGGAAGGGGACGTCCTGCGCTTCGAGCGCAGCGGGGTGGAAGGCGCCCTGACCCTGGACGGCGGGCGCGCGGCCATGCGGATCCGCCTGGGCTTCTTCATGAGCGCATTCGCCGCGGCCATCGAGGCCAAGGTGGCGGAAAAGATGCGCAAGGTGTTCGTGCCCGCTTAATCAATTTTTTGCCCGCCTAGGCGGGCAACACTTCAGCCCCGCCTCAGCCCTTGAGTTCTTCGATCAGGTCGATGTACTGCTGCATGGCGTCGTCCTGCGAGGTGCCGTTCAGGGCGGCCCAGGCGTCGAACTTGGCGCGGTTGACGAAATCGGTCATGCCCGGGCGCTCGCCGGTGGCGTCGCCGCTCGAGCCCTGCTTGTAGAGCGCGTAAATCTTCAGCAAGGTCATGTTGTCCGGACGTTCCGGCAGATTCTTGGATTCGGCCTGGGCCTGGGCAAACTGTTCTTGCAAGCTCATGAATACTCCTGTGGTGGTTGCGTTGGCATTACGGTAATGCCGGGGCATCTTAGCGCAGGAGCGGCGCGTTCACGCCCAAACGGGGCGAACTTTAGAGGGGATGCTCGGGGGTAGGGTGGCCGGCTCGGCCGATCGCGCGGTGATAGTTGCGCGATGAATAAGCGCACGGGCTTCAGCACCGTGGTTTGAACGCGCGGTCGGCAAAGCCGACCACCCTACAGGCATGCGTATTAGACAGCCAGCAGTTCGACGTCGAAGATCAGGGTCGCGTTCGGCGGGATCACGCCGCCGGCGCCGCGGGCGCCGTATCCGAGGCTGGCCGGGATGGTGAGGCGGCGCTGGCCGCCGACCTTCATGCCCTGCACGCCTTCGTCCCAGCCGCGGATCACATGGCCGGCGCCCAGCGCGAACTGGAACGGGTCATTGCGGTCTTTGCTCGAATCGAACTTGGCGCCGGCGGTGCCGTCGTCGTTGCGCAGCCAGCCGGTGTAGTGGACGGTGACGTGCTGGCCGGCTTTCGCCTCGGCGCCGTCGCCGACGACGGTGTCTTCGTATTGCAGGCCGGAATCAGTGGTATTGGTGGACATGGTCTTCCCTGTTGTTCAAGTTGAAAGGCGATTGTAGTGCATCGCCGGACGGGCTGCCAATGGCCGCGCCCCCGGCGATGTGCGTAGAATGGCAATCATGCAAACCAAGCAAGGAGCCGCGATGCCTCTTCCTCCCCAGACGCCGTGCCGGGTGGTCCGATGAAAGGCGTCGGCCTGGCCTACCGCCGCGCGCTGCGGGCCCAGTTCTCGCGCCGCATGCTGCTGCTCTCCAGCGCGCCGCTGGCGCTGTCGCTGGTGCTGTGGGGCGCGCTGCTCTGGACCGGCCTTCAGCCGCTGCTCGACTGGCTGCATGGCGCCTTCACCGAATACGAGATCTTCCAGCAGACCGGCGGCATGCTGGCCATGCTCGGCCTGAGCGTGCTGAAGGTGATGGTGGTGCCGCTGCTGGCCATCGCGCTGCTGCTGCCGCTGATCATCGGCTCGGCCCTGCTGTTCATGGGCGTGATCGCGATGCCCGTCATCGAGCGTCACGTCGGCAACAACCATTACCCGCAGCTGGAAAAGAAGCAGGGCGGTTCCTTCATCGGCAGCGTCGCCATCAACGTCGGCAGCACGGCGGTGTTCGCGGTGCTATGGCTGTTCACCCTGCCGCTGTATGCGGTGCCGCCGCTGGCCTGGCTGGTGCAGGCCTGCCTGTGGGCCTGGGTGACCTCGCGCGTGATGAGCTATGACGCGCTGGCCGCGCATGCCAGCGTGGACGAGCGCCAGGAGCTGATGCGGCGCCATCGCGGCGCGCTGCTCACGATCGGCTTCGCCTCGGGCCTGGCCGGCGCACTGCCGGGCATTGCCTGGATGGGCGGGGCGCTGCTGTCGGTGGTGCTGTTCCCCTTCCTGGCGCTGCTGTCGCTGTGGCTCTACATCATGATTTTCTTGTTCGCCGGGCTCTGGTTCCAGTACTACTGCCTGGGAGCGCTGGAAGAGATGCGCGGCAGCGCCCTGACGCCGGCGGCGCAGGCCTGAACACAGGTCCCGGACGGCGTGTCAGGACAGCGCCGGAGGCTTTGTAGGACTGCATGCCGCTGAGCTAACTCGGCCGTTGTTTTTTTGCGAAAATACATCGCATGGATCAAAATTGTTAAACCGCGTCTCGCGCGTGACGTATTGATGTGGTGGAATGATACCTGTGGTGGTGCAATCTGGAGTGAGTTTGCGCCGCCCGTTTTTGCGAACTGACGACGACGCAATCACTCGAACAAACCAGCAGCAACGATGGCGAGCAGGTTGGCGGGGATTGAGCGCAGCATATTGAATCAAACCGGTTGAGCCATCATGGAAAGTATCCGCCGTTTAGGACGGCCTAGTAATGTATTCCGCGCGGTCGGCAAGTGGCGCGGACGTTCCGCCCCAGCTGGCGGCGCACCTGTGCTCGCATCCGCGGGCGGCAGCGATGTCCCCCTGTACGAAGCCTTCCCGCATCTGGCCGTGGCCAGAGGCGGGGGTGCGTCCGGCGGCGAACCGCTGCCTCCGCCCGAGCCGCCCGAGGGTTCCGACTCGCCCGGGCCGGCGCCGCGCAAGCGCAATGTCAAGCTCTGGCTGTACGGCGCCTTGCTGGTGCTGCTGGCGCTGCTGGCCGCCTGGACCGTGCTCGAGGTGCGCAGCTCGCGCCTCCAGGCCAGGATTTTCGCCGGCATGGCCGCCGACCTCGACTTCCGCATGGAGAAGGGGCCGAGCCAATCGATCCGCTTCCCTGGAGCCAGCCCCTACGACACGCGCCTGGGCTATGCCAGCCTGCCGGCCTACCTGCAAAAACTGGAGTCGCGCGGCTACCTGATCGATTCGCAGGCGCGCATCTCGCCCAAGATGGTCGAGATGGCCGACCGCGGCCTGTACGCCACCTACCACGAGAAAACCAAGGTCGGCCTCGAGATCCTCGATTGCCGCGCCCAGCCCCTGTTCGCCTCGCGCTTCCCCGAACGCTTCTATCACAAGTTCGACGAAGCGCCGTCGCTGCTGGTGCAAAGCCTGCTGTTCATCGAGAACCGCGAGCTGCTCGACCCGGCCTATCCGCACCGCAATCCGGCCATCGAATGGGACCGCTTCTCGAAAGCCGTGTTCGACAAGACCCTGAGCAGCGTCGGCCTGGGCGGCGCCGGGCGCGTGGCCGGCGGCTCCACGCTCGCCACCCAGATCGAGAAATACCGGCATTCTCCGGAGGGCCGCACCGGCTCGCTGCACGACAAGATCATCCAGATGTCCTCGGCCACACTGCGCGCCTACCAGGATGGCGAAGACACCACCGGGTCGCGCCGCCAGATCGTGCTCGACTACCTGAACACGGTGCCGCTGTCGGCCAAGCCGGGCTACGGCGAAGTCAACGGTATCGGCGACGGCATGTGGGTCTGGTACGGGCGCGATTTCGACCAGGTCAGCCGCATGCTCAAGGGGCCGATGAACACCCCTGACGCCGTCACCGCCTACAAAGAGGCGCTGTCGCTCATGATCGCGCAGCGCCGCCCGGCCTATTACCTGGGCGCCGGCGAGAACGACCTCGAAACCCTGACCAACAGCCACCTGCGCGTGCTGGCGCAGGCCGGCGTGATCTCGCCGCAGCTGCGCGACGCCGCACTGCGGGTAGCCCTGCACCCGTCCCAGGCCTCGGGCGTGGCCGCGCCCGGCGCCGACGCCTTCGTGTCGCGCAAGGCCGCCAATGCGGTGCGCAACCACCTCGGCTCGCTGGTGGGCGACGCGCGCCTGTACAACATCGACCGCCTCGATCTGTCGGTGGTGTCCACCCTCGACGCCCAGGTGCAGGCGGCCGTCACCGATGCGCTGCGCAAGCTGACCGACGCCGAGCATGCGAAAGCGGCCGGCCTGACCGGCAAGGGCCTGCTCGGCAACGGCGACCCTGCCCAGGTGGTCTACAGCTTCACGCTGATGGAGCGCGGCGAGCACGTGAACTACCTGCGCGTGCAGACCGATAACTACGACCAGCCGCTCGACATCAACGAAGGCGCCAAGCTCGACCTCGGCTCGACCGCCAAGCTGCGCACCCTGGTGACCTATCTCGACATCGTCGACCAGCTGCACAAGCGCTTCGAGCCGATGGACAAGATCGGCCTGATGGGCGTCGAAGTCGACGCCAAAGACCGCATGTCGCAGTGGGCGCTGGAGTATTTCCGCACGCTGCCCGCGCGCGCCGACCGCGGCCTGGCGCCGATGCTGGCGGCCGCGATGGAGCGCAAGTATTCGGCCAACCCGGGCGAAGCCTTCTTCACCGGCGGCGGCCTGCACACCTTCGGCAACTTCAGCAAGCTCGATAACAGCCGGATCATGACGGTGACCGAGGCGCTGCGCAATTCGACCAACCTCGTGTTCGTACGGATGATGCGCGACGTCGTGCGCTACTACATGTTCCAGCTGCCGGGTTCCTCGGCCCAGCTGCTGGCCGACGCCGACGACCCGCGCCGCGCCGAATACCTGGCGCGCTTCGCCGACAGCGAAGGCAAGGTGTTCATGGCCAAGTTCTGGAACAAGTACAAGGGCAAGACCCCGGCCGAGGTCGAGGCCCTGCTGTTCCAGACCGTGCGTCCGATGGCCTCGAAACTGGCCGCTGCCCACCGCACGATCGCGCCGAAGGCCTCGCTGGCGCAATTTGCCGAGTTCATCGACAAGTCGCTGCCGACGGCAAAAGAGATGGACCCGGACCGCATCCCGAAGATGTACGAGATGTACGACCCGCGCAACATGTCGCTGGCCGACCGCGGCTACGTGGCCTCGGTGCACCCGCTCGAGCTGTGGCTGGTGAGCTACCTGCGCGTCCATCCGAAGGCCGGCTGGACCGAAGTGACCAATGCCAGCGTCAAGGAACGCCAGGAAGTGTATTCCTGGCTGTTCAAGACCCACCGCAAGCACGCCCAGGACAACCGCATCGCCGGCCTGCTCGAAGTCGAAGCCTTCCTGAAGATCCACGCGCAGTGGAAGAAGATGGGCTATCCGTTCGACTCGCTGGTGCCGTCCTACGCCACCACCCTGGGCGCCTCGGCCGACCGGCCGGCCGCGCTGGCCGAGCTGATGGGCATCATCGTCAACGGCGGCATGCGCAAGCCGGTCGAGCGCATCGATTCGCTGCACTTCGCCAAGGACACGCCTTACGAAACCCTGGTCAAACGCGCCAAGGGCGGCGGCAAGGAACAGGTACTCTCGCCCGAGGTGGCGCGCGCGGTGGCCGACGCCATCCAGGGCGTGGTCTCGGACGGCACCGCCAAGCGCGTCAAGACGGCCTTCGTGCAGTCCGATGGCAGCGTCATCGCCCTGGGCGGCAAGACCGGTACCGGCGACCAGCGCTTCGAGGTGTATGCGCGCGGTGGCCGCGTGCTCGAGTCGCGCTACGTGAACCGCTCGGCTACTTTTGTGTTCAACATCGGCGAGCGCTTCTTCGGCAGCATGACCGCCTATGTGCACGGTCCGCAGTCCGGTAACTACGACTTCACCAGCGCACTGCCGGTGCAGCTGCTGGTCACGCTCGCCCCGAGCCTGATGCCGATGATTGAGCCGCCTCCGGGCAGCATCGGCGCCCAGCGACAGTGCGTCCGTTAAAAGGCGCGGTCCGGCGATCCGGAGGCGTTGCCGTCAAGCGTGCGGTGACGCGCGTACGCCAATTCAGCATCGTGTCCCTGCGCGACCTCCTGACAGCAATGGGGCCGACCCTGCTGGCAGTCATCACGGTGGCGGTGCTGGCCTACCTGTGGGTCGATCCGGCCCCGCCGCGCAAGCTCACCATGGCCACCGGCCAGTTCAACAGCGCCTACGAAGAATTCGGCCGCCAGTACGGCGCGCGGCTGGCGCGCGACGACATCGCCTTGGCGCTCCAGCCTTCGCTCGGCTCCCACGACAACCTGCAGCGCCTGATCGAAGGCAAGGCCGACATCGCTTTCGTGCAAAGCGGCTCGACCGAAGACGGACAGGGCGCCGCGCGGCGCGACACCACCGGGCTGGTCTCGCTCGGCAGTTTGTTCACCGAACCGGTGTGGCTGTTCCTGCGCGAAGGCGCCCGCATCAACCACCTCACGGATTTGAAAGGCAAGCGCATCAACCTGGGGCCGGAAGGCACCGGCGTGCCGCGCCTGTTCCGCCAGGTGCTGGACGCCAACGGCATCGCCCCCGGCGAGCTGCGCATCGGCGCGCTGGAAAACACGCCGGCCACGATGGAGCTGCTGGCGGGCCGCATCGATGGCCTGGTCTTCTCGTCGGCGCCGGAAGCGCCGCTGATCCAGATGCTGCTGCAGACCCCCGGCATCCGGCTGTTCAACTTCACCCAGGCCGACGCCTATACCCGGCGCCTGCCTTTCCTGACCCACGTCGTGCTGCCGCGCGGGATCGTCGACCTCGGGCGCGACATTCCGTCCCAGGACTACCACCTGATCGCGCCGACCGCGACCCTGGTCGCGCGTGAAGACCTGCATCCGGCGCTGGTGGGCCTGCTGGTGAAGTCGGCCGGCGAGATCCACGGCAAGGCGGGCTGGTTCCAGCAGCAGGGCCAGTTCCCGTCGCCGAAATACACCGAGATCCCGGTGGCGGCCGAGGCGGCGCGCTACTACCGCGACGGGCCGCCCTTCATGCAGCGCTACATGCGCTTCTGGCTGGCCAACCTGTTCGAGCGGCTGTGGGTGGTGGCGGTGGCGCTGGCGGCCCTGCTCATTCCGCTCTCTAAAATCGTGCCGCCGATCTACGTCTGGCGCGTGCGCTCGCGCGTCTACCGCTGGTATGGCGAATTGCGCAAGGTGGAGCAGGAGCTCGAGGCCACGCAGCCGGAGGGGAGGGAGGCCGCGCGCGGAGGCCTGATGGGGCGCCTCGACGAGATCGAAGAAAGCGTCAACCATATCTCGATCCCGCTGGCCTATGCGGAAGAACTGTACCGGCTGCGCAGCCACATCAACTTCGTGCGCGAGCGGGTGCGCGGTACGATTGACCAAAATGGGAAGTCCGTAGCGTGGGCAGCTCGGGACAGAGATATGTAGCCCTGTCGCTCCACGCAGCGTTGATCGATGCCGTGACGTCAAGCATGAGTTTGATCGCTCATCCGCGTTACCCCCCCCCGCCTTCCCCAGATGGTGTCGAGGCCCCACCAGTGTCTGCGATTCAGCGGATACAAACACATTGACCATTCCTTGTCGGAGCAACAAATTAGTCCCGCGTGTATTTTTAACCTACTTGCTAAATTTCACCAAGTAGGTTAATATGTGAGTCATGAGCTACCCGACACCACCCAATGACCAACTACATCACTCCAACACACGATTTGGCGCATATGATTGCGCTGATAAAGCAGGAAAAGTATAAAACTACAAAGGTTGCCCGCGAAGGCGCCACCCAGTTAGGCCTTAATCTCGACCAAATGATCGCGGTCGTGGTCGATTTGCCAGCTAGGGGTAAGTTTTATAAGACGATGGAATCTGACAAGAATCCGGGTCATTGGATGGATGTTTATCATACACAAACGCTAGCAGGCGATGATGTGTATCTAAAATTGATGATACTAGACGGTGTATTGATTGTATCGTTCAAGGAGTTATAGCTAATATGAAATGCGAAAATTGTGGCACTTCCGAACTCATCCATGATGTGCGGGATGTTCCCTACACCTACAAAGGGGAGACTACGATTCTTCCCCATGTTGAAGGTGATTTTTGCCCATCTTGCGACGAGTCAATTTTGGCGTCGAGTGAATCTCGACGAACAATGGATTTAATGTTGGCGTTTAATCGACAAGTCAACTCTGCTGCGGTGGACCCGCAATTTATTGTTTCGGTTCGTAAGCGGCTTTCGCTGGATCAACGACAAGCTGCTGAAATTTTTGGTGGAGGCGTTAATGCGTTTTCTCGCTATGAAAATGGTAAAACAAAACCTCCACTTTCTACCGTTAAGTTATTGAAGCTATTAGACAAGCATCCAGAACTTCTTTCGGAAGTTATAGCAGCGTGATTCATTTGAATTGGTATCTAATTTTTTAAATTTCAGAAAACATATCTCCGGTACGTGGCACACGCTGCGCTAGCCTCGGCTAAATTTTGCTTGCTTGGCCTATCAGCAGCCTGCACTAACCAAGTCCTAAGCAGTTGCCAGTTCTATCCTCGTCGGACGATTTCTGCCAATTATTCCGCCTACCTTATGGGTTCGGCTAGACTGGCGGACTTTGTCTAGATTCCCCGAGGAAGCCATGATCCGTCGTCCCTTGTCCGCACTTGTGCTGGGTGTGTTGCTGGCCTGCGCCGCAGGCGCGCAAGCCGCCAGCCAGTCCAGCGCCGCTGCGGCGGATGCACCAAGCCAGAAGCGCAGCCCGCGCGAGGCCTATACCAAATACGAATACCGCATCCCGATGCGCGACGGCGTCAAGCTCTTCACCGTGGTCTACGTGCCGAAGGACGCTTCCAAAGCCTATCCCTTCCTGATGCAGCGCACGCCCTACAGCGCCGGTGTGGCGGCCCAGGGCGAGCAGCGCTACGGCGTGGACTGGTTCCCGCAAGCGCTCAGCCCCACGCCCGAGCTGGAAGATTCCGGCTACATCTTCGTGACCCAGGACGTGCGCGGGCGCTTCATGTCCGAAGGCGCCTGGCAGGAGATGACCCCGCACCTCAAGGCCAAGCGCGCGGCGGGCGAAGGGCAGGAGAGCGCGGACATGCACGATACCGTCGAATGGCTGCTCAAGCACGTCCCGAACAATAACGGCCGGGTCGGCATCTGGGGCACCAGCTATCCAGGCTTCTATGCCGCGGCCAGCATCATCGATTCGCACCCTGCGATCAAGGCCGCGTCGCCGCAGGCGCCGATCGCCGACCTGTACATGGGCGACGACTCCTACCACGGCGGCGCCTTCATGCTGGCGGCGAACTTCGATTTCTACGCCTCCTTCCTGCCGATGAAGAACCCGACCCTGCCTTTGCGGGACCGCCCCGGCTTCGACTACCGCGAAGCGGACGGCTACGACTTCTTCCTCAAGCACCTCACGCTGCCGAACATCCTCGCCACCATGAGCGCGGAGCAGCGCGAGCTGTTGGTGCCGACCATCGAGCACGACACCTACGACGAATTCTGGCGCTCGCGCGACATCACGCCGCACATGAAGAACGTCAAGGCGGCGGTGCTGACGGTGGGCGGCTGGTTCGATGCCGAAGACCCGGCCGGCCCGTTT
Source organism: Telluria sp. ZT3P39 (assembly GCF_059685935.1). Lineage (NCBI taxonomy): Bacteria > Pseudomonadati > Pseudomonadota > Betaproteobacteria > Burkholderiales > Oxalobacteraceae > Telluria > Telluria sp. ZT3P39. The sequence goes on from NZ_JCASIH010000003.1 coordinate 174,628, forward strand.
GCGATCCATAAGGCAGTGGGGAAATATAATCCCGGCACGTCCAACGCGCTGGTGATGGGACCCTGGGTGCACGGCGGCTGGGCGCGCAGCGACGGCGCGCGTTTCGGCAACGTGTCGTTCGACGCCAGGACCAGCGACTACTTCCGGCGCGAGATCCAGTTCCCCTTCTTCGAGCAGCACCTGAAGGGCGTCAAGCCCGCGCGCATCCTGCCTGCGGTGACCGCGTTCGAGACCGGCACCAACGTCTGGCGCACGTATGCCGCCTGGCCGCCGGCGCCCGCCAAGGCGCGCACGCTCTACTTCGGCCCGAACGGCACGCTGGGCTGGCAGCAGCCGGCGGCTGCCGGCGCGGGCTACGACGAGTATGTGGCCGACCCGCGCAATCCCGTGCCCTACATCGGCTACGCGGCGCTAGGGGTGCCGCGCGAATACATGGTCTCGGACCAGCGCTTCGCCGCCACGCGGCCGGACGTGCTGGTCTACCAGAGCGAGGTACTGGACGAGGACGTGACGATCGCCGGGCCGGTGGCGCCGAAGATGTTCGTGTCGACCACCGGCACCGATGCGGACTGGGTGGTCAAGCTGATCGACGTGTATCCGGCAGCGTATCCGACACCTGGTGTGGAGCGCAAGGGCAACGACGTGGGACCGCCGGCGATCAACATGGGCGGCTTCCAGCAGCTGGTGCGCGGCAATCCGCTGCGCGGGAAATTCCGTAACAGTTTCGAAAAGCCGGAGCCGTTCACGCCGGGCAAGCAGGAGGCGCTGTCCTTCGAGCTGGGGCAGGTGAACCATACTTTCCGGCGCGGCCACCGCATCATGGTGCAGGTACAGAGCTCGTGGTTCCCGCTGGTGGATTTGAATCCGCAGACGTTTACGCATATTCCGTCGGCGAAGGCTGAGGATTTCAGGAAGGCGACGCAGCGGGTGTACCGTGCGCCTGGGGCGGCGTCGGGCATGCAGGTGTTCGTCATGCCGTAGGGTGGGCGGCTTCGCCGCCCGCGCGTTCAAATCACGTTAATGTTTCGGCACCGTGGTTCATCCCCGTTCGTTGAACGCGCGGCCGGCGGAGCCGGCCACCCTACCAAGCGCAGCGCGCACCGCGCGCCTGACCGTGGTCGCAGGAATCAGGTCCACGGCCAGCTTGCGCAGGCGCTCCGCCTCGGCATGCCGCCCGCGCTGCCCGAGCACCGCCAGCACCTGCCGCACGTCGTTCGCATAGATGTCGATCTGCGACGGAATATACATGGTGCGTCCATGCTGCCGGCGCCAGCGCGAGAACGCCTTCATCAGGAAGCGGCTGCGCTCGCGGATGGTCTCTTCGGGCGCGGGCAGCAGGCGTTCGGCCAGCGCGTAGTCGCCGGCGGCGATGATGGCCGGCAGGGCGATGTCGGCGCAGGCGAGCAGCAGGGCGGGATCGGCGCGCTCGAGTTGCACGCACAGGGCATGCGTCTCATCGCTCTTTCCCAGCTCGTCATTGATGGCCACCACGTCGTGGAACAGCCCGCGCTTGCCCTGGCCTGCCAGCAGGAGGGCCATGTCGCGTTGGCGCACGGCTTCCAGGGCTTCCAGTGCGGGCGGATATTCCTGCCCCAGGTCGGCCCACGCATACAGCGCATACGACAGGCGCACGCCGTACAGCGCCGGATCCTGTTCCAGTGCATGGTCGTGGAACCACTGGAACTCGCGCAGCGCTTCCTCATGCTGGCCGTCGCCCGCCAGTTCGCTGGCGGCGTCCAGGCGTGCCTGTGCATCCATCGTCACGCCCCGATCCACGGCAGCCCGGCCTTGCACCAGCCGCTGATCGTCTTGCGGTGGCCGTCGGCATCGCGGTCGCCCTCGAAGCCTTCCAGGATGTCGTAGGATTCGGCGAAGCCATGCTCGGTGGCGACCCGCGCGCCGTGGCGCGAGCGCACGCCCGAGCGGCACAGGAACAGCAGCACCTCGTCCTTGCGCGCGACCTGCTCGAGCTGCGCAGCGAAGGCGGGATTGGGCTGGCCGCCGGGATAGGTGGCCCATTGCACCGCCACGTGCTGGGACTCGGGTACGGCGGCGCGGCCGACCCAGTCGCGCTCGGCGTTGGTGCGCACGTCGACCAGCTTGGCGCGCGGGTCGAGCTGGAGCAGGGCGAACGCTTCTTCGGGCGTGACCGCGCCGGCATAGGGCTGGCCGGCGGCGCGTTCGCGGGCGGCGGCAAGAATGGCCTCAGGTGTGTTCATGATGGTTGTTCCGTCCTGGACAAGAAAAAGCGTTGCACCAACTTGGTTCGGTGTATCCTGCGCTGCGATGGTGCACGGTCGCCGCATTTGCACCAAATCGGTGCATGCATGCACCGGGGCACAGGCACCGGCTGATGACGATTGTATGGCCAAATATGCAGGCTTCCAACGAAGCTTATGGCATTTGCTCATAACGACAGCTTGGCATAGTTCATGCTTTGAAGTACACCATGTGGTCGCGCTACCGAGGATGTCGAGCGCGGTCCCCCCTTTTCAATCAGGAGATACGAATGGCAAAGACGGCTGCAGACGTAGTGCAAATGATCAAAGACAACGAAGTCAAGTTCGTTGATTTCCGCTTCGCCGATACCCGCGGCAAAGAGCATCACGTGACCGTTCCTGTCTCGCACTTCGACGAAGACAAATTCGAGTCGGGCCACGCCTTCGACGGTTCGTCGATCGCCGGCTGGAAGGGCATCGAAGCCTCGGACATGCTCCTGATCCCGGACCCGCTCACCGCCAACATCGATCCGTTCATGGAAGAGACCACCCTGTTCATGCAGTGCGACGTGATCGAACCGTCGGACGGCAAGGGCTATGACCGCGACCCGCGCTCGATCGCCAAGCGCGCCGAAGCCTACCTGAAGTCCTCGGGCATCGGCGACACCGCCTATTTCGGCCCGGAACCGGAATTCTTCATCTTCGACTCGATCCGCTGGAAGATCGACATGTCCGGCTGCTTCGTCAAGATCGATTCCGACGAAGCCTCGTGGTCGACCGACAAGGAAATTGAAGGCGGCAACAGCGGCCACCGCCCGACCGTCAAGGGCGGCTATTTCCCGGTCCCGCCGGTCGACAGCTTCCAGGACATGCGTTCGGAAATGTCGCTGATCCTCGAATCGATGGGCATCCCGGTCGAAGTGCACCACCACGAAGTGGCCGGCCCCGGCCAGAATGAAATCGGCACCAGGTTCTCGACCCTGGTCGAGCGCGCCGACTGGACCCAGAACATGAAATACGTGATCTGGAACGTGGCCCACAGCTACGGCAAGACCGCTACCTTCATGCCCAAGCCGATCAATGGCGACAACGGCTCGGGCATGCACGTGCACCAGTCGGTCTGGAAAGACGGCAAGAACCTGTTCGCCGGCGACGGCTATGCCGGCCTGTCGGAAACCGCATTGTTCTACATCGGCGGCATCATCAAGCACGCACGCGCCCTGAACGCGATCACCAACCCGGGCACCAACTCGTACAAGCGCCTGGTGCCTGGCTACGAAGCCCCGGTCAAGCTGGCCTATTCGGCCCGCAACCGTTCGGCCTCGATCCGCATCCCGCACGTGGCGAACCCGAAGGGCCGCCGCATCGAGACCCGCTTCCCGGACCCACTGGCCAACGTCTACCTGTGCTTCGCCGCGCTGCTGATGGCGGGCCTGGACGGCATCCAGAACAAGATCCACCCGGGCGAAGCGGCAACCAAGGACCTGTACCACCTGCCGCCGGAAGAAGACAAGCTGATCCCGACCGTCTGCGCTTCGCTGGAAGAAGCGCTCGAAGCCCTGGACAAGGACCGCGAGTTCCTGACCCGCGGCGGCGTGTTCTCGGACGCCATGATCGATGCCTACATCGAACTGAAGATGCAGGAAGTCCAGCGCTTGCGCATGACCCCGCACCCGGCCGAATTCGACATGTACTACTCGGCGTAATCGTTCAGGCAAGCCGGCTGTCGCGCCCAGGCGTCAATGGGTGTAAGCAGCGGTAACAAACGCGGGGAAAGCGAGGGCTTTCCCCGCGTTTTTTCATGCTTGATGTATAGTCGGGCCGGACTACAATGACTGCACGTTTATTGTGCAAATTAATTTCTGATGGGAACGACAATTATTTCATTCCACCGTCTCGCCGGCGTCCTGGCCATACTCGGGTCCGGCTTGCTGCTCTCGACCGCCGCACAGGCCCAGGTCTACAAATGCGTGGATGACCAGGGCCGCGTCGAATTCACCGACCAGAACCGCCGCGGCTGCAAGCAGCTCGAGAGCCTCGCGCCGGTCGCGGCGCCGGCGCCGGTACGCGCCTCGGCGCCGATTCCCGCGGTGCGCCCGCCCAACCCGGGCAACGCGGGACCTGCCGCCGCGGCGACCCCGGCCAGCTTCCCGCGCGTCGACACGGCCCAGCAGCGCGCGCGCGACGACGACCGCCGCGAGATCCTCAACGACGAGCTGCGCCTGGAAGAGAAAAAGCTGGCCGACCTGCGCCGCGACTTCAACGGCGGCGAGCCCGAACGCCAGGGCAACGAGCGCAACTACGCCAAATACCAGGAACGCGTGGCCGGCATGCGCGCCGAGATCGGCCGCACCGAAAGCAATGTCGCCGCGCTGCGGCGCGAGATCGCCAATATCAAATGAGTCCGACAAGCCGGTTCGCGGGCCTGGACCTGCTGGCCTCCAGCGTGCTGCTGGTCGGCCCCGAGGGGGAGGTGCTGTACGCGAACCCGGCGGCCGAGAACCTGCTCGAGCTCTCGCTCAAGTCGCTGCAGCGCTGCCCCTTGCCCGAGCTGTTCGCCAACGGCCTTGAACTGGCCGCCCTGTGCGCCCAGGCGCTGGCGCACCAGTATGCCGACCTGCGCCAGGACCTGACCCTGCACCGCAGCGGGCGCGAGCCGCTGCACGTGAACAGCATCGTCAGCGCACTGGGCGAGGGCGAGCTCCTGATCGAGCTGCGCGAGAACGTCCAGCAGCTCAAGCTGGATCGCGAAGAGCGCATCCTCGACCAGAGCCAGGCCAACAAGGAACTGATCCGCAACCTGGCCCACGAGATCAAGAATCCCCTCGGCGGCATCCGCGGCGCGGCCCAGCTGCTCGAGCTCGAGCTGCCGCCGCTGCACCTGTCCCAGCTGTCCGAATACACGCAGGTGATCATCAAGGAGGCCGACCGCCTGCAGACCCTGGTCGACCGCCTGCTGGCGCCGCACCGCAAGCCGCATATCGTCGGCGACGTCAACATCCACGAAGTGTGCGAGCGCGTGCGCAGCCTGATCCTGGCCGAATTCCCTTCGGGCCTCACGATCCGGCGCGACTACGACGCCTCGATCCCCGAGTTCCGGGGCGACATGGAGCAACTGATCCAGGTGGTGCTGAACATCGCCCACAACGCCGCCCAGGCCCTCAAAGGGCGCATTGCGGCCGGGGACGCCGAGATCGTGCTGCGCACCCGGGTGGCGCGCCAGGTCACCCTGGCCAAGGTCCGTTATGGGCTGGCATTAGACTTGCATATCATCGACAATGGACCGGGCATCGCGCCCGAGATACGCGACCGCATTTTCTACCCGCTGGTGTCGGGCAGGGATGGCGGCAGCGGCCTCGGGCTGACGCTGGCGCAGACCTTCGTGCAGCAGCACCTGGGTGTGATCGAGTGCGAAAGCCGGCCTGGACTGACGGATTTCCGGATACTGCTGCCCCTGCCATAGGCGGGCGCCGGTAGCCGCCGTGAGTCCCCATTGCACATCCATATTGCGGGAACCACGACTACATGAAACCAATCTGGATTGTCGACGACGACGCATCGATCCGCTGGGTGCTGGAAAAAGCCCTGGCGCGCGAGAGCCTGGAGACCCGCAGCTTCGCCAACGCGCGCGACGCGCTGGCCGCCTTCGAAACCGATACGCCGCAAGTGCTGGTGTCGGACATCCGCATGCCGGGCGAATCCGGCATCGACCTGCTCGGCGCCGTGAAAGCGCGCCATCCCGGCCTGCCGGTCATCATCATCACCGCGTTTTCCGACCTCGATTCGGCGGTCGCCTCGTTCCAGGGCGGCGCTTTCGATTACCTGGCCAAGCCCTTCGACATCGACAAGGCCGTCAGCCTGATCCGGCGTGCGCTGGAAGAGAGCCTGCGCGAAGCCAGCGTGGAAGCCGCGCCCGCCGAGACGCCCGAGATCCTCGGCCACGCCCCGGCGATGCAGGAAGTGTTCCGCGCGATCGGCCGCCTGTCGCAGTCGAACGTGACGGTGCTCATCACCGGCGAATCGGGCACCGGCAAGGAACTGGTGGCGCGCGCCCTGCACAAGCACAGCCCGCGCGCCCAGCAGCCCTTCATCGCCCTGAATACCGCGGCGATCCCGAAGGACCTGCTCGAATCCGAACTGTTCGGCCACGAGCGTGGGGCGTTTACCGGCGCGCAGGCGATGCGGCGCGGCCGCTTCGAGCAGGCCGAGAACGGCACCCTGTTTCTGGACGAGATCGGCGACATGCCCTTCGACCTGCAGACGCGATTGCTGCGGGTGCTCTCGGACGGCCACTTCTACCGGGTCGGCGGGCACCAGCCGGTGAAAGCCAATGTGCGCGTGATCGCGGCCACCCACCAGAACCTCGAGCAGCGCGTGCGCGATGGCCTGTTCCGCGAAGATTTATATCACCGCCTGAACGTGATCCGCCTGCGCCTGCCGTCCCTGCGCGAACGCAGCGAAGACATCCCGGTGCTGGTGCGCCACTTCCTGGTGCAGAGCGCACACCAATTGGGCGTCGAACCCAAGCGCATGAGCGAGCCGGCCATGCGCTACCTGGCCGGGCTCGAACTGCCGGGCAACGTGCGCCAGCTGGAAAACCTGTGCAACTGGATCACCGTGATGGCGCCCGGCCAGACGGTCGAGGTCAAGGACCTGCCGCGCGACCTGATCCAGGGCCAGGCCGCACCCGGCATCCTGTTCGATGGCGACCCGGCGGGCATCCCGGCCGCCCCGGGCGCGGCGCCCGCGGCTACGCCGTCGCTGCCGGAAGGCTGGATCGGCCTGCTCGAGCTGCAGGCCGCCGGCATGCTCAGCGCCGGCCAGGTCGATGTGATGGACACGCTTGGCCGCCAGTTCGAATCGGCCCTGATCAAGACCGCGCTCAGGCACACGCATGGGCGCAAGAACGATGCCGCGATGCGGCTCGGGATCGGCCGCAACACGATCACCCGCAAGATCGTGGAGCTCGGGATCGACGGCGCGCGGGAAGAGTAGGGCCGATGGTGTAAGCTGGCGCATCGTGTATTAACCGTCCCTATCCCTATTCATGTTGATTAATTGTGTCGCCTACCAGGAAGGCAAGAAGCTGTCCGACATACCCGTCGAGGACATCAGCGAATACCTGAAGCAACCGGAAACCTTCGTCTGGGTTGCCCTGCGCGACCCGGATCACGATGAAATCGCCACGATGCAGGAAGAATTCGGCCTGCACGAGCTGGCCGTCGAGGACGCAACGCGCGGCCACCAGCGCCCCAAGATGGAAGAATACGGCGACTGCGTGTTCGTCGTTGTACAGATGGTCGAACTTGCCGGCGACGAACTCAGTGTGGGCGAACTGTCGGTGTTTGCAGGTCCTAATTACGTGTTGTCGGCAAGGCGCGACGCCAACGAGGGATTTCTTGGCGTACGCGCGCGCGCCGAGCGTGAGCCCCACCAACTGCGCAAGGGAGCGGGCTTCGTGCTGTACGCACTGGTCGACTCGGTCGTGGACCGCTATTTCCCCGTGGTCGACATGCTCGACTCCGAGCTGGAATCGATCGAAGATCACATCTTCGGACAGGTAGGCGAGCAGCGCGCCAACGTCGAACGCTTGTATGCGCTCAAGCGCAAGTCCCAGGTGCTGCGCCACGCCGTCATTCCGCTGATGGATGCCGTAGGTCGACTGTATGGTGGACGGGTGCCCGGCGTGGTCATCGAGACGCAGGAGTATTTCCGCGACGTGCATGACCACCTGTTCCGCATCGCGGCGCGGCTCGACGCAATCCGCGACACCATCAACACCGCGATCCAGGTGACGCTGTCGATGGTGGCAATCGAAGAAAACGACATCAGCAAGAAGCTGGCCGCGTATGCGGCGATTTTCGCCGTGTTCACTGCGTTCGCCGGGGTATGGGGAATGAACTTCGAATTCATGCCTGAACTGAAGTGGAAATACGGCTATCCGGTGGCCCTCGCCACCATCGCCATCGTGTGCGGCTACCTGTACTGGCGCTTCAAGAAATCCGGCTGGATCTAGCATGTTGGGCGGCTCTGGCCCTTATCGGGATTGCGCCGCGCCGGCTTCGCCGCCCACCCTACTGGCCGTGGCCGCGGCCCCGCCGCAGGCCACGATCACCAGCGCAATCGCCAGCCACTGCATGCCTGTCAGCCGCTCCCCCAGCACCAGGTAGCCCGCCAGCGCCGCAAAGGCCGGCCCGGCACTGACCAGTATCCCGAACACCCGCTGCGGCAGACGGCTGAGGGCCGCCATCTCCAGCGAATAAGGCAGGGCGCTCGAGAGCACGGCGACGGCCAGCCCGCCCGCCAGCACCCGCACGTCGAGCAGGCCGGCGCCGGCGTGGAACACGCCGACCGGCACCGTGAACAGCGCCGCCGCCAGCAGTCCCCAGGCCACGGCCTGGCTGCCGTTCATGCTGGAAACCCGCTTGCCGAACACGATATACATCGCCCAGCAAAAGGCCGCGCCCAGCGCGTACAGGACCCCAAGCGGATCGAGCGGCGGCACGCCCTCGTGGAAAGGCGCCAGCAGCCACAGGCCGAAGGCCGCCAGCGCCACCCAGGCGAAGTCGCGCGCACGGCGCGAGGACAGCACCACGACCGCGAGCGGGCCCACCACCTCGATGGCCACCGCCACGCCGATCGGAATGCGCTCAAAGGCGCCGTAGATGAGCAGGTTCATGCAGCCCAGCATCAGGCCGTAGACCAGTAAATTGAATGCGTCGCGGCGCGCGGGGAGGGTGCGCCAGGGCCGCACGATGGCCAGCATCAGCAGCGCGGCCAGGCCGACGCGCACGGCGGTGACGCCTTCGCTGCCGACCAGCGGGAACAGCCCCTTGGCCCAGGCGGCGCCGGCATTGACCGACACCATCGAGGCCAGGATCGCCAGGCCGGGGCCGAGCGTGCGGGGCGGGCTTCCCGCCGCAGCCGTCACGCAGCCATCGCCAGCGCCACCGCTTCGGCCACGCGGATGCCGTCCACCGCCGCCGACATGATGCCGCCGGCATAGCCCGCGCCTTCGCCGGCCGGGAACAGGCCGCGCGTGTTCAGGCTTTGCAGGTCGCCGTCGTTGCGCTTGATGCGGATCGGCGAGGAGGTGCGGGTCTCGACGCCGGTCAGCACCGCGTCTTCCTTGTAGTAGCCCTTGATCTGCTTATCAAAAGCCACGAAGGCTTGGCGCATCGCGACGATCGCATATTCCGGCAGCGAAGGGGCCAGGTCGGTCAGGTGCACGGCCGGGCGGAAGGACGGGATCACCGAACCGAATTCTTTCGACGGCACGCCACGCACGAAGTCGCCCATCAGCTGGCCCGGCGCGTCATAAGTGCTGCCGCCCAGCAGGAAGGCGCGCGACTCCAGTTCGCGCTGGAAGGCGATGCCGGCCAGCGGGTGGCCCGGATAGTCTTCGGGCGTGATGCCGACCACGATGGCGCTGTTGGCGTTGCGCTCGTTGCGCGAATACTGGCTCATGCCGTTGGTGACGACGCGGCCTTCTTCGCTCGATGCCGCCACCACGGTGCCGCCCGGGCACATGCAGAAGCTGTAGACCGAGCGCCCGTTGGAAGCGTGGTGCACGATCTTGTAGTCGGCCGCGCCCAGGATCTTGTTGCCGGCGTTCGGACCGAAGCGGCAGACGTCGATCAGCGACTGCGGGTGCTCGACCCGGAAGCCGATCGAGAATGGCTTGGCCTCGATGTAGACGCCGCGCTCGTAGAGCATCTCGAAGGTGTCGCGCGCGCTGTGGCCGATGGCGATGACCAGGTGGCGGGTCGGGATTTCCTCGCCATTGGCCAGGCGTACGCCCTGGACCTGGCGCACGCCGTTTTCCTCGCTGACATAGATGTCGTCCAGGCGGGTCTCGAAGCGAATCTCGCCGCCCAGCGAAATGATCTCGGCGCGCATCTGCTCGACCATCTTCACCAGGCGGAAGGTGCCGATGTGCGGCTTGCTGACGTACATGATTTCTTCGGGCGCGCCCGACTTGACGAACTCGGTGAGGACCTTGCGGCCGTAATGCTTCGGGTCCTTGATCTGGCTGTACAGCTTGCCGTCGGAGAAGGTGCCGGCGCCGCCTTCGCCGAACTGCACGTTCGACTCGGTATTGAGCTTGCGCTTGCGCCAGAAGCCGAAGGTATCCACGGTGCGCTCGCGCACCACCTTGCCGCGCTCGAGCACCAGGGGGTTCAGGCCCATCTGCGCCAGGACCAGCGCCACGAACAGCCCGCAGGGACCGGTGCCGACCACGATCGGGCGCGGCGTGCCGGGGGCAGGCTTGCCGGCGGCGACGAACTTGTAGCCGGTGTCGGGCGAGGGGCCGACGTGCTGGTCCTTGCCAAAGCGCGCCAGCACGGCCGCTTCGTCGCGCAGCTCGGCGTCGATCGAATAGATCAGCACGATTGCCGACTTCTTGCGCGCATCGTAGCTGCGCTTGAAGACCGTGAAGTCGACCAGTTCGTGGCTAGCGATGCCCAGGCGCGCCAGGATGGCCTCGCGCAGGGCGGAATCGGGGTGGTTCAGGGGGAGTTTGAGGTCGCTGAGTCGGAGCATAGGTAGGGGCGTGGTTGCTAGTGAGGCAACAATAAAAAGACGGGCCAAACCGCTATTTTACCCAAAGCCCGCTGCCACGGAGGAAGAAGGCAGCCCTGGCGGCAAGGAAGCCTCCGGCGGGCCTGTCCCTTTTCTCTCCCTTTCGATGGGGCAATCGAATATGTATGAAATGATAACGTTGTTTGCCTACAACGCTCGGGATGCAAATATTTGGAGGCCCCAGCCCATGCGCGCCGAATTTTTGTTGCCGTATTGACCAGATCGGCTGATATACAGATCTTTGCGCGATCAGGACGCTAACTACGCGCAAGTACCGGCCATCGTGCGGCGTGTTGCGCGTATTTACCCGGCGCAAGTTGTACCGGCTCCAGCATCCCGGTAATGCATCAGTTCGTTAAGCGTCGATGAAGATTGCAGCCAATATGTTGTTTTCGACCCAGATCGCTCCGGGTGCTCAATTGACACTTTTACCAGCGGTATGGTTTTATGTATAAATTCAAATAACGTTTACGTTCAATTTACAGTTATTTGAGGCTAGTCGTACTAGTGGTCGGGGTACGAAAGAACGGCACCGCCGAAAAGCGGTGGATATACACATGTAGTGACTTGGCTGTACTAACAGACATCCTCCAATCCCGCCCGGGAGCGATTCCGGGCAGGGCGCGCAGTCGGCGCCCGGGTTCGATGGAGACAGCCGAGCCCCGCCTGGCATGCCAGGCAGGGCCCGGTAAGAAGAAAAACCACCCTAAGAAAAGCCCAGAAGGAGAAGTACTCATGACGTTCAAATTGAAGTCGCTGCCGTTCGCAGTTGCCGCCGTGGTCGCCAGCGGCGCCCTGGTCGGCGCACCGGCGTTCGCGCAGACCACCGACACCGCAGCACCAGCGCAGCGCGTGGTCGTGACCGGCTCGCTGATCAGCCGTGCCAACACCGAAACGCCGGCCCCGGTCCAGGTGCTGACCGCAGCGGACATCCAGAAGAGCGGCAAGACCTCGGTCGCCGAACTGCTGACCGACCTGGCCGCCAACGGCGCGGGTACCCTGGGCACCGGCTTCGCCGGCGCATTCGCCAACGGCGCATCGGGCATCTCGCTGCGCGGCCTGACCGTGGGCGCGACCCTGGTCCTGATCGACGGCCACCGCATGGCGCCGTATCCGCTGTCGGACGATGCCCAGCGCTCGTTCGTCGACGTGTCGTCGATCCCGTTCGACGCCATCGAAACCATCGAAGTCCTGAAGTCCGGCGCATCGGCGCTGTACGGCTCGGACGCGATCGCAGGCGTGATCAACATCAAGCTGAAGAAAAACCTGAACGGCACCCGCCTGGCCGCTGAATTCGGCGACACCCAGCACGGCGGCGGCAAGACCAAGCGCATGTCGATCAGCACCGGCATCGGCAACCTGGACGAAGACGGCTACAACGCCTTCGTGACCCTGGAAGCGCGCAAGCAGGGCTCGATCAAGGTCGCCCAGCGCGAGCAGTTCGGCTATGCGAACCGCGACTGGCGCGCACGCGGCGGCAACAACATCAACCTGGGTGTGCCGACCAACCTGAACAGCTTCCTGACCCCAACCAACACCCCGTTCCTGTACAACCCGTCGAACCCGAACAATCCGGCTGGCGTGACCAACGTCAACAATCCGGCCAACTACGTGTTCCTGGACCCGAGCAAGTGTAACTTCACCTCGTACCGCGCCGGCGGCTGCCAGGTCAACGACACCGAATCGAACATCCAGCCGGAAACCGAGAACGTCAACCTGATGATCGGTATGACGAAGAAGCTGAGCGACAACTGGGAACTGAACCTGAAGGGTTCGATCTTCCAGCGCGAAAGCACCAACAACCGTAACGCCAATCCGGCGGCCTACAACCCGACCAGCTTCAACGGCTTCACCACCCTGAACAACGGCGTGCTGACCAGCCGCGTGGGCGCGATCCCGAGCACCCTGTTCGCCCCAGGCGCACAGGTCGGCGCGAACGTCACCAATCCGTTCGCCCAGTCGGCCCGCCTGTACGGCTACATCCCGGGCATCGGCCCAACCCTGCAGACCAACAACAAGGCCACCAGCACCCGCTTCACCGCCGACATCGTTGGCGAGGCAATGGGCTGGGACGTGCGCGGCGGCGTTGGCGCCACCCGCGTCAAGAACGACCTCGAGATCAGCGGCAACATCAACCGCCAGAACCTGTACAACGCGATCCGCAATGGCAGCTGGAACGTTATTGGCGGCAACAGCCCGGCCCTGGTCGACGCAGTCGCTCCGCACTTCGGCAACAAGCTGGAATCGACGCTGAACTACGCCGACCTGGTCGGTTCGCGCGAACTGATGCAGCTCGGCGCCGGTCCCCTGGCACTGGCAGTCGGCGCCCACTGGCACAAGCGTGAGCAGAATGCACCGGCATCGTCGCTGACCCGAATCGGCGCAGTGAACAACACCTCGGCCTTCACCATCGGCGACGAGACCAACACCGCCGTCTTCGCCGAACTCCAGGCGAATCCGGTCAAGAACCTGGAACTCGGCGTCTCGGCCCGTTACGACCATTACGACACTTACGGCAACTCGTTCACCCCGGCCGCCACCTTCAAGTTCACGCCGATCCAGCAGGTCGCCGTGCGCGGTACCTTCGCACGCGGCTTCCGCGCGCCGAACCCGGCTGAAGTGGGCAACGCAGGCTCGTTCTTCACCTTCAACGCGATCAACGACCCGATCCTGTGCCCTAACGGCAGCCGTACCACCGCCGGCAACGTGCCGGGCGCCTGCGGCTTCGCTCCGCCGTACGTGCAGACCACCAATCCGGACCTGCAGCCAGAGAAGTCGAAGTCCTACACCCTGGGCGTCATCGTCGAGCCGATGCGCGGCCTGAACATGTCGCTGGACTACTACAAGATCCGCATCAACAACCTGGTCGTCACCCAGGCTGGTAACGATCCTAGCTTCGTCCCGACCTGGGTCCGCGGCCCTGCGGCACCGGTCGACATCGCCACCGGCGTCGGCACCGGCACCGTGGTCGGCACCCCATCGGTCGGCCCGATCCTGTACGGCCTGTCGCCGTACATCAACGCGGGCAGCACCGAGACCCACGGCATCGAAGCGGACGTGCGTTACCGCTGGCGCCTGGCCAACGACATGGGCACCGTGTCGGCCAACCTGAGCGCTGCGCACACCTTCGGCTACGTCACCTCGATCGGCGACATCTCGTACCAGCTGGCTGGCACGCAAGGTCCATCGTCGGTCGGCGGCGCAACGGGTAACCCGAAACAACGTGCACAGTTCACCCTCGGCTATGCCCGTGGCCCGCTGGACGTGACCGCCACCGTGAACTACACGAGCGGCTTCTCGACCATCGACCCGGCGCTGGGCGAGACCGACTGCGCGACCACGGCGGAACACGTGGGCGGCCGTACGTACTTCCAGGGCCTGATCCAGCCTGCGAACTACTGCAACGTGTCCTCGTTCACCTCGACCAACCTGAACGTCTCGTACAAGATCACCCCGCAACTCACCATCCGCGGCGCGATCCTGAACCTGTTCGACAAGGAAGCACCGTATGACGTCGCAACCTACGGCAACGCAGGTGCAGGTACCTCGTACAACGCTTCGCTGCACCAGCCTGGCGCCGTCGGCCGCTTCTTCAGCCTCGGCCTGGCCTACGCGTTTTAATTAGCTGAACATGGCAGCGGCGGCAACGCCGCTGCCTGTAAAGTACAAAGCCCGCACGGCAGGAGTTCCTGCCGTGCGGGCTTTTTTCGTAGGGTGGCCGGCTTTGCCGGCCGCGCGTTCAACCGGCTGACGAACGACCGAGCAGGGATTTCATACGTGATTTGAACGCGCGGGCGTTCGTAATTCCGGGCATTGCCCGAAATTACCCCGCTCACCCTACGGTGAGCGGCTGCTTACATCCCGCCCCACACGCCATTCAACAAGGCCAGCGCCGCCAGCGCCGCCGTCTCCGTGCGCAGCACGCGCGGTCCGATCGACAGCATGAGGGCGCCGCTTGCCAGCGCCGCGTCTTCTTCCTCGCCCGTGAACCCGCCCTCCGGCCCCACCATCAGGGTCAGCGCCTGTGGTCCGTTAGCCTGCGCCCAGCCGGCCAGCGACTGCGTTGCGCGCGGGCTGAGCAGGATGCGTGGCTGGGCAGGGGCGGGCGCGGATGCCAGCCAGCGGCCGTAGTCCGCCACCGGCGCCAGCGCGGCCAGGCGGTTGCGCCCGCACTGCCCGGAGGCGGCCTCGATCACGCCCTGCCAGTGGGCGTGGCGTTTTTCGGCGCGCTCGCCGGAGAGGCGCACCACGCTGCGGCGGGCCGCCAGCGGCTGGACCGCGGCCACGCCCAGTTCGACCGCCTTCTCGATGATCCAGTCCATCTTCGAGCCCTCGGGCAGGCCCTGAGCCAGCGTCACGGCATAGGGAAGTTCGACCTCGACCGCCTCATGCGCGCCGACGACCGCGCTGGCGCGCTTCTTGCCGATCTCGAGCAGCGTTGCCGCGTACTGGCCGCCGCGGCCGTCGAACAGGGTCAAGGCTTCGCCCGGTTGCATCCTTACAACATGCAGGTGATGGGCGATGGAGTCGGGCAGGTCGACGGTGGCGCCGCTGGTCAGCGGCTGTGGCGAATAAAAACGGGGCATGCGGTTCCTGGTGGAGATCGAGCGACAAAGCTGCATTTTAATTCGGCAGCATGGTGCTCTGGTAAAATACCGGGTTACGGCCAGCCGTACCGCCACCGCTTCCCAATCCAGACCCTACGTAATTCCATGAAATCTACGCAAACCACCACCCTGATGGCCAACGCGATCCGCGCGCTGGCGATGGACGCTGTCCAGAAAGCCAACTCCGGCCACCCGGGCATGCCGATGGGCATGGCCGAAATCGCCGTCGCCCTGTGGGACAAGCACTACCGTCACAACCCGGCCAATCCGGGCTGGATGAACCGCGACCGCTTCCTGCTCTCGAACGGCCACGGCTCGATGCTGCACTACGCGCTGCTGCACCTGGCAGGCTACGACGTCTCGATGGACGACCTGCGCGATTTCCGCCAGCTCCATTCGAAGACCCCGGGCCACCCGGAAGTGTTCATCACCCCGGGCGTGGAAACCACCACCGGCCCGCTGGGGCAGGGCATCGCCAATTCGGTCGGCATGGCGCTGGCCGAGTGGCTGATGGGCTATGAATTCAACCGTCCGGGCTTCGACGTGGTGGATCACTACACCTACGCCTTCCTGGGCGACGGCTGCCTGATGGAAGGCATCTCGCACGAAGTCGCTTCGCTGGCCGGCACCCTGCGCCTGAACAAGTTGATCTGGCTGTACGACGACAACGGCATCTCGATCGACGGCCGCGTCGAAGGCTGGTTCACCGACGACACCCAGAAGCGTTTCGAGGCCTATGGCTGGAACGTGATCCCTGCGGTCGACGGCCACAACGTTGCCGCGGTCTCCGCCGCGATCGAAGCGGCGAAAGGCTCGGACCGTCCGACCCTGATCTGCTGCAAGACCATCATCGGCAAAGGGGCCCCGAACCTGGAAGGCGGCGACAAGGTCCACGGCGCCCCGCTGGGCGACAAGGAAATCGCGGCCGTGCGCCAGCACCTGGTCTGGGACCCGATCCCGTTCGACATCCCGGCCGAGCTGTACGAAGCATGGGATGCCAAGGAACGCGGCGCCGCGGCGGAAGCCGAATGGACCGCCATGTTCGCCGGCTACCGCGCCAAGCACCCTGAACTGGCCGCCGAATTCGAGCGCCGCATGCTGGGCCAACTGCCGGGCAACTTCAGCGAGGTGCTCGATGCCGCCATCGCCGCCTGCGTCGAGAAGAAAGAAACCATCGCCACCCGCAAGGCCTCGCAGAACGCAATCCAGGCCCTGGCGCCAAGCCTGCCGGAATTCCTGGGCGGCTCGGCCGACCTGACCGGCTCGAACCTGACCAACTGGAAAGAGTCCGTCGCGGTGCGCTCGGGCATCCCGGGTAACCACATCAACTACGGCGTGCGCGAGTTCGGCATGGCCGCGATCCAGAACGGCGTGGCCCTGCACGGCGGCTTCATCCCGTTCGGCGCGACCTTCCTGACCTTCTCGGACTACAGCCGCAACGCCCTGCGCATGGCTGCGCTGATGAAGATCCGTTCGCTGTTCGTGTTCACCCACGACTCGATCGGCCTGGGCGAAGACGGCCCGACCCACCAGTCGGTCGAACACGTCTCGTCGCTGCGCCTGATCCCGAACCTGGACAACTGGCGTCCATGCGACACGGTCGAATCGCAGGTGGCATGGGGCGTGGCAGTGCAGCGCAAGGATGGCCCGTCGACCCTGATCTTCTCGCGCCAGAACCTGCCGTTCATGGAGCGCGACAGCGCTACCGTCGCCAACGTCGCCAAGGGCGGCTACGTGCTGCGCGACGCCGCTGGTGCAAAAGTCATCCTGATCGCCACCGGTTCGGAAGTCGAACTGGCGATGAAGGCGGCCGATGCACTGGCAGGCGAGGGCATCGCCGCGCGTGTGGTCTCGATGCCGTCGACCGACGTGTTCGAGCGCCAGGAGGCGGGCTACAAAGCGTCGGTGCTGACCCGCGGCATTCCCCGGGTGGCCATCGAAGCCGGCGTGACCGACTTCTGGTACAAGTACGTGGGCCTGGAAGGCGCCGTGGTCGGCATCGACACCTTCGGCGAATCGGCGCCGGCGCCGGTGCTGTTCAAGCACTTCGGCTTCACGGTCGAGAACGTCGTGGCGAAAGCCAAGGCCGTGATCGCGGCATAAGAATTTCTGCGGGCTGCCTTCGGGTGGCCCGTTTCGCATTCTGCAGCATGAAAAAAGTTTTTTTCTAATCAGGAGCCAAAGCAATGACGATCAAAGTTGCAATCAACGGGTATGGCCGCATCGGCCGCAACATCCTGCGCGCTTTCTACGAAGGCGGCAAACAGCAAGACATCCAGATCGTGGCGATCAACGACCTCGGCAACGCCGAATCGAACGCCCACCTGACCCGCTACGACACCGCCCACGGCAAGTTCCCGGGCACCGTCACGGTCGAGGGCGACAACATGATTGTCAACGGCGACAAGATCCGCGTGTTCGCCACCCGCAACCCGGCCGAGATCCCATGGGGCGAGCTGGGCGTGGACGTGGTCCTCGAGTGCACCGGCTTCTTCACCACCAAAGAAAAAGCCTCGGCCCACCTCAAGGGCGGCGCCAAGAAAGTCATCATCTCGGCTCCGGGCGGCAAGGACGTCGACGCCACCATCGTGTTCGGCGTGAACCAGGGCGTGCTCAAAGCCACCGACACCGTCATCTCGAACGCATCCTGCACCACCAACTGCCTGGCCCCGCTGGTCAAGCCGCTGAACGACGCCATCGGCCTGGAAACCGGCCTGATGACCACCGTGCACGCCTACACCAACGACCAGGTGCTGTCGGACGTGATGCACGAAGACCTGCGCCGCGCCCGTTCGGCCACGATGAGCATGATCCCGACCAAGACCGGCGCCGCCGCCGCGGTCGGCCTGGTGCTGCCCGAGCTGAACGGCAAGCTGGACGGCTTCGCGATCCGCGTGCCGACCATCAACGTCTCGCTGGTCGACCTGTCCTTCATCGCCAAGCGCGACACCACGGTGGACGAAGTCAACGCCATCCTCAAGACCGCTTCGGAAGGCGCCCTGAAGGGCATCCTGACTTACCAGACCGAGCCGCTCGTCTCGATCGACTTCAACCACAACCCGGCCTCGTCGAATTTCGATTCGACCCTGACCAAAGTGTCGGGCCGCCTGGTGAAGGTCTCGTCGTGGTACGACAACGAATGGGGCTTCTCGAACCGCATGCTCGACACCACTGTCGCGCTGATGAACGCCAAATAAGCTGTTTTAACAGAAGTTCGATAACGCCCCGTGAGGGGCGTTTTTTTTATGTCGATATGCATTCTAAGCAGAACAAAATTCTGCGTTGAAGATATACAACAGATTTCAAGCATTTTTTGTTTTTCCAACGGAACACATTTTCTTTATTGCATGGCTCTGCGAAACTGCACCCCGTATGCATGACCTGTATGGGCGGTGCATGAGTATTCGTTCCAAACGCGTTTCCCGCTTCAACTGGAACCCGGCCTCGGCCGGGTTTTGTTTTGGCCCGGCCTGATCTGTATGGACATAAGGACACGCGGATTGCACAAAAACAACGAATTTCTCCCATCACGCATAAGTTCACGCCTATAAAGATTGATCGGAATCAACGTATGCCAGACTGATTCCGCTTTAAAAACCAAAGCAAAAAAAGCCTAGAAGAAACTACGGAGAAATTTTGAAGAAACAACTCGTACTGAAGACCAGCGTCGTCGCCGTTGCGCTCACCCTGGCTACCCACGCCGGCGCGCAGCAAACCGCCGTCGATCCGGCAGCGCCGGTGCAGAAGGTCTACGTGACCGGCTCGAACATCGCGCGTGCGGTGGATACCGAGACCTCGTCGCCGATCCAGGTGGTCACCGCGGCCGAGATCGCGACCATCGGCGCCAGCACCGTCAAGGACGTGCTCGACACCCTGACCGCGAATACCGGCGCGCTGTCCGACCTGGGCGGCGGCAACTCCTTCGCCAGCGGCGCCTCGGGCGTTTCGCTGCGTAACCTCGGCAAGAACTCGACCCTGACCCTGCTCAACGGCCGCCGCGTGTCGAACTACGGCCTGGCCGACGGTGGACAGGAAACCTTCGTGAACATCGACGCGCTGCCGTCGGAGATCATCGAACGCGTCGAAATCCTGCTGGACGGCGCCTCCGCCGTGTACGGTTCGGATGCGGTCGCAGGCGTCATCAACGTCATCACCAAGAAAGATTTCCAGGGCACGACCGTGCGCGCCAGCGCCCGCCAGTCGCTGCTCAACAGCAAGCTGGACAAGGACCAGACCGCGTCGATCACCAGTGGTTTCGGCGACCTGGTCCGTGACGGCTACAACGTGTTCGGCCACATCGAGGCTTACCACCGCAATCCGTACACCGACCGCCAGATCGAAGCCACGGTCGCCCCGTGGTACCTGAAATACGTGAACCCGAGCTTCGGCGTCACCTCGACCTATTCCTACCCGGGTAACTTCGTCGACCGCTATCCGACCAACTACTCGGATCCTGCGCTGGCCGGCAAGAGCTTCACCACCCCGCGCGCAGGCTGCGCGACCATCGTCGACGGCACCTGCCGCTTCGACCAGTACGACCGCCTCGGCATCCACGCCGAAGCCAAGCGCGTCAACTTCTACGGCGGTGGCCGCCTGACCCTGTCGCCGAACCACACGGCGTATTCGGAACTGACGTTGGCGCAGACCAAGACCACGTACTACAACCCGCCTCCGATCATGCAGTACACCGGTACGCCATCGACCTGGTACAGCTCGAAGGAAGGCCGCCTGAAGTCGTTCACCGAGCCTAAGCTGCCGGTGGGCCACCCGGACAATCCGTATTCGTTCCCGGTCGCGCTGCGCTACCGCTACGCCGACGACGTCGAGATCTTCAAGAGCACCGCCGTCGCCAACCAGTACCGCCTGCTGGTCGGCGTGGAAGGCACGGACTACGGCTGGGACTGGAATGCAGCCGCCGGCGTCATGGGCTCGAAAGTCGACAACGACATCCGCAGCGCCAAGCATGCCGCCAACTACTTGGACGCGATCACGACCGGCAAATACCGCTTCGGCGGCAGCAACAGCCCTGAGCTGCTGGAGCGCATGTTCCCGACCGTCACCTTCGGCGGCGAATCGAAGCAGATCTTTGCCGACATCAAGGCATCGCGCGAGCTGATGCAGCTGGCCGGTGGCGGCCTGGGCCTGGCAGTCGGCGCGGACATCCGCCGCGACGAGTTCGATGCCTGGACCAGCGAGAACGTCGCCAACGCCGAGATCGTCGGCTACGGCTCGATCGCGGTGAGCGGCGCACGCAACATCGTTGCCGCATTCGCCGAGCTGAATGCCCCGATCACCAAGCAGCTGGAAATCAACGGCGCGGTGCGCGTCGACAAGGTCGGCAACACCGACGCGTCGCTGGTGCCGAAACTGAGCGCCCGCTACGAAGTGAGCAAGAGCTTCATGCTGCGTGGTACCGTCGCGCATGGCTTCCGCGCACCGAACGTCGCGGAAACCGGCAAGGTCGCCCTGTCGGCCTTCAACAACGGCGTGCAGGACCCGAAGCGCTGCGCGGTCGCCAACCAGATCTATGACGTGCTCAAGAACGGCAACACCCTGGACAAGGCCGACAGCACCCGTGCCCGCGACCTCGGCTGCCGCGTCAGCTTCGCCTCGTCGGTGCAGGGCAATCCGGACCTGGAGCCGGAAAAGTCGAAGAGCTTCAACGCCGGCTTCGTGTTCGAGCCGATCAAGGATCTCAGCCTGACGATGGATTACTACCGCATCGAGCGCCGTAACGAGATCGGCACCAAGGCAACCGTCGAAGTGCTGGCCAACGAAGACCAGGTGCCTGGCAGCGTCGCGCGCCTGGCCGTGACCGACGACGACAAGCGCCTGGCCGCGCGCGCCGGGGAACTCGCAGGCCGCAGCTTCGTCTGGCCGGTCGGTCCTATCACCGCGCTGTTCCGCCGTTACGAGAACCTGCACAAGACCCGCGTGTCGGGCATCGACATGGAAGTCAACCACCGCATGAACCTCGGTTCGGCCGGTCGCCTGGCTACCAACGTCAAGGCCAACGTGCAGCTGGACTACCGCGGCTGGGACAGCATCGAGAACGACTACACCGAGGACCTGGCAGGCAACTTCGGGAACTATCGCTACAACGTCCGCGCCGCTACCACCTGGGCCAAGGGCGACTGGCGTGTCGGCGGCGTCGTGACCTACGTGCCTGAGACCGAGCTGATCGATTCCAAGTACAGCACCAACTACACCCCGGCAGGTTGCGAAGCGCAAGGTATTCCTACCGAATACTGCCGCCTCAAGGAAGACGTGCTGGTGAACCTGAACCTGGCGTACACCGGTATCAAGAACACGACCGTGTCGGCGTACCTGAACAACGTATTCGATCGTGAAGAGCGCGTCAACGTGCGCGCCGGTAATCCTGCACCGCGCGGCCGTACCCTGCGCGTGGCGCTGGAGTACCGCTTCTAAGCGATTCGTCGCTCGAATGAAAAAACCGGCCTCGGCCGGTAATGCTGTTCAGTTAGCATGAAAATGTAGGGTGGCCGGCTTCGCCGGCCGCGCGTTCAAATCACCGATGCGCTGTGGCAGATCACATTGGAGTTGGACGCGCGGCCGGGAAACCCGGCCACCCTACGCTTAACTGAACGGCATTAGGCCTCGGCCGGTTTTTTTTTCGCCTGCCACGGCCTTCAGGCCGCCCAGTCACGACAGTTGCCGAACGGTGTCGAGGGCAGGCCGCGCCGGTGTCGTCATGGCGGTTAGGTCGTATCCGCGACTTGGCCGTTCGCTTTGTGCAGCCAGCATGGACGCACACTCCACGCCGCTCAATTGCCCAGGTCGTCAGGCTTCCAGGCTGGCAGCGGACAACAGCCTGGACAGCCATTGGCCCATTGGTTCAGGCCGCGAATACAAATAGCCCTGCATGGCATTGCACCCGTTGGTGATCAGGAATTGCGCCTGTGCCCGGCTTTCGACGCCTTCGGCGACGACGTGCAGGTTCAGGTGCCGCGCCATCGACAGGATCATCTGGACGATGGCCATGTCGTCGTTGTCTTGCGGCATGTCCTGTACAAAGCTTTTGTCAATCTTGAGTTCGTACAGCGGCAGGCGCTTGAGGTAAGCCAGGCTTGAGTAGCCGGTTCCGAAATCATCGATTGAAAAGCGAATGCCGAGCGCGGCGAGCTCGTTCATGCTGACAATGGCTGCGTCAAGCTCATTGATCAGCAGGGTCTCGGTCACCTCCAGAATCAGTTGTCCTGCCGGCGCTCCGGTTTTTGCCAACACTTGCTTGACGTGGTCCACGAACCCGGGCTGGTGAAACTGTTTTGGGCTGACATTGACGGAAAGCGGCAGGCAATGGTGAGCTTCCTGCAGCCTGGCCAAGGCCATGCACGCCTGCTCGATCACCCTGGCGCCGAGCGGCAGGATCAGTCCGCTTTCTTCCGCAATCGGGATGAACTGGGCTGGCGAGATATTCCCCCGGACCGGGTGCTGCCAGCGCAGCAGCAACTCGGCGCCCGCGGGCTTGCCCGCGCAGTCCACCTGGGTCTGGACATACACGCTCATGTTCTCGTTGGCGACAGCTGACGCGAGCTCGTGCTCGAGAGCCAGCCGGAGCTCCACTTCCACCTGCATGTTCTGCTCGAAAAACGCGACGTGGTTGCGGCCGCTCCTCTTGGCGCGGTACATGGCCGTGTCGGACTCGCGCAGCAGGTCGTGTGCGGACTGGACGCCGCCGCGCAGCAGCGTGACGCCGATGCTGGCGGTTGAGGTATACGGCTGGCCATCGACCTCGAATGGCTGGGCCAGCGCCAGGCACAGGTTTCGTCCCTCTGCCATTGCGATTGCCGCACTGGCGCGCTCGTCCCGGGCCAGTCCGGTCATCAGGACTACGAATTCATCGCCGCCAAGGCGCGCCAGCGTCGTCGAAGGACGCAGCACGGCGGCGAGGCGCTGGGCAACGACCTGGAGAAAAGTGTCGCCGACGGCATGCCCGCGTGCGTCGTTGATGTTCTTGAAATGATCGAGATCGACAAACAGCACTGCGCCCAGCAATCCGTCCTGGGTCGCAGCCGCAAGCGCGGTCTCGATGCGGCTCATCAAGGCAGGGCGATTCGGTAAACCGGTCAATGCATCGAAATAGGCGAGCCGGTGAATGCTTTCCTCGGCCTGCTTGCGTATCGTGACGTCGCGGTTGATCGAGACCCAATGGGTCAGTACCCCGGCGGCATCGCGGATCGGGATCGTGTCCAGTTCCGCCCAGAACTTGACGCCGCTGCGGGTGTAGTGGATCAGTTCTGCGCGCACAGGCAGTTGATCCCGCAAGCCCACACGCAGGCTGGCGATCGCTTCCTGGCTGGTGTCGGGCCCATGCAGCATGCAGCCCGGACGTCCCAGCACTTCGCTGCGCGGGTAGCCGGTGACGCTTTCGAATGCCTCGTTGACGAATACGATCGGGGGCCATTCCATGCCGCTTCGCCGGGCATCCATGATGATGACCATGTCGGTCAAGTGCGCGACGCAGGTGCCCAGCAGCACCAGTTCCGACTGGGCATTGGCCAGTTCGTTCTGCGATGCCTTGATCGCGTCGAGCGTACGGTTGAACTGGGCCGCGAGATCGGCGATCTCGAGCGGGCCAGAGTAGGGAACCCTGATGTCGAGGTTGCCCGCTGCGGCCTTGCGTGCCGCGTCCTGAACCGCCGCCATCGGGCGCGAAATGCGCTTGCTCACGTACATGGCGAGGATCAGCACCAGCAGCAGGGTCAGTCCGCCGAACACCGCATTGCGGACGGCGGACTCGCGCGCACTGGCCAGGACAGTCCTGGTATCGATGCCTGCGACGGCGATCCAGTCGGTTCCCGGGATCGGCAGGAAGCCGAGGACCCGGTCCGCACCGTCGGAGGTGCGGGCGCGCCCGGTCCCGTTTTTTTGGGCGAGAACGATCTTCGACGCCGCGACATCGCGCAGGTTCTTGCCAACCCGTCCCTCCGCGTCGCGCGAACGGGCCACCATCACCCCTTTGCTGTTGATCAGGGCAATGACGGTGGACTCCGGCAGCTTTTCAGCCCCCCGGATGACCTTCAGCCGTGCGAGGTCGAGCGGCATCTGGATCGAGCCGGTCATTTTACCCATGTCGTCGAACAAGGGGTAGGCCATCACGGCGACTATCCGCCCGCTGACCGGACCCAGATAGGGAGGGCCCAGGGTAAAGCGCTGGTCGGCGAACACGCGCTTGTACCAGTCGGTGCCGCCAACATAGGTAAGCTTGCCCTGCGGCTGGGGCACGGCGGAGCAGATGAGACGGCCCTGCAGGTCGGCCTGGCTCAGGTTGGAAAACTGCGGATACAGGTCCTTGAACTGCCCGAAGATCGGGTCGCAGCCCGCGCCGGATGCGGCGCGCACGCCGGGACGCTGGGCAATCTTGCTCAAGACATGCTGGGCATCGGATAACATCCCTTGCACATTGTCTGCCGCTAGCTGGGCAAGGTTATAGGCCGAGCGCGCGGCTTCACGCTCGTCGGTCTTGTATTGATTCCATACCGAGAAAACCAGCAGGATCGATGCGGGGACGACAGCCGCCGCCGTCAGGCTGTAGAGCAGGCGGCGAACCGACCAGTTGGTATCTATGCGCACTATTGTCCTCCGACTGGATACAGGTAGCGCGCTTGCGCGCTTGCCGGCCAGTGTAGCATCCGGCCCTTGGCATTGTCAGGATGCGCGGCGAGCGCGCAGTCCCGCAACCCGCGTTCTTACGGGACAACATTTGGTCGGCATACGGTGGAGGCGGTGGACTACCTGATGGACGGGCGGCGGAACGCCATCCACCCGAGGACAGGAGCGGCGTGCTGCGAGCTCGGCGCCGTCACCTCAGGGTGGCCGGGACGCGTGCCAGCGCGCTCAGGCCTTCGGCCAGGGCGTCAGGATCTCGGCGCCGTTTTTCGTCACCGCGATCATGTGCTCCCACTGGGCCGACAGCGAACCGTCGACCGTCACGACGGTCCAGCCGTCGTCCAGCTGGTCGACGTCGGGGCCGCCCAGGTTGATCATCGGCTCGACGGTGAAGGTCATGCCTTCCTTGAGCAGCAGGCCCGTGTTCGGGCGGCCGTAGTGCAGCACCTGCGGCTCCTCGTGGTAGACGCGGCCGATGCCGTGGCCGCAGTATTCGCGCACCACCGAGTAGCCGGCGCTTTCCGCCAGCTTCTGGATCGCGTGGCCGACGTCGCCCAGGCGCGCGCCAGGGCGCACCGCGCGGATTCCGGCCATCATGGCTTCGTAGGTGGTGTCGACCAGCTTCTGCGCCTCCGGGCGCGGGGTGCCGGCGAAATACATGCGGCTGGTGTCGCCGTGCCAGCCATCTTTGATGACGGTGACGTCGATGTTGACGATGTCGCCATCGTTGAGGATCTCTTTCTCGCTCGGGATGCCGTGGCAGACCACCCCGTTGACCGAAGTGCACAGGGTCTTGGGAAAGCCGTGGTAGCCGACATTGGCCGGCGTGGCCTTCTGCACCTTGCGGATGTATTCGTGGCAGCGGCGGTCGAGCTCTTCGGTCGACACGCCCGGCACCACGTGCTCTTTGATCATTTCCAGAACTTCGGCGGCGAGGCGGCCGGCTACGCGCATCTTGGCGATGTCTTTGTCGTTCTTGAGTTTGATTGCCATTGTTCGTGTGGGTAGTAGCGGCCGCGCCGCCCAATCCGCCATGATACCCGAAGCGGAGCTGGCATAAAAAAATGCCCGCCAGGCAAAGCCGGGCGGGCATTCGGTCATCTCTTCAGGACAGGGTCTTGCGACCCCGAGCCATTAGAACGACTGGTTGTAGCGCACGTAGAAGAAGCGGTCCAGCAGCATGTCCGCGTCGACAGCCGAAGCCGAAGCCTGGGTGCTGTAGGCAATGCGTGGCTTCTTGTCGAAGGCATTGTTGATGCCGAACAGGATGCGGCCGTTCCACGAGGTCTTGTAGCCGACGCTCAGGTCATGGATGGTGACCGAACCGAGCTTGTTGGCGCCGGTGCCGAAGGTGGCTTCGTAGTCAGGCATGTTGCACTCGACGTCCACATCCCAGCACTGGTCCTTGACCGGGCTGAAGTAGCGGAAGCCCCAGCTTGCCGACCAGTTACCCTGCGACCAGTCGATGGTGTTGTTCGACTTGACGCGGTGGTAGAAGTATTCGCCGGCGTACTCGGTCCAGTCCGAATCGGCGCCGCTGCGGGTCTTGTACGAATCGGTGTACGAGGTTTCGCTGCGGATGCCGAACTGGCCGAACGAGGTGCGTGGCAGGCGGTAGTTGATCGCCAGGTCGACGCCTTCGGTTTCCACTTGGCCCAGGTTGGCGTTGCCGCGTGCCAGCTGGTTGATCTGGCCGGTGACCGGGTCACGCTTGATCACGGAGCAGAAGTTCGCGTTGCCTTCCAGGAAGCACTGGTTCGCCACATAGGTAGCGCTGATCGCGGTGATGCGGTTGGCGATCGCGATGTTGTACCAGTCCAGGCCGATGCTCAGGCCCGAGACGAACGACGGGCTGTACACGAAGCCGGCGGTCTTGGTCACAGCGGTTTCCGGGGTCAGGAATGCATTGCCGGCGCCCGAGTTGAAGGCGACCAGCGACTGGGTGCCGGTGGTGCTGGTGATTGGAGCGCCTGCCTGGCCCAGCTGGCGGTAGGTGGCGGTGGTGGCGCCGGTGCCGGCGAAACCGCTGGTGCAACGTGCCAGCACGGACGGGTTGCGCGATGCCTCGCCGAAGCGGGTGTCGCATGGGTCCAGGAAGGTGTCGAACGACTGCGAGCCGCCGCCGGAGACGTCGTCCACGGTCGGTGCACGGAAGCCTTCAGCCCAGGTACCGCGGAACAGAACGTCCTTGACCGGCTTGTACATGAAGCTGGCCTTGCTGTTGTTGGTCACGCCGAAGTTGCTGTAGTCCGAGTGGCGGGTCGCCAGGTTGAAGCTCAGCAATTCTGCGAAAGGCATGGCCTTCAGCACAGGGATGTTCAGCTCGGCGTAGGCTTCGCGCACGCTGTACTTGCCGACGGTCGGCTGGCCCGACAGGTTGGTCGAGTAACCCGACTGCGAGAACTGGTCAGGAATGTCGTAGCCCTTGACTTCGCGGTGCTCGATACCCACGGCCAGGCCCAGCGCGCCGGCTGGCAGCTGGAACAGTTCGCCGGCGATGTCGGCGTTGGCGCTGTTGATGGTCGAACCGTAGGTCTTGGTGCCCATGGTGTTGACGTAGGCCAGCGCTGCCGGGGTCGAGGCCGATGGGCCGCCCAGGATGTTGAACGGCGTGCAGTCTGCGAAGCCGATCGGTGCGGCTGCGGTGCCGCACTGGACACGGCCGGCTGCGTTCAGGAAGGATGGGCCCAGGGCCTTCTTCAGGTTCAGCAGGTTGATGTTGCCGGTATCGGCCTGGGTGCCCGACACCTTGTTGTGGTTGTAGCTTGCGCTCCAGTTCCACGCCAGGTCACGGAAGGTGAAATCGCCTTCCAGCGCCGCATCGATGTGCAGGGTGCGGTTCTCGTTGTCGGTCACGCGCGGCATTTCGATGGTGCGACGGAAGAAGTACAGGTCGCGGCCGTTACCGGCGCCGGCAACCTGGTTGCCGTACGGGTTGTAGTAGTTGTCCTTGTCGATGAAGACCTTGTAGTTGGCCTGCGAAGCCGATTGCAGCGGGTAGCCGGCAATGGTGCGGGTCGACTTGCGCTGCGAGTACATCGCGGTGGTCTTCAGGCGCATGTCCATCGGCAGCGCGATCTCGCCCTTGGTGAACAGGGTGTCGAGGCGGCTTGGCGACAGCAGGTCCATGTCCTGCGACGAGTTGTAGCGGTCTTCCGGTGCGTTGGTGTACGCGTGGTAGCTGTTCGGGTCGCGCGAGTTGGCGCCGGTGCCCACGCCGTCATAGGTGCCGGTGTGGTTCAGGATGCGGTTGAAGCCGCCCGCTGCCGCGCTGGTGAGCGCGCCGCCGGAAGCGCTGACCGGGGTGATGCGGCCCCAAGGCGAGGTGCCCAGGCCGTCGAACGGGTGATCCGGACCGTAGCTGGTCTTGGTGATGTCACGCGCTTGCGTGCCGACCTTGCCCTGGGTGGTGTGCGACAGGCCGAACATCAGCGAGGCCTTGTCGTTGCCGGCGCCGTAGCTCAGCGAGAAGTCGGTGTTGCGACCGTCTTTTTCGTCGTACTGGCCCTTGTAGAGGCTCAGCTGGCCGCCTTCCATGTTCTTTTTCAGGATGATGTTGATCACGCCTGCGATTGCGTCCGAACCGTAGATCGACGAAGCGCCATCCTTCAGGATTTCCATGCGCTCGATCATCGACGACGGGATGGTCGACAAGTCGGTATAGCCGGCCGCGGTCTGGGTCCAGCGCTTGCCGTCCACCAGGACCAGCAGGCGGTTCGAGCCGAGGTTGCGCAGGCTGACGTACTGGCCGCCGGCTTCCGCGTTCGAGGTCAGGGAGCCGCTGCGGCTGAAGTCAGGCGCGCCGGCCGACGACAGGTTGTTCAGGATGTCGCCGACGGTCACGAGACCGGTGCGCTGGATCTGTTCCTGGCTCATGACCTGGACCGGCTGTGCGGTTTCCAGGTCAACCTGGCGGATACGCGAACCGGTCACTTCAACGCGCTGCAGCGGAGCCGAGGCTTCCTGTGCGATAGCGGCGGTCATGCCGAGGGTCATGCCGCCCAGGCAGATCGCGCGGATCGAACGGGACAAGAGTGTTTCCATCATGTTGCAAAACTCCTTGGGGTGAAAAAGCGGCTGCAATTGGATGCAGTCCACAGGGAAGGTCGCTGAGCGACTACGCAAAAACAGTCTGATGTTTCCGTCAAACTTATTTTCAAGTAGGCAATAGAATCATCTGCGGGCTTTGCCTGTCAATCGAACGGACTCAGAAAATGTGTATGTGTTGCGAATTTGTGTATTTACGTAAACCAACCCATTTAACCATTGACGAATGCATATCCTTCGGTTCAAACGAAAAAAACCCGCCCGGCTTGCGCCGAACGGGTTTTTGCCGCAATTAAATTGCGTTAGAACGCTTGGTTGTAGCGAACGTAGAAGAAGCGATCGATCGGCAGGTCGGCATCGACGAAGGTTGCCGACGATGCGCCCAGGGCGGTGAAGCGCGGCGCCTTGTTGAACACGTTGTTCGCGCCGACACGGATATTGCCGTTCCATGGGAACTTGTAACCGACGCTCAGGTCGTGGTAGGTCAGCGACGGCAGGCGGTTTGCACCAGCCGAAGTTGCGCCTGCACGGAAGGTGGTCGGTGCGTTGCATTCCCAGCCGCGCGGGATGTTCAGGCACTGGTCCAGCACTGGCGAGAGGTAACGCAGGCCCCAGTTGGCGCTCCAGTTACCCAGCGACCAGTCGAGCGTGAAGTTCGACTTCCAGCGGTGGAAATCGTATTCGCCCGAGAAGTCGATCCACTGCGAGGTGGCCGAGCTCTTGGTCGAGTACTCGTCCAGGTAGGTGGTTTCGCTCTTGAAGCCGAACTGGCCGAACGAGTAGCGCGGCAGGCGGTAACGCAGTTCGAGGTCGACGCCTTCGGTCTTGATCTGGCCCAGGTTGGCGTTGCCGCGCGACAGGTCGATGATCGTGCCGGTGGCTGCATCACGGCGGATGCCCGAGCAGAACGATGGCAGGGCCTGGGTATAGCACTCGCCCAGGATGTAGTTCGCCGACACGCCGACGATGCGGTTGTCGATCTGGATGCTGTACCAGTCCAGCGCTGCCGAGAAGCCTGGCACGAACGATGGGCTGAACACCAGGCCCAGGGTGCGGGTGGTGGCGGTCTCAGGCTGCAGGAAGCCGTTGCCGGCGCCCGCATTGAACGGAACCGCGGTCTGGGTGCCGCCGCTCGAGGTGATGGCTGCGCCGGTCTGGCCGCGCTGGCGGAAGCCCGCCGCGGTGCCGCCGATGCCGCCGAAACCGCTGTTGCAGCGTGCCAGCACGGCCGGGGTGCGGGCTGCTTCGCCGTACACGGTGTCGCACGGGTCGAGGTAGGTGTCGAAGGCTTGCTGGCCGCCGCCGAAGGTGTCGCCCACGGTCGGTGCGCGGAAGCCTTCAGCCCAGGTGCCACGGGCCATCAGGTCCTTGATCGGGCGGTAGACGAAGCTGAACTTGCTGTTGTTGGTCGAACCGAAGTTGCTGTAGTCCGAGTAGCGGGTCGCCACGTTGAAGCTCAGCGATTCGACGAACGGCAGGCCCTTCAGGACCGGGATGTTCAGCTCGGCGTAAGCCTCGCGCACGGTGTAGCGGCCGGTGGTCGGGTTACCGGCCAGGTCGGTCGAGAAGCCCGAGCGTTCGAACTGGCCCGGCAGGTCCTTACCGGTGACGGTACGGTGTTCGATACCGGCTGCCACGCCGACCGCGCCCGCCGGCAGGGTGAACAGTTCGCCGCCGATGTCGGCGGTCGCGCTGTCGACCTTGCTGCCGAAGGTGTAGCCGCTGACCGACATGACATATTTCAGGGCTTGCGGGGTTGCTGCCGATGGGCCGCCCAGGATGTCGAACGGTACGCAATCGGCCATGGCGATCGGGGCTGCGGCGGTGCCGCACTGGACGATGCCGGAAGCGTTGCGGAACGACGGGCCGAGGGCCTTCTTCAGGTTCAGGAGGTTCAGGTTACCGGTACCCATGGTGCCGCCCGAGATCTTGCTGTGGTTGTAGCCTGCGCTCCAGTTCCACGGCAGGCCGCGCAGCTCGAAGTCGCCTTCCAGGGTCGCGTCGATGTGCAGGGTGCGGTTCTCGTTCTCGGTCACGCGCGGCACTTCGATGGTGCGGCGGTAGAAGAACAGGTCACGGCCCAGGCCGGCGCCGGCAACGGCATTGCCGTACGGGTTGAAGTAGTTGTCCTTGTCGATATAGACCGGGAACTTCGACTGCGAGGTCGACGACAGCGGGTAGCCTGCGGTGGTCGAGACACTCTTGCGCTGCGAGTACATCGCGGTGGTGACGAAACGCATGTCGTACGGCAGTTCGATCTCGCCCTTGGTGAACAGGGTGTCGAGCTTGGACGGCATCTGGAACACCATGTCGCGGGTGGTGTTCCAGTTGTCGGCCGGGATCGGGGTCAGGGCCGCGACGTCGTGGTAGTTGGCCGGGTTGCGCGAATCCGCGCCGACGCCGGCGGCGTTCTGGTCGCCGGTGTGGTTCAGGATCTTGTCGAAGCCGGTCGCGCCGCCGGTGGCGCTGACCTGGCGGATACGGCCCCATGGACCGCCACCGAGGTTCTCCAGCGGGAAGTTCGGGCCGCGTGCGAAGCGGGTGCTTTCGCGGTCGCGTGCGAACACGGCGCCCGATTCGGTGTGCGACAGGCCGAACATCAGGTTGGCCTTCTCGTTGCCCGCGCCGTAGCTCAGCGAGAAGTCCTTGTTCTTGCCGTCGGCAACTTTCTCGTTACGGCCGGCGTAGATGCTCAGCTGGCCGCCTTCCATCGATTTCTTCAGGATGATGTTGACCACGCCTGCGATCGCGTCGGAACCGTAGATCGACGAAGCGCCGTCCTTCAGGATGTCGATACGCTCGATCATCGACGACGGGATGGTCGACATGTCGGTGAAGCCGGCGGTGGACTGGGTCCAGCGCTTGCCGTTGACCAGCACCAGCAGGCGCTGGCTGCCCAGGTTGCGCAGGTTGACGTACTGGCCGCCGTTTTCACGGTTCGAGGTCAGGGCGCCACCCTTGCTGAAGGACGGCGAGCCGGCCGACGACAGGTTGTTGATGATGTCGCCGACGGTGACCAGACCGGTTTTCTGAATCTGTTCCTGGGTCATCACCTGGACCGGCTGGGCCGTTTCCAGGTCGACCTGGCGGATACGCGAACCGGTGACTTCCACGCGCTGCAGCGGAGCAGCTGCATCCTGCGCGACGGCGGCCATCGAATGAACGGCAAAGGCGACCGCCAGGGCGATCTTGGTACGTTGTTGCATGAGTTCTCCATCTCGCGCCACCCGGGGTGGGGCAGCGGGCTTGTTTTTAAAAGTGGCAACCTGTGCGACCAGCACACCGCGGGTAGCGATATTGCATAAGTACATACACATCCCTATCAGATCATTCAGGGTTGATATGTGTCAATATGCTCAGCAGTAATATCTGTCTGAAAAACAACAGTTATTGCAAGGAAATTTCTGACCGGAAGGTCAGAAGAGAAAGGCTGCACGGCAAGGGGGCTTTTCAGAGGGGAAACGGGCGGTGGCGGTGCGCCCGCACCAGGGTGGTGCGGGCTGGATCAGTGGCGCTCAGTCGCCGAAACAGGCCTGCCACAGGCGCAGCACGCTGTCCGGATGGCTGCCGAGCAGGGCGGGGTCGACCCGGGCTTTTTCCTGGCCCTGCAGGCGCACCTGGTGCTGGAGCTTGCGCATCGCGCGGTAGGCGTCGGCCACGGCGGCGGCCAATAGCGGGTCGATCAGGCCGAGCTCGCCGCACAGGCGTAGCAGGGCGATGTTGCCCGTGTTCGCGGTCAGCTGCGGATACGTGGCGGCATGGCGCAGCACCAGGTACTGGACGATGAACTCGATATCGATCATGCCGCCCGGGTCGCCCTTCAGGTCGAACAGGTCGCCGCGGCTGCTGCCGGCCTCGCGCATGCGCTTGCGCATCGCGCGTACCTCGTCCTTGAGCCTGGCTTCGTCGGCGCTCCGGTCCTTGCGCAGCACTTCCTCGCGGATGGCTTCGAAGCGCGCCCCGATGGCGGCGTCGCCGGCGCAGAAACGCGCGCGCGTCAGGGCCTGGTGCTCCCAGATCCAGGCGCTGCCGGCCTGGTAGCGCTCGAAGGCGGCGATCGAGGACACCAGCATGCCGCTGGCGCCGTCCGGGCGCAGGGCGGTGTCGATGTCGAACAGGATCCCGGCCGCGGTGTGCGCCGTGTTCCAGGTGATGAAGCGCTGCGCCAGTTTTGCGTAGTTGGACGGCGCCATCTCGTCCTCGTCGTCGAACAGGAAGATCACGTCGAGGTCGGACACATAGCCCAGCTCCTTGCCGCCCAGCTTGCCGTAGGCGATGACGGCGAAGCGCGGCTCCTCGCGGTGGCGGCCGGCGATGGCGCGCCAGGCGTGCTTGATGGTCGCGCCGACCATGGTGTCGGCCAGCGCCGACAGGTGATCGGCCAGGCGCTCGACCGACAGTTCGCCGGCCAGGTCCAGGGCCAGCAGTCGGAACAGCTGGGCGTGGTGGGTCTCGCGCAGGATGTCGAGCTGGCGCTCGGTGTCGCCGGCGGCCGCCAGCAGCTGGGCGTCGAGCTCGACGGCCAGCCGGGCCAGCTGGCCGGGATCGCCGGCGCCCTCGTTGCGGTCGTCGAGCAGCTCGTCGAGCAGGATCGGGTGGCCGGTGAGGAAGGTCGCGGCCCAGCCGCTGGCGTTGATCATCCGGATCACGCGCTCGAGCGTATGCGGGTATTCGGTCAGCAGCGACAGATAGGCCGAGCGGCGCGCGATGGCTTCGAAGAAGTCGAGCAGGCGCCCGAGCGTGGCGGCATGGCTGCCGATACCGGCCTCGCGCACCACGGTGGCGATCTGGCCGAGGGCCGCGTCGCCCAGGGCCAGCAGGCGGGCGCGGCTGGCGTCGGGCAGGGCGGCCAGGCGCGGGCCCTGCAAGGTGGCGACCAGGCGGGTGGCGGCGCCGACCGGGTCGTCGTAGCCGAGCTCGAGCAGGCGGGCGGCGATGGCGTCGCGGTTCTCGGGATCGTCGGCCAGCAGCGGGACGTCCGGATCGTTGTTCTCGGTTTTATCGGCAAAGATCGCATCGAACTGGGCGGCGACATAGCTGCGCTGCTCGTCGAGGCGCAGCAAGAGGGTAGCGACGCTTGGCAGGCCCATCATGCGGGCGATAATCTCGCGGTCGGCGTCCGCGGCGGGCAGGGTATGGGTCTGGGCGTCTTCCAGGTACTGCAGGCGGTGCTCCAGGTTGCGCAGGAAGGTATAGGCCTCGAGCAGGCGCTCGACGGCCTCGATCGGCAGCAGCTCGCGCTCGGCCAGCAGGCGCAGGGTCTTGCGGGTCGAGCGCTCGCGCAGCGCCGGGTCGCGCCCGCCGCGGATCAGCTGGAACACCTGAGCCAGGAATTCGATCTCGCGGATGCCGCCGCGCCCGAGCTTGACGTTATGGCTGCGCTCGGGATGCAGGCGCTCCTGGCGCTTGACCTCGGCGCGGATCTGGGCGTGCATGTTGCGGATCGCATCGATCACGCCGAAATCGAGGTAGCGGCGGAACACGAAAGGACGCACCACCGCGTCCAGCGCGGCAATGTCTTCAGGCTCGCCCGTGACTGCGCGCGCCTTGACCCAGGCGTAACGCTCCCATTCGCGGCCCTGCACAATGAGGTATTCCTCGACCATGTTGAGGCTGGCCGCGAGCGGGCCCGAATTCCCGTTGGGACGCAGCGCCATATCTACGCGGAAAGTAAAGCCGTCTTCGATGACTTCCGCCAGGGCGGCGATCAGCTTGCGCCCCAGGCGCACGAAGAATTCGTGGTTCGACAGCTGGCGCTGCCCCGGGCCGGCGGCGGTGTCGCCATCCTCGGGATAGACGAAGATCAGGTCGATGTCCGACGAAACGTTCAGCTCGCCGCCACCGCCCTTGCCCATGGACAGCACGATCAGGTGCTGGGGCCGGCCGGATTCTTCCCCCGTCGGCATGCCGTGGATGGCCATCAGCTCATCGGTCAGGGCGTGGACATGGGTGCGGATGGCGAAGTCGGCGAACGCCGTCATGGCCGTGACCACCTCGTCCAGGCTGGCCCGGCCGTCGAGGTCGCGCTGGATGATGGCGCACACTAATAGATTGCGCAGGCGGCGCATGGCCCGCGGCAGGGGCAGGCCGGCGCTTTGTTCGCGCGCCAAAGCCGCGCCAAAGTCGGCATCGGCCAGCGATAATCGGGCAAAGTCCGTGAGCAGGGCGGGGCGGGCCGGGTCGGCGTCGAGCCAGCGTTGCAGGAAACGCGAGCCATCCGGCGCTCCGGGGGCTGGTGCAGCAGGGGTCATGGTGTGCGATCCAATGGGCGTGTGGGCGTCCGGTTTTGCCGTCCGGCAGGCGTTCGTGCGGTAGAATTGCCCGCCGTGCTGCCCCGGTCAGCATGATGGTAAGGTAGACGCCGCAACCCTTGCAAGCGATCTGTTATCAAAGTTTTAATTTACGGCGGCCTTTGTTGAGTACCTTGATGGACAATCCGGAACCGCAGGCGGCACACGCACAGGGCGGGCACCTGCCGCTGGCCGTGCGCTGGCGGCGCCTGCGCGCGGCCTATCGCTATGCGAACCTGGCCTCGCACCACGTCCTCGGTTTCACCATCAAGCTGGTGCTGTTCATCTATTTCGCGCTCGCCGTGCTGTTCCTGGTGCTGCGCTACGCCATCCTCCCGAATATCGGCCTGTATAAAGGCGACATCGAAACGGCCGCCGGGCGTGCGCTCGGCAACCGGGTCACGATCTCGCAACTGTCGGCCTCGTGGCAGGGCATCCATCCGGCCCTGCGCCTGGGCGATGTGCGCCTGATCGACGCGCGCGGGCGCCAGGTGCTGGCGCTGCCCGAGGTGGCGGCCACGCTCTCGTGGTGGAGCCTTGCCGCTTTCGAGCCGCGCCTGCATGCGCTCGAGGTGCATCGGCCGCAGCTGGACGTGCGGCGCGGCCTGGACGGCGTGCTGACGGTGGCCGGCGTGCGGCTCGACCCGAATAAAAAAGACGATGGCCGCGGCGCCGACTGGCTGCTGCGCCAGCGCGAGATCGTGATCCGCGACGGCCGCATCGACTGGACCGACGAGCTGCGCGCGCGCCCGACCCTGGCCCTGACCGAAGTCACCCTGGCCCTGCTCAACCGCTTTGGCGGCGGCCACCAGTTCGCCCTGCGCGCCACCCCGCCGCGCGCGCTCGGCCGCCCGCTCGACCTGCGGGCGCGCTTCCGCCACCGTTTCGGCGCGCGCCCATCCGATTTCAAGCGCTGGAAGGGCGAGGTGTACGCCGATCTGCGCGACGCCGACCTGGCGGCCTGGAAGCACCACGTGGACCTGCCTTTCCAGCTGGCCAGCGGGCGCGGCTCGGTACGCGCCTGGCTCAATGTCGACCAGGCCCGGGTGGCCGGTTTCACCGCCGACCTGGCGCTGGCCGAGGTCAATGCCCGCCTGGGCCCAGACCTGGCGCCCTTGGCGCTGGCGCGGGTGCGCGGCCGCCTGGCCGCGCGCGAAGAAATGCTGCCGGGTAGAGAGGACGGCAAGCCGACCTTCGGCGCCCACGGCCACACGGTGAGCCTGACCGGTTTCTCGGTGACCACCCGCGACGGCCGCACGCTGCCGCCCGCCACGCTCGAGCAGAGCTGGCGTCCGGCCCGTCCCGGCCGCCCCGAGCACGGTGAGCTGAAAGCGCGCCAGCTCGACATCGGCGCGCTGTCGGCCCTGGCCGGCTATGTGCCCTTGCCGCCGCAGCAGCGCCAGATGCTGGCGGACTATGCGCCGCGCGGGCGCCTGCTCGACCTGTCGGCCGAATGGGAAGGGCGCTATCCAGCGCTGCGCGCGTTCCGGGTGCGCGGCGACGTGGCGGGCCTGGCCATCAATGCGCGCCCGGCGCGGGCCGGCCAGGGCGCACTGCCGGCACGCCCGGCCACGCCGGGCTTCCAGAACCTGAGCGGCCGCATCGACGCCACCGAGCGCAGCGGCAGCGTGACGGTCGATTCGCAGGCAGCGGTCCTGCTGCTGCCGGCCTGGTTCGCCGAACCGGCGATGCCGCTCGACCGGCTGGCGCTGAAGGCGCGCTGGACCTATGACGCGGGGCAGCAGTTGCTGGTCGAAGTGGAGAACCTGCAGTTTGCGCAGGGCGCCTTCAATGGCCAGCTGTCCGGGCGCCACGCGCTGCCGCTGCAGGCTGGCCGTGGTCCGGGCGTGGCCGATTTCACCGGCAGGATCGACGGTTTCGCCATCGGTGAAGTGGGGCGCTTCCTGCCGCTGGCCACGCCCGAAGGCCTGCGCGGCTGGCTGACCGGCGCGCTGCAAGGCGGCCGCTTGCGCGACGCGACGCTGCGCCTGCGCGGCGACCTGGCGGCTTTCCCCTTCCGCGCCAACAACGTGCTCGAGCGCGCGCGCGGCGAGTTCCGCGCCGCCGGCCGCCTCGAGGAGGCGCGCCTCGAATATGCGCCGGGCCACCGCCACCCGGACGGCACGCCTTTGTGGCCGCTGGCCGAACACATCAACGGCCGCATCGAGTTCGACCGCGCCCGCATGGAAATCCGCGGCGACAGCCTGCGCACGATGGGCGTGGCGCTGTCGAACGTGAAGGCGGTCATTCCCGACCTCGGCGCGCACGACCTCAAGGTGCTGGAGATCGACGGCGCTGCCTCCGGCCCGCTGCAGGAATTCCTGAATTACGTGGCGGCCAGCCCGGTGCCGGGCTGGATCGGCCACTTCACCGACGACTCCCATGCCGGCGGCAATGCGCGCCTGGGTCTGTCGCTGCGCATGCCGCTGGCACATCTGGGGGAGACCAAGGTCCTGGGCAGCCTGCAACTGCTGGGCAACGACATCAGCCTGTTCCCGGAACTGCCGCCGCTGCAGGCGGCGCTGGGCCGGATCGATTTCTGGGAGCACGGCGTCAACCTCAATGGCGTGGGCGCCAGCTTCCTGGGCGGGCCGCTGGCGCTGTCCGGCGGCACCCAGAAGGACGGCAGCATCGCGATCCGTCTGGGCGGCACCTTGTCGGCCGACGGCATGCGCCGCACCGCGCCGGCCCCGGCCCTGCAGCGCCTGGGCGCGCGCCTGTCCGGCAGCACGCCCTATACCGGCGCGGTGGTGGTGCGCGACGGGCGGCGCACCGTGACGCTCGAGTCGAACCTGGCGGGGCTGGGCATCGAACTGCCGGCGCCCCTGAACAAGCCGCAGGCCAATGCCTTGCCGCTGCGCTTTACGCTGGCCGGCGAGCCGACCGTCAACGGCGTCGCGCGCGACGAGATCCGGGTGGCGCTGGGCGACGACCTGGCGGCGCGCTACCTGCGCGAAAAGCAGGGGCGCGGCCCGTGGCTGGTGCAGCACGGCGGCATCGGCGTGAACGTGCCGGCGCCCGAGCCGGACAGCGGCACCATGATCCATGTGAACATGCGCGCCCTGAACGTGGATGGCTGGATCGCGGCCGGCAAGGCGATTGCCGGCACCGGCAACGAGGTGGCCGGCGCGGCGCCGTCCAGCGGCGGCGAGTTCGCGCAATACGTGGTGCCGGACGTGATCGCGGGCCGCGTGTCCGAGTTGACGGTGGGCGAGCGCCGCCTGGCCGACGTGGTGCTGGGCGCGACCCACATCAAGGACACCTGGCAGGCCAACCTGAATTCGCGCCAGGTCAGCGGCTACGTGACCTGGGCCGAATCGGGCAGCGGGCAGGGCCTGGGCAAGGTGACGGCGCGCCTGGCCTCGCTCGTGATTCCCGAATCCAGCGAAGAGGAAGTGAAGAATTTGCTCGAATCGTCTCAGGGCGCGAGCGCGACCATCCCTTCGCTCGACATCGTGGCCGAGAATTTCCAGCTGTTCGACAAGCGCTTGGGCCGCCTCGAACTGCAGGCGAGCAACGTGCAAGCCCTCGCCGGGCGCGAATGGCGCATAGACAGGCTCACCCTCCAGAGCCCGGACGGCCAGCTCAAGGCCAACGGGCGCTGGCTGACCAAGGACGGCAAGAGCAATACCAGCCTGAATTTCATGCTCGACATCCTCGATGCCGGCAAGCTGCTCGACCGCCTGGGCTTCCCCGAGACCCTGCGCCGCGGCAAGGGCACGCTGTCCGGCGATATCTCGTGGAGCGGGCTGCCGTATGCGATGGACATCCCGAGCCTGTCGGGCCAGGTCGAGCTGAACGTCGAATCGGGCCAGTTCCTGAAGCAGGACCCGGGCGCGGCCAAGCTGCTGGGCGTGCTGAGCCTGCAAGCGCTGCCGCGCCTGCTCAAGCTCGACTTCCACGACGTGTTCTCGCAAGGCCTGGCCTTCGACGGCATCAGCGCCAACGCCATGATCCAGCGCGGCGTGCTGCGCACCGACAACCTCAAGATGCACGGGGTGGCGGCGACCATCCTGATGGACGGCACGGCCGACATCGCCAACGAAACCACCAATTTGCGCGTGGTCGTGATCCCGGAATTCAACCTCGGCACCGGGCCGCTGGTCTATGGCCTGGCGGTGAACCCGGTGATCGGCCTGGGCAGCTTCCTGGCCCAGCTTTTCCTGCGCGCGCCGATGATGAAGGCGCTGACCTACCAGATGCAGATTTCGGGACCGTGGAAATCCCCGGTCATCACCAAGCTCGACAATCCGCCGCCGGTGCAGGCTGCCGTGCGCGCGAACGCGAAAAAGGACTGACATGACCCGTGTGAACGCAAGCAAGGTTGCCGCTGTACAGATGGTGTCCACTCCAGACGTGAGCGAGAACCTGGCCACTGCGCGCCGCTTGGTGGCGCAGGCGGCCGGCGAGGGCGCGGGCTTTGTCGTGCTGCCGGAATACTGGCCGATCATGGGCATGACCGACCGCGACAAGGTGGCGCACGCCGAGCAGCAGGGCTCCGGCCCGATCCAGGACTGCATGGCGGCCCTGGCGCGCGAGCACGGCATCTGGCTGGTGGGCGGCACGCTGCCGCTGGTGTCGATGGATGCCGGCAAGGTGCTCAACACCACGCTGGTCTACGACCCGCAGGGGCAGGCGGTCAGCCGCTACGACAAGATCCACCTGTTCGGCTTCAACAAGGGCAGCGAATCCTATGACGAGGCGCGCACCATCGTGCCGGGGGAAAGCATCGGGGCCTTCGATGCGCCGTTCGGCCGGGTCGGCCTGTCGGTCTGCTACGACCTGCGCTTCCCCGAGCTCTACCGCGCGATGGGCGAATGCGCCCTGATCGTGGTGCCCGCCGCCTTCACCCACACCACCGGCCTGGCGCACTGGGAAGTGCTGCTGCGCGCCCGCGCGATCGAGAACCAGTGCTACGTGCTGGCCTCGGCCCAGGGTGGCCTGCACGCCAACGGCCGCCGCACCTTCGGCCACAGCATGCTGGTCGACCCCTGGGGCGAAGTCAAGGCCGTGCTGCGCGAAGGCGAGGGCGTGGTCACTGGCGAGCTCGACGCCGCCTTCCTGGCCGGCGTGCGCGAGAGCTTGCCGGCGCTGAAGCATCGCAAGCTGTAATCGGGCTGGCAGGACTGCTTCAGAAAAATAACAAGGTCAACCCCGAGTTGTTTGCCAAGAGCTTGGCCGAATCGTCACGCCTATCGTAGACACTCCCGAGCCATGATTCTGGTATATGGCCTTATCCGACCATGGTGCGCCGACGCTCTCACTACCTGGCGTGGTTTATTAAACGCTACAGATAATACCCGGCCCGCATATAAACTCCATAAATTAACGGGAACTTATTACTTTGATATTTATTTGCTAGACAGGTCTTACCTTCGTATATAGGATGAAATAGTTTCACCAAAGATATTTTCATCCTGTCGGCACGAGAGGCACCCGCCTTGCGGCGTGAAGGAGCTTTCCAATTCAGTTACGTGACAAGAGCTGATTACGGTGACTCCACCATGCGCGCTGTTGTCGGCCGCTATATTTTTCGGAAGGGCCGTCATGGTCAATCAAAGCAAGCTCGGCGACGCTGACACCCAGCTCGGGTGGCAGCGTATTTTGTCCCCAGGTCATACGTGGGTTGCACGGCTCAACAGTCGCGATCTGACTGTTTTCGTGTCCCCGATCGCGTCGCTGGTCTCACTAGGCGTTGCGGCGCTGGTCATCGTACTGGCCTATTTGGGATATGGAAAAATCTCGCCTCTATATCAAGGGCTGATCTCGCCGTCCGCCGACATCATCGAACAGTCCACGAATCCAGCGCCGGAAACGCTCGATTTCGAGCCCTTGTTGCGCGGGGCGGTGTCTGATGGGGTCGCCCCACTCGCAAGTGCCGATGACTTCTCGAATGATTTGCTGAACGCCGTCGTTTTGCCGATCGCGAATAAAAACCTGAAAGACGTTGCCGCAATTGCCTTGCCGGCACCGGGCAAACCGTGGCCGGTCGATGCCGTTGTGTACAAGCACGTTGCCAACGATACGGTGTTCATCGGCGCCCGGCTGCAGTCGGGTTCATATGGTCCGCAGGCAGGCGCCGTCTGGGTCGGCATGGCGCATAAAGCGGATGACAAATGGACGATCTATAACCTGGCGCCACGGCGTTCGGGGTATGGCGTGCAACTGGTTCGCCTTCCGAAATTGCAGAATATCGGCGACGACATGATTCCCCGCGCTGCCAGCGCAATTTTGAAATAAGGAAGTGCCATGCGAAAAACAATCATTGCTTTGCTGGCGCTGGCTGGACTCTACATCGTCACCCGCT
The DNA here is from genome assembly GCF_059685935.1 of Telluria sp. ZT3P39. Lineage (NCBI taxonomy): Bacteria > Pseudomonadati > Pseudomonadota > Betaproteobacteria > Burkholderiales > Oxalobacteraceae > Telluria > Telluria sp. ZT3P39. The sequence continues at coordinate 216,311 of NZ_JCASIH010000003.1, forward strand.
TCCTCGACATTGACCTCAGTGCCTATGTATTTCCGGCACTCGTCATCGCCATCCTGGGATTTGCTGTCGCGCAGCTGAAGCGGAACTTCTTTCCTGATTTCAAGATCCGATCGCCATTCACGCATGCGTTCGAACTGCATGCGAAAAAGCTGCTCGGCATCGGGATAGCGGATGACTTCGGCGTCGGCATGGCCGACCGCGTCGATCGCCATTTTTCGACGCACCACGATGCGCTCAAGCGCGGTGACCTGCAGGCGCACGCCGAGCGCATTTATCCTCGTGCGCTGCACCCGGAGCTCTATGCCGAAGACATCCCGGAAGACATCCGGCGCTCGGTGATTGTCGACGGCCGTGTCTGCACCGGCGAATTGTTGAACCACCTGGCGCCGCGCCGCCTGTCGCGCGACGTGGTCACGCGGCTGTTTCGCCTGAATCTGCGCCGTAACGCCGCGCATTTCAATAAAGCCTTGATCCTGGTTATCGGCATCGCGCTCACTTCCTCATGGGTCGCCCTGCGCCACGAAAACGCTCTGGTGGATCAACGCTTTGCTCAATTATCCAGCGCAGCGGCCGCCGATGCGCCGCTCAGCCTGATCACCGCGCAGCAAGATGTCTGGTCCGCAGCCGAAGCGGAAGCCGTATCGGAAGGCATTCGATCCGACATCGCGTCGCAAGTGACGCGACGGAAATGGCTCGCGAAAGTCGTCATGGTCCTCGGTAATGTCGCGCACGCGGCCTTCCTCTCCGTTGTCCTGGCCGGCATGGCTTATCTTGCCTTCATGTATAAAGCCCTGGCGCCGCGTTCGATCAGGGGCGCCATCGCGACCATCATCAATATGGACGACGCGCTTCTGCGGGAGACCAAGGAGGCGATCATTCGCTGGAAGAAGCGACTCGAAAAACGTCGCAACGAATCGAATGCCTATCGCAATCAGATCCGCATCGCCAAGGCCGACAAGTCGCCGCTCATCGATCTCGGTCAAGGCACCGGGACGCTGCTGTTCCGCGGGGCGCTGACCGGCTATCTGCCGAACCAGCCAGTCCGGCTGAGCATGAACGATTTGAATACGCACATGGCGATCACCGGCACCACCGGATCAGGCAAGTCCGCGTCGATCCTCGTGCCCCTCATGCATCAGGTCATTTCGGCGCCGCGCATTGTGCTCGATGAGCGCGCGCCAGGGCAAAAACAGAAGATCGCCATGCTGGTCATGGACGGTAAAGGCGTGTTGCACAACGATGCCAAGGAAGTGGCCGAGAAGTGTGGCGCTGAAATCCGCATCATCGGCTGCAAGGACGATCAGTTCGGCATCGACCTCTTCGATGGACTGGATCCGCAAATCGTCTCGTCGGCACTCAATGACGTGATGAGCCAGCTGTCCGGCGGAAGCAGCGATCCGTACTGGCGCCAGATGGCCTCGATGATTCTGTCGAATGCGGCCGTCCTTGCGCGCGCCTATGAGTTGACGCCCCTGGGCCGGCAACAAATGCAAGCCAGCGCAGAACGCTGGTATTCGCCGGTCGGCATCTACAAGATTGCGGTTTCCGCGCGCAAATCCAGCGGTTTGTGCATGAAAATTGTCGAGGAGCTACAGCGTGTGTGGGACATCGCAGGCCCTGAACACGATGCAGTCGCCCCCTACCTCAATACTGAGCTCGATAGTGCCATTGCATTCCTGACGGTCGACTGCGTCCAGTTTCCAGAACAAACCTGGGGTTCCTTCGTTGCCCAGTTCACGCAGGTGTTATCCGGGTTCGCGTCGAACCCGAAGCTGCGTGCACGTTTCGGCGCCGGTCGCGTGGAAGGGCTCGACCCCGCGCGCAATGCGACTGCGCCATTGCCCATCGAAAAAATCTGGGACGACAAGGTCATCACTGCTGTCGATCTGTCGCCGATGGAATACGGCCTGGCAGCGCGCGTTGCCATGATGCTCTTCAAGGCGCGCGTGTTTGCGCACAGCCATGCTCGCTATTTGAAAGACCCGAAGATCGGGACTGAATCGAAGCTGGTCGTGATCATGGACGAAGCCCATCTTCTCATCTCGTCCGGATCACCCTTGTCGGAAGATAGTTACGCTTCGATCTGCCGCGCCTTCGGCGTCTCGCTCGTTCTGTCATTCCAGACGCTGTCGACCTTGTACTCGGCATTCGGCGAAGCCGGCGGCGGCCAGCGCACCAAGACCCTGCTTGACAACTTGCGCACCAAGATTTTCCTGAGCTCCGAAGGTCTGGAGACCGCGTCGTTCATCCGGGAACTCGCCGGCAAGACGATGCGCTCGACTGTAACCGAGCTCGACCATTACGAGTCGTATGCGGCGCGCCGTTTCGAATCCAACGATTTTTCGATGGACGACACGATCATGCCATTCAGTTTGCCAGACGATGGATTGATGCATGCCCTGGCACGCAAAATGCCCGCCTCCATTCATGCAGCCATTCGTCCGGTCTATGAGATCGAGTACGACCTCTACGCTGCTAATGTCACCGGTGGCGGTCCACAGGGTAGCCCGGTCGACTGGACCGAAAAATTGAAGGGAATCCGGTGGCGCGCTGAAGACAAGCGCAACAACCATTTCAATCAGGGCAATACTGAAGAAGACCTGGTCCACAGCGATGAAGCCTTGACCTTTGGACGCGGCCTCATGCTGGCATTTGTCCAACGCGCAGGGCATATGCGCATGGACGTCGTGAACACCCAGTCGGTGTTCGAACGCTTTCATCAACCCCACGCGAAAGAGCAGCGGGCCGGCCAGGCCGTGAAACAGAACGACGCGCTGCAAGAGCTGCTTGCTTCCGAGGCCAGGCTGTCCGAGCTGATTCAATCGTCGTCCGCAAGCTCTGCATCACTTAACGCACCAGCCTGAATCACTACCTGCTACATCTAAACGAACATGTCGAAACTTACTAAAGCGATCGTGGTGTGCGCCCTCGCAGTCAGCGCCAATGCGGCAGCGAACCCGTTTGCGAAAAAACCTGCAAAGCCGGCAGGCGACACTGCGCCAAACAGCGCCGCCAGCACCAGCAAATCTCCGCCTCCTGCGGCTCCGGCGCCGGGCAAGCCATCAGGAATGCCTACGGCGCCATCCCAGCCAGGCAACGCAGGCAAAGCGTCTTCGTCAACGCCGTCTGTAGCCGCCGTCAAGCCTGCGACCTCGTCTCCACCGACGGCAAGCGCCAGGACACTTGCATCCCCAACCCCTGCGGGACACCAGGACGGCAAAGCCGTGGCTGCCTCCACGGCGGAGACGCCTGGCGCGCGCGCCAGGAAGCGCGCCGCCGACGGCCGGGCAAGCAACGAGGAACCCGTCCCGACCAGCGCTGAGCGTCAGCAGGCTGAAGCGGCATTGAACATGCTGCTACGCCGGCAGTGACAAGCCAAACGGCTCGGATGATTAATTGATGAGGTTGGTACGATGAAAAAAGTGATGGTAGCGGCAGGCATGTGCGCGTTCTTGTCCGGATGCGCCGCACCGACGACGCATGCTGAAAAAAACGCGGCGCTGGGCGCAGGAGTGGGCGCGGCGGGTATGTTCGCGCTATGCAAGCTCGCTGGCGGGAACGATGGAAAGTGTCTAGCCGCGTCTGCCGGCGCAGCTGTTGCCGGCGCCCTGGTTGGCTGGAAGAACGGCAAGCAGCAAGACCTGGCCGATGCGCGCGCGTTCGCTCGGCATGCCCAGCAACAGGGTTTGCCTGTGACGGTCCAGCCAGGCGTGGTCGAGAAGAGCGATGAACATGGCGGCGCACGCGAACGCACCGAAGCCACCAGGCTGGTCAGCCTGCGACCATTGCTCAACGATAAAATTATTGCAGGCGATCCGACCTGGGCTGCCGGGATTCGCGAGATGGCGCGGCGCGCAGCGATGGCGAACAATAACGAGCCTTACCAGATCGTCGCCAATGTGACTCCGGCAAGCAAGAAAAATGTCGAGAAATGGGTCAACGAAGGCATTGTTGAAGCACGCACCACCAAAAAGGTCGATGTCCAGTTCTTCACCGCGAAAAACGTGCGCGAGAGCCTGATCTTCTACCAACCGCTGGAACAAAAGCAGTTCGTTTCGCAACCTGAGCAAGCAACCCAGGGCCGCCGCGGCTGAATCCCACCAGCGCGGGGCGAGCACCGTATCGATAGCAGGAGAACGTGACATGGAATTTTTGGAACTCGACGAGGACGACGCCGACGAACTGCGCGCGGACGAGATCGTATCGGCCTGGTTTGCCGACTTCGATCGTGATGTGGTGATCGCCGGAGTACCGGTGGAAGTCGTGGCCAGACGATTCGCCTTCAAGCCGGCGCTGCTCGATGATCCGGGCGTGCCGGAACAGATTCGGGAAAACGCCGGCTTGCCCCTGATGGATGGATCGACGCTGCGGCAGCTCGAGGCCTCGCCGGAACACGAGGTCCTGTTTGCCTACCAACGCACCATCGCCCTCACGGTGTGGACGGCGCGCTTCATGGCCCTTGCGGCGCACGGATCGGTGTCCGAAACCGATCTTGAGAAGATCCTGGCGTATTCAGCCGAGCATAACCAGATCGACGCGATCGTCGCCTACCTCAAAGACAAAGCCGAAAAGGAAGAGTGACGTGCTCGACGCCCTTCGCGCCAAGGTCGCCGCACAGGCGCACGCCGTCAAAGCCATCCGTCTTTCCGATGTAAGGCAGTGGGTCAATGAGAACGTCGCCATCAAAGTCGATCTCAAGGATGTCTTAACTTCCGAAAAGGCCGGCAAAGTATTGGGTGAGCTCGTCACTCGCGCCGCCCCCGTCGTCATTGACGAAGTGCGCAGGCTTCCGTACGCCGGCTTGGCCCTGGACGGCGTCTCGGCCGTCGGCAGCATGGTTGGCGTCGATTGGACGGTGTTGGGCGGGCAAACCAAACTGGAAGAGAAGCGCCTCAACGACAGCGTTGCGCACGCCAGGCAGGAACAAACGCTCCACAAGGACTATCTCGCGCTGCGCACCGGTCTGCTTGCCGACTCGGTCCACCATGATCCAGACAAACGCAGCTCGGCACTCGAGGCAAAGCCTTTTTTCGCGCAAGCGGAAGCATCGCGCCATGCGTTTGGTGAATTCAAGCGCCAACACTTAAGCCCGGGCAAACAAACGCACGAACTCAGTCAGGACCAGCAGCGCCGCTATGGCCAATTGCGTGATACCTATGTCAGCCATACGAAAGCGGCCATCGAGGTGGGCAAGCATCATCAGGCCTCGAATTATCACGTCGACAAACACGCGCTTGCCGCTGAGGCAATGCGCCAGGCCGAAGCCGCGAAAGCTGCGCGATCCGAGCCTTTCTGGAAACGCATCGAAGGGAAAATAGAATACGGAAAAGTTGCCGGGTGGGCGGCCGAGAAAGGGCTCGACCTACTCGGCGAGCATTTTCCTCAGGTTCAAGAGGCGGCCGGCTACGTCAAACGCGGGGCCGAGATCCTGGGTCTCGACGTCACGCGCGACTCGGAAAATGCCACCAGACTGGCCCGCGAGGTCTCTGCAGTGCAGACCGACCGCAACGCGCAATTCCAGGCTGACGGAAAATTCGCCGCGTACGCGAAGCGTCCGGAGGAAGCGAAGCGGCAAATCGTCAAGGATTTCGCTGAGCAGCGCGCCAAGCTCGAAGCCGATGCGTCGTCGACCGATCCAGCCAGGCGCGAATCGGCCAGCGCGCTGCTGTCGCGCTTCGACGAGGCGAAGCTTAAAAGCGAGCAGATGCGCGGCGTCAAGGAAGCGCTGGCGGCCGATGGCCGCGCCGTCAAGGACCTCTCGGCCGACGAAAAGGCCATGTATCGCCACGCCTACGTCGCGCAAGCCGATGCGCTGTACGATTGCGTGATCCAGGCCAAAGAACACGAAAAAGGAAACTTCTTCACCGCGCCAGCTCACGCCGACCAACAGAGCGCGGGCCTGAGTTTCAAGGAAAAAATAGCGGCGTTTGGCCAATCGCTCAAGCTCGAGGTCGACGCCGGCAAGGTGCTGGCAAGCGCGGGTGAGGCGGCAGGCAACTATCTGGCGCAAAACGTGCCGGGGCTGAAGCTCGCTGCGGATGGGCTCAAGACCATGACCGGCATGGTCGACGCCCCCATCACAATACTCAGCAGCGCGCGCGAGCGCGACCTCGATCGTCAACAAGCGCGCTTCGACAGCCTGCAAAGCGGCAAGTCCGATTCGGTGGCCCGGATCGATGGCAAGTACCATGCGCTCAAGGCCTTGAACCACGATGACGCCGATCGACAGCGGATCAATCGCGAATTTCCTGCGCTGAGGGAGAAGCTCGACGCCGTCACCCTTGCGAACGCCCAGTCGAGTGATCCGGCTCACGCTGCTCCAGCCAAGGAAGTGCGCGCAGCCTTCGACGCGGCCGATGCGGCGCGGCGCGAATACAAGCAACAACGCGCAGACTTCAAGGCCGGGATCAATCCACATGAGCTCACCAAAGAAGAACAAAAAAAGGTCTTGAAGGAAAAGTACGTCACACTCTATGAGGCGGCGTCGGCAGCGGTAGAGACGGCGAAGCAGTATGCGCATGCGCACGAGAACGCATCGGTCACGCCACCGCCGGGTCCTCCACCGCCGGCTCCTTCGTCCGCGCCTGCTGCGTCTACAGCAGAGCAGGGGCAATCGGCGCCAGCCGATACCGGACCGATCTCATCCCCGCTGCAGCCGGTCAGTGCACAGCCTCCCGCATCCGACCCGGGGCAGCCCGGCGATGCGCATGACGCTGCGCACGCCCCCGCGTCCGGTGCAATCCAGTCGCCCAATGCACAAGCGGACGAGCTGACAGCGCGTGAGGCCGTCTCCGTGGATGCGCAGTCCACGGGCCAGGGCGATGACCTGGGCAAGCCGGTGGAAAAACCAGAGAATTCGTCGCAGGCTCCACGCGAGCAGACGGCGCAAGCCGAACAGCAGGGAGCTACGAAGTCCCAGGTGGACGCGGGCGCCGAACCTCCGCATTCGGGCGCCATGACCGTGTCCACGGACGACCAGTCGGCGCACGCGGCCGACCATGGGCCGAAAACGAACGAGGCAGTGGAGCAGGCGGCGAGGAACGACGGCGTCAACGCAAACCGGACGACAGCGGACGAGCCTGTGAACGAACAAGCACAAGCTTCTGGTGCAAAATCTGAACAAGCAGCGTATCAAGACGCGGGTGCGAACGCTGCTGGTTCCAATATGGATGCGAGTGAGGACCGGCGCGCAACCGAGACCAGTATTCGTCCTCACCAGGCCGCGCTGGCGACCGATGCCGAAAGCAAGGCGGCCGAAGTCAGCGGCAATGGCGTCGAGGCGTCAGCCGCACAGCGTGTGGAGGCGGACCAGACGACCGGCACTGTCGCAACCGAGCGCGATGAACCAAGGTCGCCGGCCGCTACGCGCGAGGCCTGCAGCGACCTGCCGGCGCGCACCGACGACGCAAGCCAAGCCAGGGCAAGCGCAGGGCCGAGCGAAAGCGCACAAGTCGAAGAGACCAAAACGGCGCAGCGGCCGGAGGCGCAATCCAGCGACAGTCACGCTCCGGCAGTGGCAGCGCAGGTCGAGGCGGCCAAAAACGAACAGCCTGCGCAGGCGAACGAAACGTCGGAACCCCCTGTGGCCTTGAGCGAGCGGCAACTCGAACAACTCGAGCGCAAGCGCGCAATGGAAGAGGCGGAGCGTCGCAGCCAGACACAAGCGCCTGCGCACCAGGCACAGTCAGGTGAAACAAAGACGGACGACATGGAAGGACTCAGTGAGCGTCAACGTGAGCAGCTCGAGCGTAAGCGCGCAATGGAAGAGGCTGAACGTCGCGCCCAGGCGGCCGCGCAATCTCAGCATGCATAAGTCCAGCGCCGGGCGTTCGGCGGCCCGGCCTCGACGATTGCGCTGGGGGCGAGGTGTGGATCGAAGGCGTGCCTGGCCTGGCAAAAAACAAGATGAATTGAGATCGCATGAAACGAATTGAAGTCGACGAAAAAGTATTTCAGCAGTTTGATGACTATCGCGGCAAGGACGAAGACAGTCGAGCGCTCGGCCGCTTGATTCGCTTGTCCGATCAGACGCGGAAAGAACAGCGGGAGCGCATTGCTGTCGTCATGTTGGAAGATCACTGGTTCAGCTTTGACGAAAACCCGGGGCAGGCTTCGAATGCACCGTTCCTGGAAGGTGTATGTCGTCTCGTCGGTAATTTGAAGAGTTACCGCCTGAACTTTTATGACGCAAGTAGTTTCGGACATGCCCTGGATGCGGCTGCAACTGTTCCTGAGCAGCGCATTATCCTTTACGTTGGCGCGCATGGTTCAAAAGGCAAGGTTGGCGGTGCACGTACAACCAATTTGATGAAGAAAATCGCCGAGTTTTCCCGTAAGCGTAAAGTCGAAGGCATTATATTAAGCGCATGTTCGGCCAGTGGGCACGACCCTGCGGTAGTTGAAGCACTCAAGGGCGGTTCGCACTGGATTTTTGGATATACCTCGGATGTCGATTTTCTTGGCAGCGTTCAAGTCGAAGCGGCCATTCTCGAACAGATCAGCTTTACCGATTCAAGTATTGCTGAAAACGAAGAAAAGCTGATCAAAGTGTTTGCCAAAGCACTTAATTGCTTCAATCCGAAATGGAAGCTGGGCACAGCCCCGTTTCCAACGCTTGAGACGGCGATTCGCCTCGTCACCCGTGGCAAACATATGCAAACGCCGGTTGATCACTCGGCTGACGTGGTGAAACTAGCCTGGTAGGCGGGAAGGCGCCTGCAGGCTTGCCGCTGAATGGGTGTGTCGCGGAACGCGCAGCATATTGACCCACGGATCGTACTCAACAATTTGACGCTGACCCTCATTGTTTGACGGAGGCCGCAGGCAGGCTGCGCGTCCGGTACGAAGCACGGGGATATGGCACAATGCCTTCTCTATCCGAACGACCGAACGCAAAATGAAACCATTCGAACCGAACCTTACCTCCCTGGCGGTCGCGCGCGACGTGCTGCTGACGCCATTCGGCCTCGACGAGGGCAAGCTGCTGAGCGCGCTGGGCTCGATGTTCACGCACAAGGTCGATTACGCCGACCTGTATTTCCAGTTCACCAAGAGCGAGGGCTGGAGCCTGGAAGAGGGCATCGTCAAGACCGGCAGTTTCTCGATCGACCAGGGTGTCGGCGTGCGCGCCATTTCCGGCGATCGCACGGCTTTCTCGTATTCGGACGACATTTCCGAAGCGGCGCTGCTCGATGCGGCGGCGGCGACCCGCACGATCGCCCGCGCCGGTTCCGGCAAGATCAAGATCGCCACCGCGGCGCGCCCGACCGGCGGCCGCTCGCTCTACCTGCCGCACGATCCGCTGGCATCGCTCGATGCGACCGCCAAAGTCAAACTGCTCGAGCGTGTCGAGAAGATGGCGCGCGCCAAGGATCCGCGCGTGGTGCAGGTGATGGCCGGCCTGGCCGGTGAATACGACGTGGTGCTGGTGGTGCGCAGCGATGGCGTGCTGGCGGCGGATATCCGCCCGCTGGTGCGCGTGTCGGTCACCGTCATCGCCGAGCAGAACGGCCGGCGCGAAGTCGGTTCGTCCGGCGGCGGCGGGCGCTACGATTACGGCTATTTCTCCGACGAATTGCTCGACCAGTATGCGACCGAAGCCGTGAAATCGGCCTGCGTCAACCTGGAAGCGCGCCCGGCGCCCGCCGGCCCGATGACCATCGTGCTGGGCCCAGGCTGGCCCGGCGTGCTGCTGCACGAGGCGGTGGGTCACGGTCTCGAAGGCGACTTCAACCGCAAGGGCTCGTCGGCCTACGCCGGCCGCATTGGCGAGCGCGTCGCCGCCAAGGGCGTGACCGTGGTCGACGACGGCACCCTGCAGGACCGCCGCGGTTCGCTGAACATGGACGACGAAGGCAACCCGACCCAGTGCACCACGCTGATCGAGGAGGGCATCCTGAAGGGCTATATCCAGGACACGATGAATGCGCGCCTGATGAAGATGCCGGTGACCGGCAATGCGCGCCGCGAGTCCTTCGCCCACCTGCCGATGCCGCGCATGACCAATACCTACATGCTGGCCGGCGACAAGGATCCGGAAGAAATCCTGGCTTCGGTGAAGAACGGCCTGTATGCGGTGAACTTTGGCGGTGGCCAGGTCGACATCACCAACGGCAAGTTCGTGTTCTCGGCCAGCGAGGCCTACATGATCGAGAACGGCAAGATCAGCTATCCGGTCAAGGGCGCGACCCTGATCGGCAATGGCCCGGAAGTGATGAACAACATCTCGATGATCGGCAACGACATGCGCCTGGATTCGGGCGTGGGCGTGTGCGGCAAGGAAGGCCAGAGCGTGCCCGTGGGCGTCGGCCAGCCGACGCTGCGCATCGATGGCGTGACCGTGGGTGGGACGGGCTGAAGTTTTAGCTCTATTAGCTTCAACAACAACGCCCGGTTTTGCCGGGCGTTGTTGTTTTTGAGTCTCGGACTGCGCGGCTGCTCGTCCGATGGTTGAACGCGCGGGCGGGAAACCCGCCCACCCTACGGTTTGCGGCTGTGCTTGCTCCGTGGCTAGTTGAACTTGTAGGTCACGCGCGCATACACGGTCAGGCCCAGCGGATCGGTATAGCGCGGGTCGTAGCCAAGCTGGAAGTTGGTGAGCTGGTTGGTGAAGGGCGGCTCCTTGTCGAACAGGTTCTTGATGCCGGCGGTGAATTCGGCGCGCTTGTTGCCGGTGTAGGTGGTCGACAGCGACCAGGTCGAGTAGTGGCCTACCTTGTTGAAGAACTCGGGCTCGACCGCCGAGTTCTGGTCGGTGTAGTGCGACATGGTGCGGTTGGCCAGGTTCACCGTCCAGTCGCCGTGGCTCAGCGAGAACAGCAGGTTGTGGCGCCAGCGGAACACCGGGGACTCGTCGGCGTAGCGGCCGGCGTTTTCCGTGAATGGCCCGCCGGGCTCGTTCTGGTAGTCGTATTTGTTGACATAGGTGCCGTCGAGGTTGACCGTGAAATTGCCGAGGCGGGTGCGCGGCATGCGGTAGGCGATCGACAGGTCCAGGCCCCGGGTTTTGACTTCGCCGAGGTTGTCGGTGATGGCCAGCACGTAGAGAAGGTTGGTGCCGCTGGCGTCGTAGACGAACAGGTCGCGGTATTTCGCGAAATTGCCGAACAGGGTCTGCTCGGCCAGCGAATTGAGCTGGTCTTTCAGGCGGATGTTCCAGTAATCGAGCGACAGGGTCAGGCTGGAGATGGGCTCGAACACCACGCCGGCGCTATAGGTGCGCGAGCGTTCCGGCGACAGGTCCGGATTGCCGCCCAGGCGGATGTATTGCTGCTGGCCGCAGGACACGTTCGGGTTGGCCCCGGGCGCCGGTGCGCCGCCCGGACAGAGCAGCGGGTCGTCGTAGGTATCCGAGCTGAAGGTGGTGGACTGCGGGCCGTACAGGTCGAACAGCGTGGGCGCGCGGAAGCCCTTGTTGAAGGAGCCGCGCACCAGCACCTGCTTGGTCGGCTGCCAGCGCAGCGCGACCTTGGGGTTGAAGCTGCCGCCGACGTCGCTGTAGTGGTCGTAGCGCGCGGCGAAATTGAGTTCGAGGTCCTTGATGACCGGGACGTTGAGTTCGCTGAACAGGGCCCAGATGCTGCGCGCGCCGGCCTGGTCGCGGGCGTCGGCATAGCCCGAACTGGAGGCTTGCGAGGCCAGGTCGCGGTTGACGAAATACTTGGCGCGGTCGCGCCGGAATTCGGCGCCCACGGCGAAGCCCAGCGGCCCGCCCGGCAGGGCCATGAGGTCGCGGCTGGCGCGTGCGTCGACCGCGGCGCTGTGGATGCGCGCGTGCAGGTATTCGCCCGACAGGATCGAGTTGTTCAGGTAGTCGGCTCCGGCCGGGTCTTGCGTGCCGAACGGGTTCAGGATGCCGGCGCCGACGCCGTCGATGATGCGCTGGTCGATGACATAGCCGCCGTTGAAGATGCTCTTGGCCTTGCCCAGCGAATACGAGATGCCGGTGTTGTAGTCCCAGCCGCCGAACGTGCCCTCGAGGTTGGCCAGCAGGCGGTCGGTGATGCTGGAGTCGAAGTTGTTGCGCCGGCCCGTTTCCAGCGGCCGCCAGGAGATGTCGAGCGGCTCGCCGGTGAGCCCCGGGAAGGCCGGGACCCGGCCGTTGCCCGGATACCAGGGGCTGCTGCTGGTCATGATCACGCCGATGTTCGACAGCGGCGGGGGGGCGACCAGCGACTCGTTGGTGCTGCGGCCGTGCACGAATTCCAGGCTGGCGATCTGCGCGCCGAATTTCTTGTTGAGCTTGGCCATGGCGCTGAACTGGCGCGTCTGGGGAATATTGTCGACGAAGCGCGTGTAGTCGAAGGCGCACAGCGGTTCGTCCGGCTGCGGTACCGAGGCGGGCGGCCGGCAGGCCGGGTAGAGCGGGTTGCCGCTGATGCCGAGGTCGGAGAAGAAATTGGCCGGGAAGGTGGTGCCGCTGACTTCGAACAGGCCGCGGTCCGGACGGATGCCGGTAGCCGAGAAGCTGCGCTCGTCAGCGCGCAGCGCGGATTGCTGGTGCCAGTCGACCACGCCCCAGGCGCTGAAGCCGTCGCGCTCGAGTTCGCCCCAGCCGCCGGACAGGTTCAGGCGCTGTTCGCTGCCGCCGCCGTTGGCCCAGGGCTCGTAGCCTTCGAAGGTGAGCGCGGCGCCCTGCACCGAGCGTTTGGTGATGAAGTTGATCACGCCGCCGATGGCGTCGGTGCCGTAGATGGCCGAGGCGCCGTCGCGCAGCACCTCGACGCGTTCGAGCGCCGCGACGGGGATGATGTTGAGGTCGACGGAGTCGGCGAAATAGGGATGGTTGGCGAGGCGGCGCCCGTTGAGCAGCACCAGCGTCTTGTCGCCGCCCAGGCCGCGCAGGTCGGCGGTGGAGCGCCCGCCGGTGCCGGCGCCGACCGCCGACGAGCCGACTTCGGATGACTGGTTCATTGGAATCGAATTGAGCACTTCCTGCGCCGTGGACAGGCCCTGCTTGGCGAAGTCGGCGGCGCGCACCGTGGTGATCGGCAGCGAGGATTCCGCGGCCAGGCGCCGGATCGAGGAGCCGGTGATCTCGACGCGCGCGATGGGGACAGCCTGTGCGGGGGGAGGCGGCGCCTCTTGCGCCAGCAGGCCGGCGGGCGCGGCCAGCAGCGCCAGGCCGACGGCGCCGCCGCCGGCGAAGATGCGCCGCACGGCGCGCGAGAGCAGGGTTTCGATCATGTACGGACTCCAGAGGTTGGGGAATTCCCGCAGCGCCTGTCCAGGCTTGTTGAGTGCGATCAAATGACTCAAAGACTTTTCTTGTGAGAACACAAGTCCGGTGCAGGACGAGCGGGGCGTGGAGCGACTTTTGCACCGTCCGCTGGAACGCGTCTGATTTCGCTCAAGGAGCAATCCAGGCGAGCAAAACCCTGTGGGATTGGCGCAACCGCTTGCCAAATCCGATGTCCGGAGGCGGCGGAGCGGCAGAGAAAAAGGCAGGCGATTTGCTTGCCAAGCTTCATGCTATATTGTTATAGTCAACTCAGACCTAGCCGACCGGGCCAGCCGGATTCTCATGCGCCAGCACGTTTTCTTTACCTGCTATTTTTACTTTGGCCATTCCAGCCCCTTGGCGGTGGAGTAGCGGCAGGTTCACGCGACATCAGAACAGTCCGACACAATCCAGACAAACCGCCAGCGATGGCGGTTTTTTGTTTTCAGCCCAGCTTTAGCCCAGACACACACAACACGGAGTACAGCATGCCTCGCACCGACGATCTACGCATCCGCGAAATGAAGGAACTGACGCCGCCCTCGCACCTGATCCGCGAATTCCCGGTGACCGCGGCCGCCGAGCAGACCGCGGCCGGCGCGCGCGTGGCGCTGCACCGCATCCTGCACGGCCAGGACGACCGGGTGATGGTGGTGGTCGGTCCCTGCTCGATCCACGACCCCCAGGCCGCGCTCGACTATGCGCGCCGCCTCGCCCCGCTGCGCCAGCGCCTGGCCGGCGAGCTCGAGATCGTGATGCGCGTGTATTTCGAGAAGCCGCGCACCACGGTCGGCTGGAAGGGCATGATCAACGACCCCTACATGGACAACAGCTTCCGCATCAACGACGGCCTGCGCATGGCGCGCGAGCTGCTGCGCAGCATTAACGAACTGGGCCTGCCGGCCGGCACCGAATTCCTCGACGTGATCAGCCCGCAGTACATCGCCGACTTGATCAGCTGGGGCGCCATCGGGGCGCGCACCACCGAGTCGCAGGTGCACCGCGAGCTGGCGTCGGGCCTGTCCTGTCCGGTCGGTTTCAAGAACGGTACCGACGGCAACATCAAGATCGCGGCCGATGCGATGAAGGCGGCCTCGCAGCCGCACCATTTCCTGTCGGTGACCAAGGGCGGGCATTCGGCCATCGTCTCGACCGCCGGCAACGAGGACTGCCACATCATCCTGCGCGGCGGCAAGACGCCGAACTATGACGCAGCCAGCGTCGAGGACGCCTGCAGGCAGCTGGCGGCCAACGGCCTGGCCAGCCGCCTGATGATCGACGCCTCGCACGCCAACAGCAGCAAGGACCCGCAGAACCAGGTACCGGTATGCGCCGACATCGCGGCCCAGATCGCGCGAGGCGACGACCGTATCGTGGGCGTGATGGTCGAATCGCATCTGGTGGCGGGGCGCCAGGACCTGGTGCCGGGCAGGGAGCTGGTCTATGGGCAATCGGTGACCGATGGCTGCATCGACTGGGAGACCACGATCGGCGTGCTGGAAGGGCTGGCGGCGGCGGTAATGGCGCGCCGGCTGCAAAGAGAGTAAGGGCCGCGGGGAACCCGGGTTCCCGGCACAAAAAAAAACGGCGCACCGAGGTGCGCCGTTTTCATGTGACTCGCCGGATCAGAACTTGGCGGTCAGGTTCAGGAACACGTGACGGCCCATCGCGTCATACACCTGTGGGTAGGTGTTGCCGTTGCCGAACACAGCTGCGGTAACACCGCTCAGAGGCGGGTCCTTGTCCAGCGAGTTGTTCACGCCGACACGCAGGGTCAGGTTCTTGTTGATTGCCCATGATCCCACCAGGTCCAGGTAGTCGCGCGAAGCCAGGCGTGCATCGACCGGTTGGAAGTCGGTGCCCAGCAGCGGATTGTCGCTGGTCGCGTCGAGCTTGACCGCGTTGATGTGGCGCCAGGTCACGCCGACCTCCAGGCCCTGCCAAGGAGTACCCCACACGGCGCGGATCTTGTGGCGGTACTTCGGCAGCGGGGTGCCGCAGGTGGTGCCGTGTAGACCGGCGCAGTCGTACTCGCCCGAACCTGGGAAGTCTTCCGCCTTGAACTCATCCAGGAAGGTGCCGATGTAGGACAGGTCCAGGCTGCCGTAGCCACCCATCTTGTAGCCGTAGTTCGCGCCCAGGTCGATACCACGAGTCGAGCTCATGCCCAGGTTCTGGTTGGTGGCGACAATGCGGCCGGCATTCAGGGCCCACAGGGTGCCGAGGCGGTCACGCTGGATCAGGCCGCAGAACTTCGGATCGCCAGTCTGGAGACACTGGGTCAGGGTGGTCGATGCAGGCAGGCCACCGATGGTGCCCTTGACCTTCATGTCGAACGCGTCGATGGTCAGGCTCAGGTTGCGCATCGGGGTCAGGACCAGGCCGAGCGTGTACGAATCCGATTCCTCGGGCGCCAGGCCGGTGTTGCCGCCGGTGATCTGGTTGTACTGCTGCGCCGGGCTGTCTTCAATGCGGCCATACTGCGCAGCGGTAACGCCGGTGCGTGCGCACTGGGCCAGGGTGGCCGACGGGGTAGCGCCGGCGCACGGGTCGGACGACATGCCAAACAGGCTCAGGCCTTGCGGGGTGAACAGTTCGACGACGTTGGCGGCGCGAGCGGCGCGCTGGTAGCTGAAGCGCAGTTTAGCGGCCTGGATCGGCGACCATTCGCCGCCGACACCATACGAGCTGGTCTTCTGGCCGGTCGAGTAGTCCGACTTGCGGTAGGACGCGTTCAGGGTCAGCGATTCTGCGAATGGCATCTTTTCGAGCACCGGGATACGGGCTTCAGCATAGTAGTCGCGCACGCTGAACTGGCCGGCCACGCCCAGGGTCGGTCCACCCTGGCCGGCGAGATCGCCGGTTTCGAAGGCGGTGTCGGTTGCCAGGTCGAGCTTTTCGGTACGGTGTTCCCAGCCAAATGCGACGCCGATACCGTTCTTGCTGGTCGGCAGCCTGAGGCCATATTCGCCCAAGTCGCTCGACAGGTTGACGCCTTGCACGGTCTGCGAGGTGCTACCCTTCTGGAAGCCCGGGGTCTGCAGGTATTTCAGTGCTTCGGGCGTCACGCCGCCCAGCCTCCAGATGTTGTAAGGCACGCAGTTCGGGTCGGTGCCGTCGATCACGCTCTGGCAGGTCGGCACGCCGCCCGGACCAGGCACGACGTTCAGTGCGCGGCCGATACGCTGGTTCGAGAAGTCGTTGAAATAGGTCTCCGAGTACAGCACCTTGCCAGCCTGCAGGAAGGCGTCATAAGTCCAGTTGCCTACGTCGCCTTTCAGGCCGATCACGCCGCGGTAGGAGGTATGGCGCTGGTCATCCTGGCGGCCGCCGCCTTCGACGTTGCGGCGGAAAATCAGTGCGTCGGCGGTGGTGCCTGGACCAGTCAGGCCGAGGTCGCGGCGCCAGGCCGGCGACAGGAACGGGTTCTCGAAGCGAATCGCGTTCGAACCCGAGGCGTCGAAGCCGAACAGGCCGGACGGGGCGATCTGCGCAACGGTGCTGTCGTCGTGGAAGCTTGCCTCGGTGTACAGACGCATCTGCTCGTTGATGTCATAGCGGGCAAAGCTGCTGAAGGTGTAGCGCTCCGATGGGCGGCGGAAATAATTCAGCGGACCGAAGTTGTACTGGTCGGTGGCGGCGACATACGGGCGGGTGTTGCCAGCACTGTCGGCGACCGTGCGCTGGCCGGCGTTGGTGAAGAAGCGGCCCGGGAAGCTGGTGCCCGATCCGCCGCAGTTGAAGCGATCGGCCGAGCTGAAACCTCCCAGCGAGCAGGCGGTGAAATCACGCTCGGATTGCAGCAGCGCGTCTTCCTTCTTGTAGCCGAAGAAGGCTACCGCATTACCGCGGCCGTCGGCAAAATTGCCGCCCAGCAGCAGGTTTGCATCCTTGATCTTGCCGTCCGCGCCCTTGTCGTCAGGCAGCGGGAAATTGCGGCGGCGTGAAGCATCGGCAGCCATGCCGCCGTTCTGCTGGTGGTTGTAGAACGCATAGTTGGTTTCCAGTTGCACGCCCTGGAAACTGTCGTTCATGATGAAGTTGACGACACCCGCGACCGCGTCCGAGCCATAGATGGCCGAAGCGCCGCCGGTCAGTACTTCGACGCGCTTGATCAGCGCTGCCGGAATCTGGTTCAGGTCGGCTGCGGTGTTGCGTGGCGAGCCGGCTGGCAGGCGGCGGCCGTTGACCAGCACCAGGGTGCGGTCGGCGCCGAAGTTGCGCAGGTTGACCGTCGCGGTGCCGGACGAGCCGTTCGAGATCGAACCACCCTGGTCGGCGAATACCTGCGGCAGGTTGTTCAGCAGGTTTTCCACCGAACGCGTGCCTTCCAGCTTGATGTCCTTGGCGCCGACTACGGTCACCGGGCTGACGCTTTCCAGGTTCGCGGTCGCGATGCGCGAACCGGTCACTTCCACGCGTTGCAGGCCTTCGGCCGGGGCTTGCTGCGCTTCCTGCGCATACGCGGACGCGGCAAAGGCCATGCCGCCTGCGAACATCAATCGAACCGAACGAGATATTACTGTTTCCACCATCATGTCGAAAATTCCCAGGTAAGTTCCGCGGCTCTTTTTTTGACGACGACCGCAGAGATGCTTCGATCACGTTGCCGTCCAAATACAAAAACGGCATCTTTTACTACATAGCAATAAAAACATTGAGGTATATATGTTGTCAATTGGAATGTCTGTACAAGCTAGAAATACAACTATTGACGAAACATATTTACAAAAAAACGATTTGGCGTTATGGGTGGGAAACAAAAAGGAATGTTCAGTAAGCGCAGTAGCCACCTGTCAACCCGGGGAAATATGCGCTATCGTTACGCCTCTCTGGCGCACCCCTGCCGATTTTCACGACCTACTTCAGAATTCCTATGCTGAGTTTTATCCTGCGGCGGCTGTGGCAGATGCTGCCCACCATGCTTGGGGTGGTGCTGCTGGTGTTCGTGCTGTTCAACTGGGTCGGCGGCGATCCGGCCTACCTGCTGGCCGGGAAAATGGCCGACACCAGCGCCATCGAGAACATCCGGCGCCAGCTCGGCACCGACCAGCCGTATCCCGTCCAGCTGTGGATCTTCATCCAGCAGATCCTGACTTTTGATTTCGGCAATGCCTGGAGCACGGGCGAGCCGGTATCGACAATCATCGCCAGCCGCATCAAGCCCTCGCTCACGGTGCTGGTGCCGCTGACCATCCTGGAAACCCTGTTCGGCATCGCGCTGGCGCTCGCCATCGCATTCGTGCGCGGCTCGCTGACCGACCGCGCCGTGATGGTCGCGTGCACGGTCGGCATGTCGGTCTCGATCCTGGTCTATATCATCGTCTTCCAGTACGTCTTCGCCTACAAGCTGGGACTGTTCCCGGTGCAGGGCTGGGGCGACAGCCTTGGCGAGAACCTGCTGCGCTATGCGCTGCTGCCGATCATCATCGGCCTCGCCGTATCGATTGCGCCGACCTTACGCTTGTATCGTAGTTTTGTGCTGGACGAAGCCGGGCAGGACTACGTGCGCACCGCGCGCGCCAAGGGCTTGAGCGAGCGGCGCATCGTCTGGGTGCATGTGCTGCGCAATGCGGCGATCCCGATCATCACCCACGTCATGGCCAACCTGCCGGCGCTGCTGATCGGCGCCTTCCTGCTCGAGCGCTTCTTCGGCATTCCCGGCATCGGGCGCGAAGTCATCCTCGCCGTCGAGCGCAGCGACTTCCCGGTGATCAAGGCGATCACGGTGTACGTGGCCGCGGCCACCATGGTGTTCAACCTGCTGGCCGATCTGCTGTACCAGGCCGTGGACCCGCGGGTCCGGTTGACATGATGACGACTCACCCGATATCTCCCGGATTGTGGGCGCTGGCCTGGCGCCGCCTGCGCGCGGACCGCATCGCCATGGGCGCGCTGGCGGTGGTGGGCGCCTTCCTGCTGATACTGGTGCTGTCCGCAGCGGGCCTGGTCGCGGGCGACTGGGAAGACGAGGTTGCGGTCAACTACGCGCCGCCGTCTTTCATCGGCGCCGACGCAGGCACCCGCGCGCTGGCCGCAGCAGCGCTGCCGCGCGCGACGCCGCCGAACGCCTTCGATCCGCTGGCGGCCGAACTGGCCGAACTCAAGGCGCAGGTCCGCGCTACCCACCCGCCGCGCGAAAAATCCTTGACCTTGCCTTTCGGCGCCGACAAATGGGGCCATGACGTGATCAAGAAGACCATCAAGGGCGGCGAGACCTCGATCGTGGTCGGCCTGGTGGCGGCGCTGGTGGCGGTCGGCCTGGGCACCCTGTTCGGCGCGCTCTCGGGTTTTTATGGCGGGTTCGTGGACGATCTGTTCAACTGGTTCTACAGCATCTTCACCTCGATTCCCTCGATCCTGATGATCCTCACCGTGGCCGCGGTGCTGCAGCAAAAAGGCGTCATGACCATCGTCCTGATCCTCGGCCTGACCGGCTGGACCGGTCCCTACCGCCTGATGCGGGCCGAATACATCAAGCACAAGGCGCGCGAATACGTGATGGCGGCCGACGCCATCGGGGCGTCCAGTTGGCGCCGGATGTTCGGCCACATCCTGCCGAACGTCTCGCACGTGGCGCTGGTGCAGATGTCGATCATGGTGGTCGGCTTCATCAAGGCCGAAGTGATCCTGTCTTTCCTGGGCTTCGGGGTACCGGTCGGCACCGTGTCCTGGGGCAGCATGCTCAACGAAGCGCAGAATGAACTCATCCTGGGCAAGTGGTGGCAACTGGCGGCGGCGGCCAGCGCGATGGCGCTCCTGGTGACGGCCTTCTCGCTGTTCGCCGACGCGCTGCGCGACGCACTGGACCCGAAACTCAAATGACCGATATCGACGCCGACCTGCTGCTGCAGGTGCGCGACCTGCGCATCTCCTTCCGCATCGACAAGAAGCACAGCGCGGAAGCGGTCAAGGGCATTTCGTTCGACGTGCCGAGGAACAGCACCGTGGCGCTGGTGGGCGAATCCGGCAGCGGCAAATCGGTCAGCTCGCTGGCCGTCATGGGCTTGCTGCCGATGGAAACCACCCTCATCGATCCCGGATCGAGCGTGCGCTTCGACGGCCGCGAACTGTTCGCGCTGCCGCCGGGCGAGCGGCGCGCCCTGTGCGGCAAGGAGATCGCGATGATCTTCCAGGAGCCGATGTCCTCGCTCAACCCGGTGTTCACGGTCGGTTTCCAGATCGGCGAGGTGCTGCGCCGGCACATGGGCATGAGCCGCAAACAGGCGAGGGCGCGCACGCTGGAGTTGCTGGACGAGGTCGGGATTCCCGACCCTTCGGCAAAAATCGACGCCTATCCCGGCCAGATGTCGGGCGGCCAGCAGCAGCGCGTGATGATCGCGATGGCGATCGCCTGCGCGCCCAAGCTGCTGATCGCCGACGAGCCCACCACGGCGCTGGACGTGACGATCCAGAAGCAGATCATGGAACTGATCGCCGGTCTGCAAAAGAAGCACCGGATGTCGGTGCTCTTCATTACCCACGACCTCGCCCTGGTGGGCGAGATCGCCGACCGCGTGATCGTGATGCGCCATGGCGAAGTGCGGGAAGAGGGCGCGGCCGCCCAGGTATTCGGCGCGCCCCGCGACGCCTATACCCGCGCGCTGCTGCACTGCCGCCCGAAGCTCGATGAGCGTCCGCTGCGCCTGCCCGTCATCGACGACTACCTCGGCGAAGGCGTGGCGGTGCACGCGCTGCCGCAGCGCACGCGCGGCAGCGCGCCCGGCGACGAGCCGCTGCTGGTGGTCCGCAACCTCGCCAAGAGTTTCTACCTGCGCGACGGGTTCTTCAAAAAGCGCGAGTTCAAGGCGGTGAAGGACGTGTCGTTCACGCTGGCGCGCGGCAAGACCCTGGGCGTGGTGGGCGAATCCGGCTCGGGCAAGACCACCGTCGGCCTGACCCTGCTGCGCCTGCACCGCGCCACCGGCGGCAGCGCGCTGTTCGAGGGCCGCGACCTGCTGGCGATGTCCGACCGCGACTATCAGGCCTACAAGCGGCGCATCCAGATCATCTTCCAGAACCCGTATGCCTCGCTCAATCCGCGCTTCACGGTGGGACAGATCCTGCTCGAGCCGATGCGCATCCACCGCATCGGCGTCAATGACGGCGAGCGCGTGGCGATGGCGTATGACTTGTTGAAGCGCGTCGGCCTGCCGGAGCAGGCCTTCCACCGCTATCCGCATGAATTTTCCGGCGGCCAGCGCCAGCGCATCGCGATCGCGCGCTGCCTCACCATGAAGCCGGAAATCCTGGTCTGCGACGAATCGGTATCGGCGCTGGACGTCTCGGTGCAGGCCCAGGTCCTGAATCTGCTGCAGGACCTGCAGGACGAATACAAGATGAGCTATATCTTCATTTCGCACGACCTGTCGGTGGTGAAGTACATCGCCGACCAGGTCATGGTGATGCACCAGGGGAGCGTGGTCGAGATGGCCGATTCGGACGATTTGTACCGCGATCCGCAGCATGCGTACACGCGGGCCTTGCTGGCGGCGATTCCGCGTGGGGCGTGATCACGGGCCGATGGCCGCATTTGGCACGAATTGGTAACCCGTAGGGTGGGCGGGTCTCCCGCCCGCGCGTTCAAATCACACGTGCATTGATGTATCGCGTCCATTCAACCGCATGTTGAACGCGCGGGCGGCGAAGCCGCCCACCCTACCACGGCGAAAGGCGCCCGGTGACGTCCAGGGAATTCGGATAAACTGATGCGATGCCCCAGCTAGTCGACCTGCTCCAGACCTATGGTGTGCTGATCGTGTTCGGCATCGTCCTTGTCGAGCAGTTCGGCCTGCCGATTCCTGCCTTTCCCGTGCTGGTCGTGGCCGGTGCGCTGTCGGCCGACGCCAGGCTCAGCGCGCTGCTCTGCCTGCTGGCCGCCATGCTGGCCTGCCTGATCTGCGATCTGTTCTGGTTCCGCGCCGGGCGCTTCTACGGCAAGCGCATCCTGCGGCTGCTCTGCAAGATCTCCCTGTCCCCCGATTCCTGCGTCAACCAGACCGAAGACCGCTTCCGCCGCTTCGGCGTCAAGTCGCTGCTGGTGTCGAAATTCGTCCCCGGCTTCAATACCATCGCGGCGCCCCTGTCGGGCGCGATCGGCACCCGCACCCGCCAGTTCCTCGCCTTTTCGGTCACCGGTGCGCTGCTGTGGAGCGGCACCGGCATCGTGCTGGGCATGCTGTTCCACGACAGCGTCGAGGGCCTGCTCGAGTTGTTGGCAACCATGGGCGGCACGGCGCTGTCGGTGCTGGCCGTGCTGCTGGCGCTGTTCATCGGCGCCAAATTCGTCGAGCGGCGCCGCCATCGCGCGCGTGTCGCCGTGCCGCGCATCGGCATGGCCGAACTCGCGGCCCTGATCGACGGCGGCCATGATCCGCTCATCGTCGACGCCCGCAGCCTCACCGCGCAAGAACTGGAAGCGGCAATCCCCGGCGCCCTGGTGTATCACTCCTGCGCGCCCGGCCAGCTGATGGCGTCCCTCGACAAGGACCGCCACATCGTCGTCTATTGCAGCTGTCCGGACGACGTGACGGCGGCCCAGGTCGCGCAGCAGTTCCTGGCCAATGGCTTCCACCGTGCGCGCCCGCTGCGTGGCGGGCTGGAGGCCTGGCATGCCCACCACGGCCGGGCCCTGGGCGAGACCGGCGCGGACCCGGCGCCATGCTAGATAGGTAGTCCTACTACTTCTACGCTCGCCATGCTGCGCTGCACAGAGGCGCAGGAATGCGACGTACATGTACCTAAACTACAGAAATAACTTGTAATTGCGTTACAAAGTTTAGTAAGCTCAGGTCATCGCATCCTGACTTGCTGCAATGACCGCTTTTCCTTCCAGCCCCGCCTCCCTGACGCCTGCCCACGCCGGCGGCGCGCGCCTGCTCGCCGACATCGGCGGCACCAACGCCCGCTTCGCGCTGGAGAGCGCACCGGGCCGTTTCGAGGCAATCGAGGTGTTGTCCTGCAACGAGCACGCCACGCTGGCCGACGCCGTGCGCGCCTACCTGGCGCTGCCGCAGGTCGCGCAGCTCCATGGCGGCATCCGCCATGCGGCGATTGCCATCGCCAATCCGGTCGCCGGCGACCAGGTGCGCATGACCAACCACCATTGGGCGTTCTCGATCGAGGCGCTGCGCCAGGAATGCGGTTTCGATACGCTGCTGGTGGTGAACGATTTTTCCGCGCTGGCGCGTTCCTTGCCGCACCTGGGTGACCAGAAGCTGCAGGTGGGCGGCGGCGCGCCGGAGCCCGACGCTGCCATCGGCCTGCTCGGCGCCGGCACCGGCCTGGGCGTCTCCGGCCTGATCCCTGCCACCAACGGCAAACCCGGCTGGACCGCGCTGCGCAGCGAAGGCGGCCACGTGAGCTTCTCGCCCGTCAACGAGCTGGAAGTCGCGATCCTGCAATACGCATGGCGCGAGTTCGAGCACGTCTCGAGCGAGCGCCTGCTCTCGGGCGCGGGCGTGGAACTGATCTACCGCGCGCTGCTTGACCGCGCCGGCCGTCCCGGCGAGAGCCTGAGCGCCCCGGAGATCTCGCGCCGCGCCCTCGGCGGCGAATGCGCGCTCTGCGACCAGGTCCTGGAAACCTTCTGCGGCATGCTCGGCACCGCCGCCGGCAACCTGGCCATTACCCTCGGCGCGCAAGGCGGGGTGTATATCGGCGGGGGCATCGTTCCGCGCCTGGGCCGGCGCTTCGTCGATTCCTCTTTCCGCAGCCGTTTCGAGCAGCGCGGGCGCTTTTCCGGCTACATGGCGCAGATCCCGACCTATGTGATCACGGCCGAGTATCCGGCCTTCGTCGGGGTGTCGGCGATGTTGTCGGAAAAACTGTCCGCCGCAGCCTGAAGCGGCAAAAAAGGCAAATCCGCCACGGCACGGCGCCGTGGCCTTGTCCGTTGTCCGGTTTTATCGGTTACAATGGCCGCCAATTGTCCGAAACCTTGTAGCTCACTCGCCTTGCCTGCTCGTGCCGAGCGCTGGGAAGCCTGCCTTCCCGCTCTGCCCCAGGCGATATGCGAGCCGCGGCGGGCGCCAAGCCTGCCGTTATTGCCAGCCCGGCGCATCCAGCCCGGGCCCGGGATTCCAGTTTTTTTTGCGCGCAGTTTCGTCGCACCGCGGCTTGTCAAGCCGGCGGCTGGCATCCGTGGTGGCGCCCGGGATGAGCATCCATTTTGTTTGATTTTCTTGCATTCGAAGCGTGACGACACCGCGACATGAATACTGACGAGGCCAAACGGGTCCTCGAGACCGCACTGCTGTGCGCGCGCGAGCCAATGACGATCCACGGCATGAAGAAGCTGTTCGCCGAGGTCGACGCGGGCGGGCGCCAATTGAATGCCGGCGTCGGGTCCGACACGATCAAGATTTTGCTGGAAGAATTGCGCCAGGACTGGCAGGGGCGCGGCATCGAAGTCGTCAGCCTGGCCTCGGGTTGGCGCTTCCAGAGCCGGCCCGAGATGAAGCCTTACCTCGACCGCCTGTCGCCCGAGAAGCCGCCGAAGTATTCGCGCGCCACGCTGGAAACGCTGGCGATCATCGCCTACCGCCAGCCGGTCACGCGCGGCGACATCGAGGAAATCCGCGGCGTCGCGGTGAACTCGCAGACGATCAAGATGCTCGAAGACCGAGGCTGGATCGACGTGCTGGGCCACCGCGAAGTTGTAGGGCGCCCGGCGCTGCTGGGCACCACCAGGCAGTTCCTCGACGACCTGGGCCTGGCATCGCTGTCGCAACTGCCGCCGCTGCAGGCGGTGGCGGACGGGCCGGACAGCCGCAGCCTCGAGGCGCTGGAAGCGGCGCTGAACGACAATTTTGACAGGGCGCAAGCGCGAGCGGACGCCGACGACACACCAAACGAGACAGACACGGAGACGGGCGCCGCCAACGAGGCGGCGCCGGTCGACGTCCCGATTTTTGACCGCGAGACGGCGGCAGCCGCTGGGCCAGGTCAGCACAATAAAGATACGAATGATGAACCCAACTGAACCGAACCAGACCATCCCTGCAGACGCAGGCGAAGGCGCCGCAGCCAAGCCGAAACGCACCCGCAAGCCCGCCGCAGCCGCAGCCGCGCCGGAAGGCGCGGTAGCAGCCGCGCCGGAAGCGGCGGCCAAGCCGAAGCGCACCCGCAAAGCCGCCGTGGCCGACGGCGCTCCACCTGCCGAAGCCGCAGTGGACGCGCCGGCCGTCAAGCCCGCAGCCAAGCCGCCGAAGGCGCGTGCCGCCCGCGCCGCCGCAGCCGAAGTGCAGCCTGCCGCGCAAGCGCCGGCGGCCGCTGCGGCACCACAGAGCGACAAGCCGCGCGGCCCGCGCCAGATGCGCGAAAAGCGCCACGAGCGCGAACTGCGCCAGATGGAAAACGCGCCAGCTGTCGAAGTCCCGCTCGAGGCCGGCGCCGAAGCGTCGGCCGACGGCGAGCAGCCGCAGGCCGGCCAGCGCGGCCGCAACGGGCAAAAGCCGGGCAAGCGCGGCCAGCCGAACCAGCCAGGGGCGCAGCAGGCAGCCCGTCAGGGCAAGCACCAGGGCAAGGCCCAGGGCAAGCCGCACGGCAAGGGCGGCAAGCCGGGCGGCGCGCCGTCGAGCGATGCCGACGCCGTGTTCTCGTTCGTCACCTCGGACGATTTCGATACCAGCGAAGGCGGCCGTGGCCAGGCGCCGGCAAAAGCCGTGCGCCGCGACCTGACCTCGGACGACGACGCGCCGAAACTGCACAAGGTGCTGGCCGAAGCGGGCCTGGGCTCGCGCCGCGACATGGAAGACCTGATCGTCGCCGGCCGCGTGTCGGTGAACGGCGAGCCGGCCCACATCGGCCAGCGCATCCTGCCGACCGACGCCGTGCGCATCAACGGCAAGCTGATCCAGCGCCGCGTGAACACCAGCAAGCCGCCGCGCGTGCTGGTCTATCACAAGCCGGCCGGCGAGATCGTCAGCCACGACGATCCGGAAGGCCGTCCATCGGTGTTCGACCGCCTGCCGACCATGAAGACCGGCAAATGGCTGGCCGTGGGGCGCCTCGACTTCAATACCGAAGGCCTGCTGCTGTTCACGACCTCGGGCGATCTCGCCAACCGCCTGATGCACCCGCGCTACAACATCGACCGCGAATACGCGGTGCGCACCCTGGGCGAGCTGGAAGAAGGCATGCGCCAGAAGCTGCTCGCGGGTGTCGAGCTCGACGACGGCATGGCCTCGTTCTCGAAAGTCTCGGATGGTGGCGGCGAAGGCATCAACAAGTGGTACCGCGTGGTCATCGGCGAAGGCCGCAACCGCGAAGTGCGCCGCATGTTCGAAGCGGTCGGCCTGACCGTCTCGCGCCTGATCCGTACCCGCTACGGCGCGATGACCTTGCCGACCGCCCTCAAGCGCGGCCGCTGGGAAGAGCTGGAAGAAAACGACGTGCGCTCGCTCATGACCGCATTCGGGGTCGAGAAGAAGGGCGCTGCGCCCGAGCAGGGCAAGGGCCGCGGCGGCAAGCCGCAGGCCGGCCCGCGTGGCGACGAAGCGCGCCGTAGCGACGGCAACCGCATCGACCGCGCCGACGCCAACCGCAACGTCGATCCTTTCGGTCCGCAGGCGGCGCGCGTGGGTTCCGGCCGTCCGGCCCAGCCTGGCGTCGTGCCGGCCGGGCGCGCCCCGGGCGGCCGTCCGCAAGGCGGCGGCCAGGGCGGCGCCAAGGGTGGCGGCAAGCCGGGCAGCTTCGGTGCCGCCCAGCAGCGCGGCAGCAGCCGTCCGAAGCAGCCGGATCCGCTCCAGACCACCTTCGGCTTTGCCGGCACCGGTGGCGGTGGCCGCCGCGGCGGCCAGGGTCCGCGCGGCTCCGAGCACGGCATGCCGCGCCGCGGCAAGCGCGGCTGATCCGGGAATACCGCCCGGCGCGCAAATTGTTTTGCGTCGCCGGGCACATGATTTCGCAATGCCGTAAAATGCCACGCAGGCCCTGATATGGTCACCCTGCCAACTGTTGCTTTTTGCTCTATTCCTCAGGCAATTCCAGCCCGGCGATTGCGAGAGGAGCAGTAACGCTGTATAATTTGCAGCCTAATCAAAGTTCTTCCCATTATTTCTTGGTGCAAGTGCTTTCATCTGGTTGGGTTGCAAATACAAAAGATGGGCAGATGCCCATTTTTTTTTTGGTAAATCGTTTTAACGCCCTGGAGAAGTGCCGTGCAGCAGTTTGATTTAATCGCCAAGACAGTCGCCAGCCTCGGTTACGAACTTGTTGACGTCGAACGCGGCGAGCGCGGGATCCTGCGCGTGTATATCGATTTTCCGGCGGATACCGTGGAAGAGAAGGGCCCGATCACGGTCGAGGACTGCGCCACGGTAAGCCACCAGTTGTCGCACGTGTTCACCGTCGAGAACGTGGACTACGAACGATTGGAAATTTCGTCGCCGGGCCTCGATCGCCCGGTACGAACCCTCGCCGACTTTGCGCGTTTTGCCGGGCACGAATGCACGGTCAAGCTGCGCGTCGCGATGCCTGGTGCCCAGAACCGCAAGACCTTTACCGGGATCCTGCGCGGCGTCGAGAACGACAAGGTCGGTTTGGAAATTGAAAATAAAGATGGCGCAGCGTTGTTGGAATTTACGCTGGCCGAATTGGACAAGGCACGTTTGGTGCCGCAGGTGGATTTTAGGAGTCGCAAAGCATGAGTCGCGAAATTTTGTTGCTGGTGGATGCGCTTGCGCGCGAAAAGAACGTCGATAAAGAAGTGGTTTTCGGAGCGCTCGAGTTCGCGCTCGCGCAAGCCACCAAAAAACGCTATGAAGGCGAGGTCGACATTCGCGTGGCGATCGATCGCGACACCGGCGAATTCGAGACCTTCCGCCGCTGGCACGTCGTTCCGAACGAAGCCGGCCTGCAGCTGCCCGACCAGGAAATCCTGCACTTCGAAGCCATGGAACAGATTCCGGACATCGAAGTCGACGAATACATCGAAGACCCGATCGAGTCGGTCGAGTTCGGCCGCCGCTTCGCCCAGGACACCAAGCAGGTCGTCCTGCAGCGCGTGCGTGACGCCGAGCGCGAGCAGATCCTGCAAGACTTCCTCGAGCGCGGCGATTCTCTGGTCACCGGCACCATCAAGCGCATGGAGCGCGGCGATGCGATCGTCGAGTCGGGCAAGATCGAAGCGCGCCTGCCGCGCGACCAGATGATCCCGAAAGAGAACCTGCGTATCGGCGACCGCGTCCGCGCCTTCATCCTGCGCGTCGACCGCAACATGCGCGGCCCGCAGGTGATCCTGTCGCGCACCGCTCCTGACTTCATCATGAAGCTGTTCGAACTCGAAGTGCCGGAAATCGAGCAGGGCCTCCTGCAGATCAAATCGGCTGCCCGCGACGCCGGCGTGCGCGCCAAGATCGCGGTCTTCACCAGCGACAAGCGCATCGACCCGATCGGTACCTGCGTCGGCATGCGCGGTTCGCGCGTGCAGGCCGTGACCGGTGAGCTCGGCGGCGAGCGCGTCGACATCGTGCTGTGGTCGGACGATCCGGCCCAGTTCGTGATCGGCGCCCTGGCCCCGGCGAATGTCTCGTCGATCATGGTCGACGAAGAAAAGCATGCGATGGACGTCGTCGTCGACGAAGAAAACCTGGCGATCGCGATCGGCCGCTCGGGCCAGAACGTGCGCCTGGCGTCGGAACTGACCGGCTGGAAAATCAACATCATGACGGCCGAGGAATCGGCCAACAAGGTGCAGCAGGAAACCGCCGCGATCCGCACGCTGTTCATGGAAAAACTGGACGTCGACCAGGAAGTGGCCGATATCCTGGTGGAAGAGGGCTTTGCCAGCCTTGAAGAAATCGCGTATGTACCAATTTCCGAAATGCTGGAAATCGAGTCCTTCGACGAAGACACCGTCAACGAGCTGCGTACCCGTGCCCGTGACGCGCTGGTGACCGAAGCCATCGCTTCCGAAGAAGGCCTGGAAGGCATGGAAGAAGCACTGGTCAACCTCGAAGGCATGGACCGTACCACGGCCGGCAAGCTTGGCCTGGCCGGTATCAAGACGGTCGAAGCATTTTCGGCACTCGCCTATGACGAATTCGGCGCCATCCTGGCCCTGTCGTCGGAGCGTGCCGGTGAACTGATCAAGAATGAATTTAATGATGTGACCGACGATGAGATGAAGCTGGTCGACAGTAAATACGATGACCGCGCCAAGGCGCTGCAGGCGAAAGCCTGGAGCCTGGCAGAAACGGCCAAGGCGTAATTTGCAAATCTTTATCATCTCCGCGACACATAGAAAAGAGGACTGAATGGCGAGTAACAACGTAGCCCAATTTGCCACCGAACTGAAGATGCCTGCAGACCTGCTGCTGACGCAGCTGCGCTCGGCCGGCGTCGAAAAAAGTTCGACGTCAGATCCCTTGTCAAAGGATGATAAGGACAAGCTGCTGAACCACCTGCGCCGTACCCACGGCGCGGCGGAACCGACCGAAAAGAAAAAGATCACGGTGACCCGCAAGGAAACGACCGAGATCAAGCAGGCCGATTCCAGCGGTAAATCGCGCACCATCCAGGTGGAAGTGCGCAAGAAGCGCACCTTCGTCCAGCGCGACGATCCTGCGCCGGCGCCGAAGGTCGAAGCCGAGCCGGTGATCGACGCCGCCGAACTGGCGCGCCGCGAAGAAGACGCGCGCCGCCAGACCGAGCTGATCGCCCGCCAGGAAGCGGACCTGCGTGAAAAGCAGGAGCGCCTGGCCAAGCTCGAAGCTGAGGAAGCCGCCCAGGCCAAGGTCGCCGAAGAGCAAAGCAAGCGCGAAGCGGCCGAACAGGCCAAGCGCGATGCTGCTGCCCAGGCTGCCGCCAAGACTGCCGCCGCGACCGCCGCCAGCGGCGCTGCCGACGAGAAGGCGCAAGCCGCTGCTGCCGAAGCCAAGAAGCGCTCCGAGGAAGCTGCCCGGGAAGCGGCCGAACGTGCTGCCGCGTCCGAGAAGGCCCGCAAGGCCGTGGCCGACGAAGTCGCCCAGATCAAGCTCATGATGAGCCAGCCGCGCCGCGTCATCAAGGCGCCGGAGCCGGTTGCCAAGCCGGCCGCGCCAGCCGCGCCGACCGGTACGCTGCACAAGCCTGCCGCCACCGACAAGAAGCCGGGCGACGTCAAGAAGGCCGACGATAAGAAGCCGGGCGACAAGAAGTCGATCAAGTCGGCCAATGTCTCCTCGACCTGGTCGGACGACGCCAAGAAGCGCGGCGCACCGAGCGGCCCGAAAGGCCGTGGCGCACCAGCCTCGACCGGCCGTGACGGCTGGCGCAGCGGTGGCCGCAGTGGTGGCCGCCGTTCGCATGGCGATGACCGCGAAACCAATTTCCAGGCGCCGACCGAAGCGATCGTCAAGGACGTCCACGTGCCGGAGACCATCACGGTCGCCGAACTGGCGCACAAGATGGCCGTCAAGGCATCGGAAGTCATCAAGCAACTGATGAAGCTGGGCCAGATGTGCACCATCAACCAGGTGCTGGACCAGGAAACCGCGATGATTCTCGTGGAAGAAATGGGCCACAAGGCATTTGCCGCTGCCGAGGACGATCCGGAAGCGCTGCTGGCCGACCAGGGCGAGCACGCCGAGTTCGAATCGACCTCGCGCGCTCCGGTGGTCACTGTCATGGGTCACGTCGACCACGGTAAAACCTCGCTGCTGGATTACATCCGCCGTGCCAAAGTGGCGTCGGGCGAAGCCGGCGGCATTACCCAGCACATCGGTGCATACCACGTGGACACCCCGCGCGGCATGATCACCTTCCTGGATACCCCGGGCCACGAGGCGTTCACCGCCATGCGTGCCCGCGGCGCCAAGGCAACCGACATCGTCATCCTGGTGGTGGCGGGTGACGACGGCGTGATGCCGCAAACCAAAGAAGCGATTGCCCACGCAAAAGCTGCCGGCGTGCCGCTGGTGGTGGCAATCAACAAGATGGACAAGCCGGGTGCGAATGCCGACCGCGTGACGCAGGAACTGGTCACCGAAGGCGTGGTGCCGGAAGAATACGGTGGCGAATCGCCATTCGTCCAGGTGTCGGCCAAGATGGGTACCGGTATCGACGACCTGCTCGAACAGGTGCTGCTGCAGGCCGAAGTGCTGGAACTGAAGGCGCCGACCGAAGCACCGGCACGTGGCCTGGTGGTCGAAGCCCGCCTCGACAAGGGCAAGGGCCCGGTCGCGACGATCCTGGTGCAGTCGGGTACCCTCAAGCGCGGCGACGTCGTGCTGGCGGGTTCCTCGTTCGGCCGCGTCCGTGCAATGCTCGACGAAAACGGCAAGCCGGTCACCACCGCGGGTCCATCGATCCCGGTCGAGATCCAGGGCCTGACCGAAGTGCCGAGCGCCGGTGAAGAAGTGATGGTCATGGCCGACGAGCGCAAGGCGCGTGAAATCGCCCTGTTCCGTCAAGGTAAGTTCCGCGACGTCAAGCTGGCCAAGCAGCAGGCCGCCAAGCTGGAGAACATGTTCGAGCAGATGGCCGAAGGCGAAGTCAAGAACCTGCCGCTCATCGTCAAGACAGATGTGCAGGGTTCGCAGGAAGCGCTGGTCGGTTCGCTGCAGAAGCTGTCGACCTCGGAAGTGCGCGTCCAGATCGTCCATGCGGCGGTCGGCGGCATCACCGAGTCGGACGTCAACCTGGCGGTTGCCTCGAAGGCGGTCATCATCGGCTTCAACGCCCGTGCCGACAACCAGGCGCGCAAGCTGGCCGAAGCCAACGGCGTCGACATCCGTTACTACAGTATCATTTACGATGCGATCGACGAGATCAAGACCGCACTGTCGGGCATGCTGGCGCCGGAAAAGCGCGAGACCATCACCGGCCAGGTCGAGATTCGCCAGGTCATCCTGGTCTCGAAAGTCGGCGCGATCGCGGGTTGCCTGGTCACCGATGGCGTGGTCAAGCGTTCCTCCTCGGTCCGCCTGCTGCGCAACAACATCGTCGTGTGGACCGGCGAGATCGACTCGCTCAAGCGCTTCAAGGACGACGCCAAAGAAGTCCGCGCCGGCCTGGAATGCGGCCTGTCGCTGAAGAACATGAACGATATCGTGGTCGGCGACGTCCTCGAAGTGTTCGAAGTGACCGAAGTGGCGCGTACGCTGTAATTTGCAGCTTGGGAGTACGATGGGGCCAGGACGCTTCGCGGCGATGCCGCGAGGGGCCTGGCCCCTGTTTTTTGGCAGCGCCTTTTTCAGTTTCCCGGGCGGGCAGACCATCACAAGAACAACACGCAGTAGACAACTATCATGGCAAAACACAGTAAAAGCATCCCCCAGCGCGGCCTGCGCGTCGCCGACCAGATCCAGAAAGACCTGTCGGAACTGATCGCCTACGAACTCAAGGATCCGCGCATCGGCATGGTCACGATCAGCGAAGTGCAGCTGACCCCCGACTACGCCCACGCCAAGGTCTTCTTCACCCTGCTGAAAGACAGCAAGGAAGAAATCAGGATGACCCTCGAGGGCTTGTCGCGCTCCGCCGGCTACCTGCGCAACTTGCTCGGCAAGCGCCTGCACATCCACACGCTGCCCCAGCTGCACTTCGTGCACGACACCTCGACCACCCGCGGCCTGGCCATGTCGGCGCTGATCGACCAGGCCAATGCGGTGCGCGCGGCCGACGCCGAGCCGGATGCCGCGCCGGATACCGTACCGGACGCCGCGCCTGACAACGGGCCGGATTCCGAGTGAGCGCGCGTCCTGCCAAGAAGCCGCGCGACCTGGTCGACGGCGTCCTCCTGCTCGACAAGCAGGTCGGCCTGTCGTCCAACGACGCGCTGATCAAGGCCAAGCGCGTGCTCAACGCCAAGAAGGCCGGGCATACCGGCACGCTCGATCCCTTCGCCACCGGCCTCTTGCCGTTGTGCTTCGGTGAAGCGACCAAATTTTCGCAAGACCTGCTCGAAGCCGACAAGACCTACGAAGCGCTGGTTCACCTCGGCATCATGACCACCACCGGCGACACCGAGGGCGAGACCATCGAGCAGCGCGAGGTGGACGTGACGATTGAACAGATCGAAGCGGCGCTGGCGCGTTTTCGCGGTCCCATCCTGCAGGTGCCGCCGATGTACTCCGCGCTCAAGCGCGACGGCAAGGCCCTGTACGAATACGCGCGCGAAGGCATCACCCTCGAGCGCGACGCGCGCCCGGTGACCATCCACGGCCTGTCGCTGGTCGACTACACGGCGCCTTTCCTCAAGATCCTGGTCACCTGCAGCAAGGGCACCTATGTGCGCGTGCTTGGCGAAGACATCGGTGCGGCCCTCGGCTGCGGCGCCCACCTGAACGCGCTGCGCCGGACCCAGGTCGGCGCGCTGACGATGGATGGGATGGTGACGCTTGACGAACTGCTGGACCATCCCGATCCGATGTCGCTCCTGATGCCGGTCGATGCGCTGCTGTCGAGTTTCCCTGCGCTGGAACTGACGGCGGAGCTGGCGAAGCGCTTTCTGCAGGGGCAGCGGCTGGCGCTGGGCAAGGAAGAGATCAGTCTGCCGGCGGAGCAGGGCAGGGTCCGCGTGTACCACGACGGACGCCTGCTCGGCACCGCGCAGTTGGGGGAGTATGCAATCCTGGCGCCGGAGCGGCTGATCTCCACCGTCTCGTAGGTCGGCGGCAGATCATGCGCAGCTGGCAAAATTCCGGCGCTTTCCCCGCCGACCCGCCTGGATTACCGACTATACGTGCTATACTAGTCGGTTCCAGTAATCTGCAATACCGTATCAGCAGCACCCAGCAACAGTCAGCAGCAGCACTCGTACACTTTCGTACAATACGCAACTTCTCGAAAATTCATGTCAAACACCAAACGCGCGATTCGTAATATCGCAATCATCGCCCACGTCGACCACGGCAAGACCACTCTCGTGGACATGCTGCTGCGCCAGTCGGGTACCTTCCGCGAGAACCAGGCCGTCGAAACCCGCGTGATGGACTCGAACGACCTCGAAAAAGAACGCGGCATTACGATTCTGTCGAAGAACTGCGCCGTTGAGTACGAAGGTACCCACATCAACATCGTCGACACCCCAGGCCACGCCGACTTCGGCGGCGAAGTCGAGCGCGTGCTGTCGATGGTCGACTCGGTGCTGCTGCTGGTTGACGCGCAAGAAGGCCCGATGCCGCAGACCCGCTTCGTGACCCGCAAGGCACTGGCCCTGGGCCTGAAGCCGATCGTCGTCGTCAACAAGGTCGACCGTCCAGGCGCGCGCGCCGAATGGGCCATCAACCAGACCTTCGAACTGTTCGACAAGCTCGGCGCCACCGACGAGCAGCTGGACTTCCCGATCGTCTACGCCTCGGGCCTGAACGGCTACGCCGGCCTGACCGAAGACGTCCGCTCGGGCGACATGAAGCCGCTGTTTGAAGCGATCCTGCAACACGTTCCAGTCCGTGACGACAATCCGGACGGCCCGCTGCAGATGCAAATCACCTCGCTCGATTACTCGTCCTACGTCGGCAAGATCGGCATTGGCCGTATCTCGCGCGGCCGCATCAAGGCCGGCCAGGACGTCATCGTCCTGAACGGTCCTGATTCGACCCCGATCAAGGGCCGCATCAACCAGGTGCTGAACTTCAAGGGCCTGGAGCGCGTGCTGGTCGACGAAGCCGTCGCCGGCGACATCGTCCTGATCAACGGTATCGAAGAAATCGGCATCGGTTCGACCGTGTGCGCACCGGACACCCCGGACGCGCTGCCGATGCTGACCGTCGACGAGCCGACCCTGACCATGAACTTCATGGTCAACAACTCGCCACTGGCCGGCCGCGAAGGCAAGT
Source organism: Telluria sp. ZT3P39 (assembly GCF_059685935.1). NCBI lineage: Bacteria > Pseudomonadati > Pseudomonadota > Betaproteobacteria > Burkholderiales > Oxalobacteraceae > Telluria > Telluria sp. ZT3P39. The sequence goes on from NZ_JCASIH010000003.1 coordinate 251,294, forward strand.
TCGTCACCAGCCGCCAGCTGCGCGAACGCCTCGATCGCGAACTGAAGGCCAACGTCGCCCTGCGCGTTGCCCCGACCGACGACGACACGATCTTCGAAGTCTCGGGCCGCGGCGAGCTGCACCTGACGATTCTGCTGGAAAACATGCGCCGTGAAGGCTTCGAGCTGGCCGTGTCGCGTCCACGCGTGGTCTTCAAGATGGTCGATGGCGTGCGCCAGGAACCGTTCGAGTCCCTGTCGGTCGACGTCGAAGAAGTCAACCAGGGTGGCGTGATGGAAGAGCTGGGCCGCCGCCGTGGCGACCTGCAGAACATGGAATCGGATGGCAAGGGCCGCGTGCGTCTCGAGTACCTGATCCCGGCGCGTGGCCTGATCGGCTTCCAGGGCGAATTCATGACCCTGACCCGCGGCACCGGCCTGATGAGCCACGTGTTCCACGAGTACGCACCGGTGGACAACACCAAGGGCGAAATGGCCGGCCGCCGTAACGGCGTGCTGATCTCGCAGGATGACGGCGCCGCCGTCGCCTACGCGATCTGGAAGCTGCAGGACCGCGGCCGCATGTTCGTGTCGCACAACGACCCGGTGTACGAAGGCATGATCATCGGCATCCACTCGCGCGACAACGACCTGGTCGTGAACCCGATCAAGGGCAAGCAGCTGACCAACGTGCGTTCGTCGGGTACCGACGAAGCCGTGCGCCTGGTGCCGCCGATCCAGATGTCGCTCGAGTACGCTGTCGAGTTCATCGAGGACGACGAGCTGGTCGAGATCACCCCGAAATCGATCCGCCTGCGCAAGCGCTTCCTGAAAGAGCACGAGCGCAAGAAGGCAAACCGCGAGGGTTGATTCCTTCGATGGTGAATGAAAAACCCGCTGCTTGCAGCGGGTTTTTTTACGTCTGGCAAATTTTTTGGCCGGCCGAATTATTTCTTGGTGGATATTAATATTTACGGCGGGATGGTCGCCTTGTTCCAGAAGAAGGCATGAACCGCATGCCTCGAACCTGAACCTTCACCATACTGCGCCATGCTCAGCCTACACACCAACCACGCCGCCCTGTCGGCACAAGGTGCGATCACCCGGACCCAGGACAAGTTGTCGACCTCGATGACGCGCCTGTCGACCGGCTATCGCATCAATTCGGCCATGGACGACGCCGCCGGCCTGCAGATCGCGTCGCGCCTGAAAGCCCAAACCAGCGGCATGGCCGTCGCCATGCGCAATACCCAGGCCAGTACCGCCTTGCTGCAAGTCGCCGAAGGGGCGATGAACGAGTTGAATGGCGTCCTGGTCCGGATGAAAGACCTCGCGACCCAGGCCGCTGATGCGTCTTCGACCGACGACGACAAGACCGCCATGCAGTCGGAATACGATGCGCTGGCCAGGGAAATGGGCAATATCGTCAGTAACACGACCTTCGGTGGCAAGAATGTGTTCAACATTTCCGTGCCCGGACCGAAGCGCGGCCTGTTCATGGACGCGGCCCAGTTCCAGATCGGCGCCAGCGCCTCGGAAACCATGACCATGGACCTGTTCCCCGAAATCAGCGCGATGAATACGGCCTTCATTCCGGTGACCGCGAAATACACGGGCAATGGCTTGACCATTCCCGGCGTCGGCACCGAGCTGACCGCTGCCGGTTCGGCCAACCTGCGCATCGGCGATATCGAAGGCGCCATCGACAGCGTCAGCGCCATCCGCTCGAAACTGGGCGCCACCGCCAACCGCCTCGAGCACGTCTACAACAACCTGTCGAACATCAGCACCAACAGCAAGGCCGCCGCCGGCCTGATCATGGACGTCGATTTCGCGACCGAAAGCGCCAGCATGACGTCGAACCAGATGCTGATGCAGGCCGGTACCGCCATGCTCAAGCAATCGAACAGCATGTCCTCGATGGTGATGTCGCTGCTGCAGTAAGCACTTCCCGCACCAAAGAAAAAGCTCCCGAGGGAGCTTTTTTTGCGGACGGGAAGGGCGCTCAGCGCAGCCCAAGCAGCGCCTGCACCCGCTCCCGGCTCACGCCCACCAGGGCCGAGGTAATCGCCAGCAGCGACTGGTAATCATGTCCGGCGGCGCTTGAGGTGAAATCATTGGAAATGACGGCCAGCGCCGCTTCCGGCAGCACCGGCTGCGGCGTACGCGCCATGGCAGCGCTCAGTGCGGCGCTGGCGGCTTCCTGCGAGCGGCGCACGCGGCCAAGGGCGGCCATGACTTCGCGCAGGCTCTGGCGCAGGGCGTCAGGGTTGCCGATGTTCCATTGCTCCGGTGCGATGACAGGCGGCTCTTCAGCCGTGTCCACGCGGCCGCGGCCGGAGATCGCGATCGCATCCTTGATGCCGGCCCATTCGGCTTCCGGCGCGCCGAACACCAGCTGCTGCTGGTTGTCGAGCGAGACGCGAACCTTCACCGGCGACAGGGTACGGTCGAGGCGGGCGGCGATTTCCTGGGGCGTCATGCCTTCGTCGATGGTGGCGGTGAGCTGCGGGCCACCGGCGCTGCCGACCGAGAATGCGTAGGTTTGCGGGCCGGCGGCTTGCAGCGCAGCCATGTCGAAGCCGCGGATGCGGAAACGCGTGGTGGCCGCCTGGCCGTCCTTGAACTCGAGCTGGGAATCGACGCCGCCGCCGCTTTTCCTGGCGCGGGTCTGGAGGGCGGTGGCGAGCTGCTGGGCGCGCAGTTCGATCTGGCGCGCCGGGTCGCCGCGGCCGGAGATCTTGGCGCTCAGGTCGGCTTTCAGGGCTTCGAGCTGGGATGCGACGCGTTCCAGGTAGTCGACCGCCTGTTGCGCGCGCGCGACGTCGCCTTGCAGCCGGGTATCCCACTTGATGCCGCGCTGGAGCGGGGCGGAGGTGGGGGCGACCTGGGTGACGACGCGGCTGTCCGGATCCGCCGCGCGGATCGCGGTGGCGCGCGCCGCGGCGCCGGTACCGGCAGCGGCGGTGGTATTCGGGATGGCCGGGTTGGCCGGGCGGAGGGCAGCTTCCATGATCGCTTACAGGACGGAGAACAGAGACAGGGTACCGATGCGGCTGTAGGCTTTGTACGTGGCCTGCAACGCGGTCGAATAGCCGTTGAGCGAGGTTGCAGCCTCGCCGACGTCGAGTGCGCCGATATCGGTAATCGCCATCTTATTCGACAGGCTCACGTTCGAGTGATTCGCGTCGAGCGTGGCCATGATGTTCTGTGCGCCGCCCAGTACGGCGATTTTGCCGCTGACCAGGTCGAGTGCGTCGTCGAAGCCGCCGAGGTTGTTTGCCAGCAGCGTGCGCAGCGCCGGGTTGTTGGCAGTGATGCCTGGGGTCTTGAGCATGTCGATGCTCTCGTCGAGCTGGTTCAGCAGCTTTTCCAGGCCCTTCAGGTCCTGGTTGCCGGCCTGGGTGATGCCGTTGCCGACCACCACGTTCTGCGAATTGGTGTTGCCGGCATAGGTGTAGCGCGAGCCCAGGGGCGCAGCCGGGTCGTACTTGATCGGGGCGGTCGTGGTCAGCGTGCCCGAGAACACGTAGCGGCCTTCCTGGTCGATCGTGTTGGCGTTGTAGAACAGGCTCTCGCGCAGTGCTTCGAGCGGGCTGACCATGGCCTTCAGGTCTTCCGCCGCGTTGCCGCCGTCGGAGGCCCAGACCAGCAGGTCGCGGCCATTGACCATTTCCTTCGACATATTGCTCAGGTAGCCTTCGGTCTTGGTCAGGCGGATCTTGATCGAGCCGATGTTGTCGCGGTATTGCTGCACGGTGGCTTCTTCGCGCGCCAGGCGCGCCAGGCGCACGCTGTCGACCGGATCGTCCGACGGCACCAGGATGCGCTTGTTGCTCGCCATCTGCTGGGTCAGGTGGGTGATGCGCTCCTGGTTGGTCTGGAGCGACTGGTTCATCGTCGATTGGTACTGCGAGGTGGCGATACGCATGGTGGTGTCCTTTAGCCCATCATCGCCAGGGTGGCGTCGAAGAGCTGGTTGGCGATCGAAATGACTTTCAGGTTCGCCTGGTACATGTTCTGGTATTCGACGAGGTTGACGGCTTCCTCGTCCTGGTTCACGCCGCTGGTCGACTGCCAGTCGTCGAGCGCCTGGGTGCGCACGGTCTGGGTGGTCTTCAGGGCCGCCTTGTTGAGCTGGCTATCCACGCCGAGCTTGCCGACGATCTGGGTGTCGGCGTCGGACAGCAGCACGTTGCCGATGGTGCCGACCGTGATCGACTGCGTCTTGATCGCGACCAGCTTCTGCAGGTTGCCCGTGTCGCCGGGCGCGCCGTCGCTCGAAAAGGCGAAATCTTCCGCAACAAAGGGAGTCGCGACCTTCAGCATGTCCGCATTGCCGCCCGCGGTGAACACGAACAGCGGCGCGCCGGCGGTAGGGGTGGTGGACGGTGGAACGGCCGGCTTGAGGCCGGCGAACAGCTGGTCGTTGACCTTCTTGGCGAGCTGCTCCGCGATGGAGGCGATATCGCCCTGCATCGGCACCAGTTTCTCGGTTTCGTATTTCGCCAGGCCGCCGAGCTGGCCGCCGAGTTTAGCCGCGTCGAGCACGTATTTGGTGCCGGCGAAGTTCAGCGAGAATTCCTGAGGCGAGGTCGCGGTCGGCGCGGCCTTCAGGGTGCCGTGCATGCTGCCCAGCACCAGCGCCTGGCCGGTTTTCAGCGAGATGTCGCGGGTGCCGTCGCCGTTGTCCGAGACTTCCAGCGCCATCTTGCTGGCCAGGTCGTCGATGGCCTGGTCGCGGGCGTCGATCATGCTTGATGCGCTCAGGCCGCCGGCCTGGGCTTCGCTGATCTGCTGGTTCAGGCTGGCGATCGAGGCGATCTGGGCGTTGGCCGAGTCGACGATGGCGCTGCGCTGGTTGCGCACCGACTGCAGCTGGGCGTTGAAGACGTTGTTCAGGCCGTTGAAGCGTTCGGCCATCAGGCCGGCCGAGGTCAGCACCTGCTGGCGCAGCGGGGTCGAACCCGGGTCGCCGGCGACGGCGTTCAGGGCGCCGAAGAACTGGTCGATGCCGGCCGACAGGCTGGCGGTCTCGTCGCCCATGACGTTCTCGAGCTGGCTCAGGTAGGGCTGGGTCTGGGAATGCGCGCCGAGTTCGGCTGCCGCGCGCCACATGGCCTGGCTCTTGTAGCCATCCGAAAAGCGCAGCAGCGAGCTGACCTGCACGCCATTGCCGGCCGAGCGCGGGCTGGCGTCCGGACCGAGTGCGGTCAGGAGCGCCGACTGGCGGGTATAGCCCTTGGTTTGCAGGTTGGCGATGTTCTGGCTGCTGGCGGACAGAGCGACCTGGGCGGCGAGGGCGCCGGACAATGCGTTATTGATAATGGCCATGGTGCGGATTCTTTCCAGAGGCAGGGTTCAACCTAACAAGGCGACCGTTTATTGCCCGGCATTAAGTTTTTACTGAAACTAGATCTTGGTCTCAGGCTTGGCGGCGGGGACGAGCTGGCGCAGGATCGCATCGGCAATGCCGAAAGCGCGCTTGCCGGCCATGCTCGCGGCCAGCTGGTCATCGGCCATGTCCTGCATGTCCTGGTTGACTTTGTTGTTGAACACGCTGTCTTCGGTCGCCATGGCGCGGGTCGACGAGCGCATTTCCTTGAGCATGTGCGAGATGAAAAAGCGCTCGAACTCGACGGCGGCCTTGGTGGCCTTCTTGACATAGACGGGGTCGGCGGCCGGGGCCACCGGTGCTTCGGCAGCCAAAGCTGCCTGCTGGAGTTGGGTCGGGTCGATACGCATCAGATCACCACCAGTTCGCCTTCGATCGCGCCGGCCTGGTCGAGCGCCTGCAGGATCGCCATGATGTCGTCGGGCGAGGCGCCCAGGCTGTTGACCACGTCGATGATGGTCTGCAGCTTGGCGCCGGGCGGCCAGCGGAACATCTGGCCCGAGCCCTGGTCGACCGACAATTTCGACTCCGGCGTGACGGCGGTCTGGCCGCGCGACAGCGGGCCCGGCTGGCTCACGCGCGCGCTTTCGGAAATGATCACTTTGAGCGAGCCGTGGGTGACTGCGGCCGCTTTCACGCGCAGGCCGTCGGCGATCACCACGGTGCCGGTGCGCGAGTTGAACACGACTTTCGGCACTTCGATGCCCGACTCTACGACCAAGTTGTTCAGCTTGGCCATGAAGGCCACGCGCTCGGTTGGATTGCTTGGTGCGATGACTTCGACGCTGGTGCCGTCGGCGGTGGTGGCGATCGGGCCGTATTTCCTGTTGATCGCTTCGACCACGTTGGTGGCGGTCTCGAAATGCGGCTGGCGCAGGCGCAGCATGACTTGCGGGCGGGTCGAGAAGTCCGAGGCGATCTCGCGCTCGATCATGGCGCCGTTCGGGATGCGGCCGGTGGTCGGGGTATTCACCGTCACCGAGGAACCGCTCTTGCCGGTGGCGGTCAGGCCGCCGACCACCAGGTTGCCCTGGGCCAGCGCATAGATTTCATTGTCGGCCGCGCGCAGCTGCGTCAGCAGCAGGGTGCCGCCGCGCAGGCTCTTGGCGTCGCCCAGCGACGATACCGTGATGTCGATCGCCTGGCCGCGGCGGTAGCCCGGCGGGAAGACGGCCGACACCATGACGGCGGCGACGTTCTTGTTCTTGGCGTCTTCGCCATCGGGCAGGCGCACGCCGAACTGCTTGAGCATGTTGACGACGGACTGGCCGGCGTATTTCACCTGGCTGGAGTCGCCGCTGCCGTTCAGGCCGACGACCAGGCCGTAACCGACCAGCGGATTGTCGCGCACGCCCTCGACGCTGACCAGGTTGCGCAGTGCTTGCGCTGCGGTAGCAGGCATGGCTGCGCCGCCCAGCAGGGCGGCGCACAACATGATACGAAAACCACGGGCAATATGCCGATTTTGAATCATATCGTCCTCAGAACGGCATCAGGGGGCTGTTGAAGAAACGGGTCAGCCAGCCTGGGGTATTGGCATCGGCCAGGGCGCCGCGCGCCGAATAGGCGATGCGGGCATTGGCCACGCGCAGCGACGAGACCTGGTTGTCGTTGTCGATGTCGGCGGCACGGACGAAACCCTTCAGGCGCACGAATTCCTCGCCCTGGTTCAGCATCAGATTCTTTTCGCCGGCCACGCGCAGCAGGCCATTGGGCAGCACTTCCTGCACGATCACGGTCAGCGCGCCGGACAGGGCGTTCTGCTGGGTGCTGGTGGCGTCGCCGTCAAACGAACGGTCGGCCGAGATGTCGATCGCGGTCTTGCCGAAGGTCTTGCCGAGCGCGGCGATCGGGGCGACCGCCACCGAAGAGCCTTTCGAGAAGCTGGTGCCGGCGCGCTTGCTGGCCTGGGTGGTTTCCTGCAGGATGACGGTGACCGCGTCGCCCACGCGGTAGGCGCGGCTGTCCGAGGTCAGCGACACGGTTTCACCCGTGAAGACGCCGCCCGAGACGCCGCGCGACGCCGAGCGTGCCATCGGCACTTCGTCGTCGTCGATCGACGCCTGGCGCGGCGCGGTGGAAGCACAGCCGGCCAGCAAAATAGCGCACAGCGCCGCGGTCAGATATTTCATTTAGCGTGCAGCCTGTGCCAGGTATTGCAGCATGTTGTCGGCAGCCGACAGCACCTTGGTGTTCATCTCGTAGGTGCGCTGGGCGGCGATCATGTCGACCATTTCTTCGACCACCTGCACGTTCGAGCCTTCCAGCGCGCCCTGCTTGAGCTTGCCCATGGCGCCATCGCCAGGACGGCCTTCGTTGGCGGTGCCCGAGGCGGCGGTTTCGCTGAACAGGTTCTCGCCCAGGGCCAGCAGGCCGGCCGGGTTCACGAAGCTGGTGAGCGTGAGCTGGCCCAGTTCGGTCGGCGTGCTGCTGCCGGCGACGGTGGCCGAGACCATGCCGTTTTCGCCGATGGTGATGGCGGTGGCGTTCTGCGGCACGGTGATCTGCGGCACCAGGGCCAGGCCCTGGGCATTGGTCAGGGTACCGTTGGCGTCGACCTGCAGCTGGCCGGCGCGGGTGAAGGCCGGTTCGCCGTTCGGGCGGCGCACCTGCAGGAAGCCGGCGCCGGAAATGGCGACGTCCAGCGGCTGGCTGGTGGTCTGCATGTTACCGTTGGTGAAGACCTTCTGGGTGCCGACCAGGCGGGTGCCGTTACCGAGCTGGACGCCGTTCGAGACGGTGTTGTCCGCGCTCTGCGCGCCCGGCTGGGCGTCGACCTGGTAGAACAGGTCTTCGAAGACGACGCGGTCGCGCTTGAAGCCGACGGTATTCACGTTGGCCAGGTTGTTGGCGATCGCCTGCAGCTTGGCGTCTTGCGCCTGCACGCCGGTCTTGCTGATCCACATTGCTGGATTCATGGGTACTCCTTAAATAGGTAGATGGATCAGGCGCCGATGAGGCGGTTGCCGACTTCGTTCATGCTGTCGCTGGCCTTGAACAGCTTCATCTGGATCTCGAAGCTGCGGTTCAGGCTCATCACGGCGACCATTTCTTCGACCGCCGACACGTTGCTGCCCTCGAGGGCGCCGCCACGCACAGTGACGTTCGCATCCGCCTCGAGCGGTTCGCCCTGGCGCGACACGATCAGGCCGGCTTCGTTCTTGGTCAGTTCCGCGCCTTCGGCGTTCACCAGGCGCAGCTTGTCGATCGCCTGCATGGCGGTCGCGCCTTCGGTCAAGACCGAGATGGTGCCATCAAGGCCGATCTCGACCGCTAAGTGCGGCGGCAGCGTGATCGGGCCGCCTTCGCCCATCAGGGGATGGCCATGCACCGACAGCGCGCCGTTGGCGTCGATGTCGATGGTGCCGGCACGGGTATAGGCTTCGCCGCCGTCGTACTGCACCGCCAGGTAGCCGCCACCATTGATGGCGACGTCCAGCGGGCGGCCGGTTTCGCGCACCGCGCCGGAGCGGGTCGAAATGGTGTCCGCCTGGGTCTGGGCCAGGTGCATGCTGTCGTAGCCGTAGCCACGCTGCTGCGCCTGGGTCGCGGCCACTTCGAGGTTCGCGCGGAAGCCCGAGGTGTCGATATTGGCCAGGTTGTTGGCGTGCACCTGCTGCGCACGCATGGTGCGCTCGGCGCCGCTGACGGCGGTGAAGATCAGTTTATCCATGACGGTCTGCCTTTGGCTTAGAGCGCCTGCATCAGGGCTTGCATCATCTGGTTCTCGGTCGTGATGACCTTCGAATTGGCCTGGTAGTTACGCTGCGAGGTCATCAGGCCCACCAGTTCCGAGGTGATGTCCACGTTCGAGCCTTCCAGCGTGCCTTTCGACAGCTTGCCGGCCAGGCCCACGCCCGGGGTGCTGTACAGCGGCGTGCCCGAGGCGTTGTTGGCGGCCCAGCTGGTGTCGCTGGTCGAGATCAGGCTGCCTTCGTCCGGGAAGGTGGCGATCGCCAGGGTGCCGACGACCTGCTGCTGCTCGTTGCTGTACTTGGCCACGATCGAACCGTCTTCGGCCAGTTCCACGCCCACGAAGCTGCCCGAGGCATAGCCGTCGCTGCGGTTGGTGGTGGTGGTGGCTTCGCCCGCGAACTGGGTGGTGCCGCTGTAGTCGATGTCGAAGGTCAGCGCCGCGGCGCCGCCGCCGGCCGCCAGGGTTTGCGGGCCGCTCTTGGTGCCCGCCGGGAGCTGGCCCAGGGTGTCGAAGGTGAGGGTGGTCGTGGCGGCGGACGGGGCCGCGTTGTCGATGGCGTAGTGCACGGCGACAGTGCTGGCGCCGGTCTTGACGAAGTACTGCGACACGGTGTGCTGGGTGCCGAGCGAGTCGAACAGCACCGATTGCTTGACCATGTTGTAGGTCGACGAGTCGGTGGCGTTGAAGGCCGTGGCCGGGACTTTCCAGTCGGCCGACAGGTTGCCGACGAAGTTGATGCCGGTGCTGGCCTTGGCCGCGATCTGGCCGGTCGGGATCTTGATGTCGCCCATCACGCCGATCACGCCGCCCACGGTCGGGCCATAGCCCTGCACGTTGCGGCCGGCTGCGTCGACCAGGTTGCCGTCCTTGTTGGCCGAGAAGATGCCGACGCGGGTGTATTGCATCACGCCCTGGGCGTCACGGCTGGTGAAGAAGCCGCGGCCCTGGATGGCGGCGTCCAGGCCGCGGCCGGTGTTCTGCAGGCTGCCGTTCTGGCCGATGTTCTGGGTCAGCGATGCCACTTCCACGCCATTGGCCTGGTCGCCGGCATACACCGAGGCGAAGTTGGCGCGGCTGCTCTTGAAGCCGAAGGTGCCGGCGTTGGCGATGTTGTTCGAGACGGCTTCCAGCTGCTCGTTGATGGCCTGGATGCCGGACAGTGCGATATTGAAGCTCATGTGAATTCCTTTTAGATATCCGTGGCGGCCAGGACATTGGCCTTACCGTTAAAACCCGTGACGCTCGATGGATCGACTTCGCCGACGCCGGCGACCTGCAACAGGATGCCGCCGGTGGCCGACATGCGGACGGAGTCGAGGCGGCCGTTGACTTCCACCGCCGGCTTGGTGCCGTCCGATGCTTCGGCGCTGATGCTGTAATTGCCCGGCGCCAGGCCCAGCAGAGCCGGGTCGAGCGTGAAGGGCAGGGCGCCGGCGCCATGCGAGGGCAGGCTGACGCGGTGCTGCTGGCCGTCGACGCCGGTCAGCACCAAGGTGGTCACGCTGCTGGCGCCGCCGAGCTGGACGTTGCCGCTGATCTTGTCTTCGCCGAGGCGCACGCGGCTTGTTGCAACCGACACTTCGCTGCCGACCTGGGCGCCCATCGCCATCACCTGCAGGCTTTGCAGCACGCTGGCGCTGGCGCTGGTGGTCTTGGCCAGCTGCTGCAGCGCTTCGGTCTGCGACAGTTGCGAGAGCTGGTTCACGAACTGGGTCGGGTCCGACGGCGCCAGCGGATCCTGATTGCGGATCTGGGCGACCAGCAGCTTGGTGAACATGTCCTTGTTCTCGCTGGTGGCGCTGCTGGTGGCGATCTTGTCGTTCGAGGCGCTGGTGTTCGGCGTGGAGAAGCCGAAGGCGTTGTTGGTGGTGGTGACCATTGAATCAGCCTTCGCCCATCTTCAGCAGCGACTGCTGCATGTTCTTGATGCGGCCCATCACCTCGACATTGGTCTCGAAGGCGCGCGAGGCGGACATCATGTCGGCCATCTCGGCCACTTCGTTGACGTTGGCGTAGTACACCATGCCGTCGGCGTCGGCGACCGGATTGTCCGGTTCGTACATCTTGCGCAGCGGCTCGCTCGACTGGACCACGTCCAGCACCTGCACGCTGGCGCCGCCCGATTCGCCCATGATGGCGGCGAACACCGGCTTGCGGGCGCGGTAGCCTTCGGCTTCCGAGCCGGCCACGGCGTTGGCGTTGGCCAGGTTGCTGGCGATCGTGTTCAGGCGCACGGTCTGGGCCGCCATGGCCGATCCGGCGATCTGGGAAATATCCTTGAAACCCATGGTCTTGTTTCCCTTATTGGCCGGTAATGGCTTTGTTCAGGCCACGCAGCTTCATGTTGATGAAGGTCAGGCTGGTCTGGAAGTCGGAGGCGTTCTGCGAAAACGCGGCCTGCTCGACGCCGATTTCGACGGTGTTGCCGTCGGCGCTGGGGTGGAAGGGCACGCGGTAGAGCGGGCCGTCGCTTTCCAGAGTCGGCTCGCCGGCTTCAAGCGCGATCTGCTCCTGCAGGCTTGAGGCGAAGTCGATGTCGCGCGCCGTATAGCCGGGCGTGCTCTCGTTGGCGATATTGGCGGCCAGCACGCGGGTACGCTCAGCGCGCACCTGCAACGCGTCGGCGTGTACGCCCAGTGCTTCCTTAAAATTAATCGTCATATCGGTCCTCGTCGGTGTCCTGCAGTTTGTTTCGGTATGATGGTCGCTTCTTTGTTTCTAACGCGACCCTCTATTTAACAATGATTGCTTTCCATAGGGCAACCTCGTTCATTGTATCCTGTCTTTTATGCGCCACAACCGAGGCCGCTCAATCTATTTCCTTGCAGATAGAACAAGCTGCCCGTGGCCAAATTGACAAACAATTGCTCGCCAGCGGCATGTCGGAGCCGCAAATCGAGCTGAACGTGGTCAGCGCGCGCCCGGCGCCGCCATGCAGCGCCCCGGTTGCGATCGAGGCGCTCGACACCCGCCAGTACGCGCGCATGCGCTTCGTGGCGCGCTGCCCCGATCCGCGCGGCTGGAAGCACGATTTCGTCGTGCGGGCCCGCATCACGGCCGTGGTCGCCGTCACGGCCATGCCGCTCAGGAACAACGAAGTGCTGACGGACGAGCACCTCACGCTCGAGCGGCGCGACGTTACGCAGGTGCTTGACGCCATCGGCGCGCCTGAAGCGGCTGTCGGCCAGACCAGCCGGCGCAGCCTGCGCGCGGGCGAGATCCTGCGTGCCAGCGCCCTTACGTCGCCCCTGATGGTCAAGCGCGGCGACCAGGTATTGATGCTGGCGCGCCACGAGGGCATCGAGATCAGCATGGGCGGCGAGGCGCTCGACGCCGGCGCGCGCGGCGCCACGGTGCGGGTACGCAACGCGGCGAGCGGGCAGGTGGTGCGGATGCGGGTGACCGGCGCCGGCACGGTCGAGCCGGTCGAGGCGCCCGGGATCAGTAGATAGGATAGAAGGCCGGCTTAGCCGTCGCTGCGCTGCAGTTTGGTAGCCAGGCGGGTGAGTTTCGCCGCATAGGCCGGGTCGGTGGCGTAACCGCCCTTGGCCAGGCCCTGGGCGAAGGCGCGGGCGTCGTTGCCGACCCCGAGTGCGCCTTTATAGCGCGGGTTATCGGCCAGCATTTGCGCGTAGTCGCGGAAGGCGCTGCCCGCGTCCGGGTAGGAGCGGAAGCGTTCGCGGGTCTTGATCGCGGCCCCGCCGATATATTCAGTAGTCGCCGACTCGCTCACGGCGCCTTCCCACTTGGCGCCGGCCTTGATGCCGAACAAGTTGTGGCTCGACTCGCCGCTGCCATTCCTCAGCGGACGCTGGCCCCAGCCCGATTCCAGCGCGGCATGGGCCGACACCAGTTCCGGCGCCACGCCCAGCTGTTCGCCGGCCTGGCGCGCCCATGGGGCGATGCTGTCCAGGAATGCCTGCTGCTCGGGCGTGTGGGCGCTTGCGGGCACCCCGTCGACGCCGTCGACCTCGTTTTCCCCGCTGATCAGACCTGCCGCACGGGCATGCCAGATGCTGCCTTCGGCGCTCAGGGCGGCCGCGCCGGTCTCGCCGTCGCCGTTCTGGATGTAGGCAGTCACTTCGCCCTGCACCTCGCCGAACATGTTGCCGAAACCACTGCCGCCGCCGATGGCGGCGGTGGGGCGGGTCGCGTTGGTCGGCGCCAGCGGCGCGATCGGGGCGGTCGAAAAATCAGCGTGGCGCATAAATGTCTTCCTCGCCGTGCAGCACGCGCTGCATCACAGTGTACTGTTCGGCCAGCAGGCCGCCGTTGCGGGTCGAGGCCGCCTTGCAGGCCTGCACGGTATGTTCCAGGTCGGCCCAGGCCGCGGCCAGCGCGCCCTGCGCCGGTTCGCTGAGCGTTGCAATGAATTGCGCCATGGTCGCGTCTTCGCCGAGCAGGGCGCGCACCAGCGATACGCGCTGCTGGCGCCGTGCATCCATGCCGTCCAACAAGGGTTCGAGCAGCCCCGCGAGCGAGGTCAGTTCGGCGCTCTGGTGGCGCAGCGCCGCCTCGAACTGGCGCTCGAGCAGAGCCAGCACTTCGGCGCTGTCGCGCACGTCGGCCTGCACGCCATCGACGAGCAGCGCATTGGCCTGCGGGCGGGTCATGCGGTTCATCCCCGGCCTCCGCCGTGGAAGCGTTCGATCAGGCCGGCCAGGCGGCCGGCGTTGAAGGGCAGCTCGCCCTTGGCCAGCTGGTCGCGCAGCTCGGCCACACGTGCGGCATCGAAGTCCGGCATCGCGCGCAGGGCTTGCGCGGCCGGCTGCAGCACGCTCGATTGCAGGGCGGGCGCCGCGTCCGCACTGGATGCCGTCTCGACAGGCGTCTGCACGGTCGTGCGCCCGGTGCCGATAGTCACGGTAGGAGCGATTGCGCCGGTGATTTTCATGCGGTTACCTCGGGTTTTCGATTGGATGCTCATGGGTTTACTTCGGCAATTGGCTGCGCAGCTTGTCCAGGGCTGCCGCGTCGGGCATGCTGATCGACGCGTCCTTCCCCAGCGGGGTGGTGGCGCCGGGCTTGCCGAACATGCTGGCGACCATGCGCGACTGGCCAGTCGTCAGGATCAGCAGTTCGATGCGGCGGTTCACTCCCGCCAGCGTTTCCTTCATTTCCAGCGGCGCGCGGTCGGACATGCCCACCACCTGCAGCACGCTCTCGCTGCGCATGCCACCGTCGAGCAATTCGCGCCGGGCCGACAGCGCGCGGTCGGTCGACAGCGCCCAGTTCGAATAACCGCCCTTGTCGGAGCCGGCGAAACGCGACGAATCGGTATGCCCGACGATCAGCATCTGGTTTTCCATCTGCGCGAACAGCGGGCCCATCTTGCGCAGCAGGCGCACGAAGCGTCCGGTGGGCAGGGCGCTGCCGCGCATGAACATGCCCTGGCGGTCGGTGTCGTGCAGCATGACGCGCAGGCCGTAGGGCGTGATCACGGTGTCCAGGTTGGCCGCCAGGCCCGCGTCCGCGCTCATCTCGCCCAGCGCTTTCGACAACGCCGCCAGGTCTTCGGGCGACTCGTAGGCCACGCGCGGCGCGTTCGGGCTGCCCGGCGCCTGGTTGCCGGCGCTGCCTGCCAGCGGCAGGTCGAAACGTTCGATCATGCTGCCGCTCGGTTCCGCCGCGATCTCGGGCTTGCGGCCCTTTTCGTCGAGCATACCGTTCTCGGTTGCATCACGCACGATTTTCTTCAGATTCTGTTGTTCCCGTGAGGCAATCAGCCACAAGACTAGAAACAATGCCATCAAAGCCAGGCAAAAGTCGGCGAAGGCCACCTTCCAGGCGCCGCCGTGCTCGTCATGCGCATGCTTGCCGCCGCCGCGCTTGACGATGGTCGATTCGTGCTTGTCGTTAGCTTTTGACACGATTATCCCGTCATGCGGTCGGCCGTACGGCGCCGCTTGTTCTGCGATTCATCCTCGCCGCCCATCGCATTGATCCACTGCTCCAGCTGGGCGAAGCTGGGCTTGGTGTTGAGCTGGATCAGGCGGCGCCCGGCGTCGATCGCCAGCAGCGCCGGCTTGCCGGCCACGTGGGTGCACAGCACCACCTTCACGGTTTCCATGGTCGAGGCTTCCGAATTGACCAGCTGCTTCATCATGTTCGCCAGAGGTTCGAGCAGGCCGTAGCAGAAGAAGATGCCGATGAAGGTGCCGACCATCGCGGCGCCGATCTTTTCGGCGATCTCGCCCGAATCGGCGCCGCCCGAGACCGAGAACATCGCCATCACGATGCCCAGCACCGCGGCCAGGATGCCGAAGCCCGGCATCGCTTCGGCGATCTTCTGCAGCGACTTGGCCGGCTGGGTGAGTTCTTCGTGGATGGCTTCCAGTTCCTGCTCCAGCACGCCTTCGAGTTCGTGGGCGTTGATCTTGCCCATTGCCATCAGGCGGAAGTTGTCGACGATGAAAGCCAGCAGTTTCGGCTCGTCCAGGATGCGCGGGTAGCGCTGGAACAGCGGGCTTTCCGACGGCGCCTCGACGTGGGCGTCGAGCGCCTTCAGGCCGCCGGCGGCGGTCTGCAGCAGTTCGTACATCAGGAGCAGCAGCTGGCGCTGGAATTCCGAGTCATGCTTGCTGCGCGCCATGACTTTTTTCAGCTGGTGCGCCATCTCGCCCAGCACGTGCCGCTGGTTGCCGAGCACCAGCGCACCGAAGGCGGCGCCGCCGATGATCAATAGCTCGATCGGGTGGAAGATCGAGGCGAAGGTGCCGCCCATCAGGGAGAAGCCCCCGAAGACGGCGCCGAGCACGATGGCGAGACCTAGTAATTGCTGCATGACGTACTGCCTTTCTTGTTGCCTGCTTGTAGTGAGAAGCTCAGGCGCGCCCGAGCGCCGCCTTCATTTTTGCCAGTGCGCTCTTGTTGAGCTGGCAGACGCGGGCGTCCGACAGGTCGAGCACGGCGGCGATTTCCTTGTAGCTCAATTCGAACTCGTAGATCATCTGGATCACGCGCTGTTCTTTTTCGTTCAGGCTGCCCAGCACCTGCTCCAGGCTGCGCCGCACCATATAACCTTCTTCCGGGCTCGGCGCACTGTGGGCGTGATCAGTAGCTTCCTGCAGCACTTCGTCGAAGCTGAGCATCTCTTCGGCGACGTCGTCGAGCACGTGCTGGCGGAATTCGTCGGCGCTCATGCCAAGCGCGGCGGCGGCTTCCTTCTCGCCCGGCTCGCGGCCCAGGCGCCGGGTGAGGGCGCGCAGCTCGTCGCGCATGCGGTGGCTGTCCTGGCGCACGGCGCGCGGACGCCAGTCCTGGCGCCGCAATTCATCGAGGATGGCGCCGCGCACGCGCAGGGACGCATAGCTGCCGAAGCCGTTGTCGGGCTGCCCATAGCGGCGCAGCGCCTCGAGCAGTCCCATCAGTCCGATCTGCTCCATGTCCTCGCGCGAGACCGCGCCGGACACCTGCGAGTTCAGCTGGCGCACGATGCGCTTGACCAGCGGCGCATACGCGAGCAGGTGGCGCTGCTCCTCGGCAGGCAGCATGCCCGCGTTGGCGGGCGCTTCCCCGTAGAGGGAAGCGGCGCTGGAGTCGGCATAGTCGGCTGTATAGGCCACGATGTCCCCGGTGTCTAGAGAAGGATCATTCGACGATCAGCTTGCCGATCATGACTTCGGAAAACGGCTTTTCGTGGTTTTCCTTGGCATAGCTGGCGTCGAAGGTCTTGTTCAGCTGCTGGGCATACTGTTCCACCGTCATGCTCGAAGCTTCCGCCACCGTGTAGGCCGACAGGCTCGATACGGCCACGCTGCGCAGCAGCGGCAGGTGTTCCTTGGCTTCCTTTTCCTGCTCCGGCGTGGTGGCCAGCACCAGGTCGACCGACAGGTAGTGGGCGGTCGGCTGGTTCGGCATGCGGCGCAGCATGACGATGACCTTGTCGAGGGTGACGTACTTGGTCAGCTTCTTTTCCGGGGCCGGCTTGGCGGGGGCGCCATGGGCAGCGGCTGCGGGCGCCATGTACCACATGGCGCCGCCGGCGGCTCCCGCGGCGAGGACGGCAACACCGAGGAAGGCGGCGATCAGTTTGGCTTTACTGTTCATGGTCGTGGGCTCAAGCGCGTCCGCTCAGGGAGAACGCGGTGGTGGAATGGTGGGCCTCGGCCAGGGCGGCGCCGGGTGCGCGCTCGTCCTGCTCCGGGTCCTGCTGGCGGCCGCGGCCTTGCGCATCGGCGCCGAAGCCGGCGCCGGTACCGGCTTGCGCGGCAGCTTGCGCGCGCGGCGCGGCCTGGCTGACGTTCACCGACACGTCGGTGTACTGGCGGCCGGCCAGGTCGCTGCGCAGGTTGTCACTCACGGTGTTGAGCTGGCGCAGCACTTCGCTGTGGGTCGCCGTGATGTTCACTTCGAGCGCGCCCGCGGTGTGGCGGATCGAGATCTCGACCCGGCCCAGCATCGGCGGATCGAGGCGGATGACGGCCTGCTCGGCGTTTTTCGTGAGCTGGACGTTCAGGCGTTCGCCCAGGGCTTCCTGCAGCGACTGGCGCCAGGCGGTGGGCGGGCCGGCCAGGCTCAAGGTGCCGCCGTCGCGCACGGGGGCGGTCGGCGCGGCGGGGGCGGCGACGCCGAAGCCGGCGTTGCTGCCGGCTGCCGGGGCGGCTTCGGCAACGGCGCCCTCGCGCGGCTGCGCCTGTACTGCTGCTGCGGCAGCCGGCTGGCCGCTGCTCGCTGCCGGCGCTGGCTGGGCGGCGGCGGTGGATGCGCTGGCGCGCGCCAGCTGGGCCGAGGCGGTATCGACGGCCTGGGCCGGCAGGGCGGCGTCCGCGGCCTTGACGACAGGCGCGGCGGCAGCTGCCAGCGGCAGCTCGATGGCGCCGGTGGTGGTGGCTGCCGTGCCGGCGGCGACGCTTGCGCTGCCGGTGGCCTGGTCCGGCTTGCTTGACGCGAAGCGCAGGCCGGCGGGCAGGGCGGCCGGCATGGCCATCATCATCGACGGCATCAAGGGCATGGCCATCGCGGCCAGCAGCGTGTCGTTGCCGCTGGCAGGCGTTTCTTCCGCGCTCTCGGCGACGGCCGGTGCGGGTGCGCTGCCTTCTTGCGGCGCAGGTGCGTCAACCGTTGCCAGTTCCGGCACCGGCTGCTCGCCCGTCGGCATGGTCACGGCGTTCAGGTCCATGAACTGCAGGAAGGGCATGGCAGCGGCAACGCCTGGCGTGGCCAGCTGCGCCGGGTCGAGCGTGAGGGCGTCGGCCGGGACGGTGGTCGCGCCGTTGGCGGCGACGGTCGCTTCGCTGCTGGTCGGCAGGGGTGCGCTGTTCATCGTGATATTCATGTGGTGGTGTTACCAGAATCGGGTTCGCCCGCGAGGGCATAGGCCATCCAGCCTTCCTTGTTGACGCGCATGTCGTCCAGGCGCGCCTGCAGCTGACCGGAGGCGGCGCCCACCTGGCCGGCTGCTTCGTCGTGCGCGCTGCGCAGGCGGCCAAGGGCGGCGCGCTCGGCGCCGCTCCATGGCTTGTCCGCGGCCAGCGCCTGCAGCCTGGGGCCGAGCTCGCGCACGGCCTGGGCAAGCCCGTCCCAGTCGGCACGCGTGACGGCGTCCTGCAGCGCCCTGGCCAGGGCGTCGATGGCGCGCGACCTATCCATTGCGCTCCTGGACGCCTTTCCAGCCCTGGCGGATGGTGGTGAGCACGCGGATCACTTCATCGACCATGGTCGGGTCGAGCTTGATGCCGGCGCCGTGCAGGTGCTGGGCGCAGAAATCATAGATGCGCGCCAGGTTGGCGACGGTCTCGCCGCCCTGGTCGAAATCCAGGGAGCTCGACAGGCCGTTGATGATCTCGACGCATTTGTCGATGCTGACCGCCTTCGCTTCATAGCGGCGCGCGGCGATGTGGGCGCGGGCGCGCGCCAGCTCGTCGAGCAGGCCGTCGGTGAGCAGCAGGACCAGCTCCACCGGCGAAGCGCGCGAGGTCTGCGCATCGAGGTTCACGGCGTGGTAGCTGCCGTAGGCTTCTTGATAGGACATGTGGATCCCGTAGGTTCGTTTAGTCGTTGTCGTTGCCGAACATGGCATCGAACATCGAGAGGTTGTTGGTCATGGCGCCTTGCAGCGACTGCAGGGCCGTGAACTGGCGCAGGTAGCGCTGGTAGGCCGCCTCGTGCTGCTGCTCGAGGAAGGCCTGGCGGTCGGCCAGCGTCGACTGCAGGTTGCTGGTCTGCTCCTTGCGCTGCTTGATCTGGCCGTCGGCCGTGTTGTTCCAGCCCTTGATGAATTTTTCCAGCGCGCCGGCGATGCCGCTCGGCGCGGAGGCCGAGCTGGAGCCGATCAGGGTATCCAGTCCGGTGGGTTTCAGCGCCAGCTGGCGCTGCAGGCGCTCGCTATTGAGTTCGAGCGTGCCGTCCTTGGTCGCGATGATGCCGAACGAAGCCAGCGTGTCGCCGGTGGTGGTCGGGCGCAGCAGGCTCACCAGGCGGTCGTTGAGCGCGCGGATGCCACCGTCGTGGGCGAACGAGCCGCCCGCGGCGCCCTTGGACGGGTCGCCCGAATCGGTCAGCTTGTTCAGCACGCCCTTGAGCTTGTTGTAGGCGTCGATGAAGGCCTGCACGTTGGCGATGGTGTTCTTGCTGTCGGCGCCGACCGCGATCGCCACCGGCGCGCTGCCCGGCGCCTGGGCCTTGGTGAAGGTCATCTTCACGCCGTCGACGTTGCTGAAGGTGTTGCTGGCCTGGATGATCGGGGTGCCGTTTTCGGAACCGATGCGGATCTCCGCGTCCTGCGCCGCTACCAGGGTGCGCCGGCGCAGCGGATCGGCATTGGCCGCGGCCAGGCTCGATGCGCCGCTGATGTCATTGGTGTCGATCGTGATGGCGCTGTCCAGGCCCGTGTTCTTCGCGGTCAGCACCATCTCCGAGGTGGTGCCGGTGGTGACGATCGAGGCGGTGACCATCGAGGTGTTGCCGGTGGCGCTGTTGATCGCTGCCGCCAGCTCGCGCGTGCTCAGGGTGCCGTTGCCGTCGGTGTCGGCCGCATTCAGGCTGACGTCGAAGGCCAGCGAACCGCCCATGTTGATGTGCAGGGTGCCGGCCACGCCGGCGTTGTCGCTCAATCCGGCATAGGACACCTGGCTGGCCGTGGCCAGCTGCTTGACGAAGAAGGCGTAGTTGCCGGGAGCCGCGGTGGCGCCGGCGGTGGCGCTGCCGATCGTGGTATCGCTGAAGGTGGCCGACTGCGCATACATGTTCTTGTTCAGGCCAGTGAGCGCGGCCAGGCTGGTCTGGAATGCCGTCATCGCCGAACCGAGGTCGGTCAGGCCCTTTTCGGTGGCCTTCGCGGCGGCGCCCTGGGCGTCGATGATCTGCTGGCGCGCCATGACGTACTTGTCCGCCAGCGAATTCGCGGTGGTGATCGGGTCGTAGCTCGGTGCGGTGATTGAGGATGCCATGTTCGTTTCTCCTGACTCTACTTGCTGTGATACTGCTGATCTGGTGCTGCTTGCCGCCTGGATGCTTAAGCGGTCCGTCCCGCCATCCACGACTGGGTGGCGATGTCGTCTTCGCGCTTGCGCACGATGCGCTCCTGGGCCTGCGACAACCGGGTTTCCTGCTGCTCGAGCACCTTGCCCAGCAGCTCGCGTTTGGTCCAGGCGGCGCTCAGGTTGCGCTGCGATACCGCCATGTTGGCTTCGTGCAGCGCCAGGTCGGTGCGGTGCAGGTCGGCCATCGCCATCACGTTCTGTTTATACGCGCCGCAGTTCAGCGCCAGCGCCGGGGGCAGGGCGCCGGTCGGGCCGCTGCCTGCGGCAAGCGCATCCATGCGGGCCAGGTTGTTCTGGTAGCGCACACGGGTGGCTTCCTGGGTCGCCATATCGGCCTGCAGGCGGTCCACGTCAAGGCTGCGCAGGCGCACCAGGGTGCCCAGGCTGTCGATCATGTGCTGCTTGCTCATGCCATCATCGCTTTCAACTGTTCGACGCAGCCCGGCATCGGTGCTTCTTCACGCGTGCCCTGGCACAGGAAGGATTCGATATGCGGGTGCAGGCGCACC
Organism: Telluria sp. ZT3P39; assembly: GCF_059685935.1. Taxonomy (NCBI): domain Bacteria; kingdom Pseudomonadati; phylum Pseudomonadota; class Betaproteobacteria; order Burkholderiales; family Oxalobacteraceae; genus Telluria; species Telluria sp. ZT3P39. The sequence goes on from NZ_JCASIH010000003.1 coordinate 272,356, forward strand.
GCCTTGTCGGTTTCCGGATCGGCGCCCGGCACATATGCGCCGAGCGGGATCAGGTCGCGCACGCGCGCATGGCGCGCCAGCGAAGCCTTGAGCCTGCGTGCGGCCAAGGCATGGTCCTGGCCGACCACCTGCGCCATGCAGCGCGAGATCGACTGGGCCACGTCGATGGCCGGATAGTGCCCGCGCTCGGCCAGCTCGCGCGTGAGCACGATGTGGCCATCCAGAATCGCGCGCGCCGAATCGACCACCGGGTCCTGCTGGTCGTCGCCTTCGGCCAGCACGGTATAGATCGCGCTCATGCTGCCCTTCGGGTTCTCGCCGTTGCCGGCCGATTCCACCAGCTGCGGCATGTTCGAGAACACCGACGGCGGATAGCCGCGGGTGGCCGGCGGCTCGCCCAGCGACAGCGCCACTTCGCGCAGCGCCATCGCGTAGCGCGTGAGCGAATCGCACAGCAGCAGCACGTTCTGGCCGCGGTCGCGGAAGTGGGCCGCGATCGAATGGCACATTTCGGTGGCCATCACGCGCATCATCGGCGACTCGTCGGCCGGCGCCACGACCAGCACGGCGCGCTTCAGGCCTTCGGGTCCGAGCGACTTCTCGACGAATTCGCGCACCTCGCGGTTACGCTCGCCGATCAGGCCGACCACGATCACGTCGGCCACGGTCTGGCGCGTGATGAGGCCCAGCAGCACGGATTTACCGACGCCGGAACCGGCCATCAGGCCGACGCGCTGGCCCTTGCCGATGGTGAGCATCGCATTGATCGCGCGCACGCCGACGTCGAGCGGTTCCTCGACCGGCGCCTTTTTCAAAGGGTTGACCTTCGGCGGGGTCGTGGACAGCGGCTGGTCGCCGCCGAGCTTGCCCAGGCCGTCGATCGGCTCGCCCAGGCCATTGACCATGCGGCCCATCCACGAAGGGCCGATCATCAGGTCGGCCGGCACCGGGGTCGGGAGCACCCGCGCGCCGGTCGCAAGACCCGTGGCCTTCTTGAACGGCATCAGGTAGGAGACTTTTTCCTTGAAGCCCACGACCTGCGCGTCGAGCCAGCCGCCATCGACGGTCTCGATGCGGCAGCGCTGGCCGGTGTGCAGCGGGCAGCCGACCGATTCCAGCAGCAGGCCCTGGGCGCCGACCAGGCGCCCGGTCGGGGTGGCGACCGGCACCGCCCCGAGTTCGACCGCGCGCAGGCGCGAGGCGAGGGCCGTCATTCTTCGTCCTCGTCCTCAAGCAGCTGCTCGCGCACCTGGTCCATCACGGCGCTCAATCGCCCCTGGCAGCCGGCATCGACTTCGTTGTCGCCCGAGCGCACACGGCATTCGCCGGGCTCCAGCGCCGGGTCGGGCAGCAGGGTCCATTTCTTGGCGCGCTTCGGGTCCAGCTCGAGCACGCGGCGCAGTTCTTCCGGATTCAGGAAAACCTCGACCTGGTCGCGCGACGGCGGCATCACGCTCAGGGCTTCTTCCACCAAGGCCAGCAGCTGCACCGGCTGCAGGGCCAGTTCAGCACGGATCACCTGGCGGGCGATCTTGCCGACCAGGTCGACCACTTCCTTGCGCTGGGCGGCGCGCATGTCGGTTTTCAGCTTTTTCAGGCTCTTGAGCATGGCGTCGACCGGCTTGACCAGCTCCTCGAAGCTGTTCTGGGCCATCTCGCGGCCTTCTTCGATGCCGCGCTGCAGGCCTTCGCTCTGTCCTACGGGGTAGCCGTCGGCGCGGCCCTGGTCCAGGCCCGCTTCATATCCTTCGCGCTGGCCCTGGCGGTAGCCGTCGGCCAGCGCGCTTTGCCATTCTTCGGCCGACGCGGCGCTGCCGCCGGCAGGGGCGGGCGCGCCGGGGCGCTGGGCCCCGGGGAACTGGTGCAGAGGAGGGAAGTGGTAAGCCCGGAATTGCTTCATTCGGCAGTAGCCTCGGCAAACAGCTGGATGTCGATTTCGCCGGCGTCGGCCAGGCCCTTGACGGTGGCCATGATCTCGCGGCGGGTCTGTTCGATACGCGACATCGGGACCGGGCCCGAACGGCGCATCAGGTCCTCGAAGCTCTGCGCCTGGCGCTTCGGCATCGCGGACAGGACGGCGTCGCGCAACGGCGGCTCGGCGCCCTTGAGCGCAACGGCCCACTGCTCGAGCGGTACTTCGTCGAGCAGGCGGCTGATGACCTGTTCGGTCTGGCGCGACAGGATGAAGAAGTCGTACATCGACATCTCGATCTGCGACACCACGTCCGGATCGTGGGCGCGCAGCAGCTCGACCATGCCGGCACGGTTGTCCTGCAGGCGGTTCAGGATCTCGGCGACCTGGCGCACGCCTTCGACGCTGGCGCTTTGGGTGTCCAGCGCGGCCAGGCAGCGGTTGACCAGCTCTTCGAGTTCGTGCAGCACGTCGCGGTCGATCTCGTCGAGGCGCGCCATATTCAGCAGAACGAGCTCTCGACCCTCTACCGGCAGCGCTTCCAGGATCTGGGAAGCCATCGCCGGGGGCAGGAAGGCCAGGAACACGGCCTGCATCTGCACGTGCTCGTGCGAGATGAATTCGGCCAGCCACTTCGGCGAGGCGTACTGCAGGCGCGCCATCATCGGGCGGATCGCGTCGCCGTAGATCGTGTTCAGCACACTATTGGCGATGTCGTTGCCCAGCGCCAGGTCGAGCGAGCGCTTGAGGTAGCTGCGCGAGGCGCCATGCAGGCCGCTTTGCTGGCGGTAGTCGTCGAAGAAGTTCTGGACCGCGGTCTTGACGGTATCGACCTTGATGCCGCTCATGCGCGACATGACCTGGGTCAGCTCGAGCAGCTCGTCGCGCTCGAGGCAGCGCAGCACGGCGGCGGCGCCTTCTTCGCCGATCGACAGCAGCACGATGGCGGCCTGCTCGACCGGGGACAGTGCGCCTTCGGCGCCGTCAGGATTATTCAGTTCGGCCATGTTTTTTCTGTACCCATTGTTTGACGACTTCGGCGACGCGCTCAGGCTCTTTGCCGGCGAGGACTTTCAGGTGATCGACCATGACGTCCACGGAGGAACCGGTTGGCGGGAGGTCGTAGTTTTCCAGCAGCGGCACCACCGGCATCGCGCCAGGTGCGGCGGCCGGGGCGCCCAGTGCGGCAGGCGCGCCCGCAGGCAGGGCGGCGGCGCCGGGGGCAGCGACTGCTGCGCCAAGTGCGCCTGGCAGGGCGATCGGCGCCGGAACGAGCGGCGGCTGCGGCGCCAGGCGGGTGGTCACCGCGCGCAGCAGCGGGCGGGCCAGCAGCAGGTAGGCCAGCAGGGCGCCCAGCGCATACATGCCGTAGGTGGTCATATCGACGACGTTGTCGCGTTCCTGCCACCATTCCTGGGCCACCGGCGCGGCCGGGAAGGTCAGGCTTGATACGGTCAGCACGTCGCCACGGGCGGCGTCGATGCCGAGGCCGCCGCGCAGGATCTTCTCGATATTGGCCAGCTCCACCGGGGTGTAGCCGACCTTCGCATTGGCGGCGCTGGCATTGTTCAGCACCACTGCCACCGACAGCTTCTTGAGGCGGCCGCGCGAGCGCTTGATCTGGGTGATCGCGCGGTCATAGGCGTACTGGCGGGTGGTGGCGTTCTTGCGCGCGCTGCCATTGTCCTTGTCGGCATCCGGATTCTGCGCGTCGGCCTGGGCCGCGGCCGGATCGGCTGCGACAGGCGGACGGTTCGACAGGGTGCCCGGCACGCCCAGGGCCATGCGGCTGCGTTCCATCTCTTCGCGCATCGCTTCGCTGGTGACCTTTGGCGCTTCGCCGTATTTTTCCTGGGTTTCTTCGATCTTGTCGTTGTCGACGTCGGCCGTGACGCTGACCTTGTAGTTGTTCGCGCCCAGCACCGGCGCCAGCAGTTCGTTGACGTTGGTGCGCACCGTGTCGGTGTAGCGCTTGGCGGCGCCGTCGCCCTGCGCCTGGCCGTCGAAGCCGTCGACCAGGTCGACGCGCGAGGACAGGTAGTTGCCGGCCTGGTCGACCAGCGACACCCGGCTCGGGCTCAGGTTGGCGACGCTGCTCGAGACCATGTTGACGATCGCGGCGATCTGCTCGTTCGACAGCGAGCGGCCCGGCTTGACCGCGACCACCACCGATGCCGAGGACTGGTCGCCCGCGCCGGCGACGAAGGAGCTCGACTTGGCGATGGCCAGGTGCACGCGCGCCGAGGCGATCGCGTCCATGGTCAGCATGCTCTGCGCCAGTTCGCCTTCCAGGCCGCGGCGGAAGCGCACGTCCTGCACGAACGAGGACACGCCCAGCGGGTCGTTACGGTCCATCAGCTCCAGGCCGGCCGGCAGCTGGGCGGTCACGCCCTTGGCGGCCAGCAGCATGCGCACCTTGCCCAGTTCGCCGGACGGCACCATCACCTGGCCGCTGTCCGGGTGGATGCGGTAGGGGATGGCTTCGGCTTCGAGCACGGTCATCATGTCGCTGGCGGCGACCTTTTCGCGGGCGCCGAAGACCGGCTTGTAGTTCGACTGGTCCTGCCACGAGAACATCATGACGGCGGCCGTGATGGCGACCGCCAGGCCCAGCAGCAGGGTGAAGTTGTTGCGCAATGCCGGCGGCAGCGAGGGCAGCGACAGCTTGCCGCCGACTGCGGCCTTGAGGGAGGAAATCACAGATGCGTCTCTTTAAGAAGGAAGATCAAACCGGGAGCTTGATCAGTTCGTCGACGGCGCCCATGACCTTGTTCCGCACCTGCATGAGCATCGAGAACGACAGGCTGGCCTGCTGGCTGGCCAGCATGGCGCCGACCAGGTCGTCGCTCTTGCCGGCATCGACGGCCGCCATGCGCTCGCCGGCGGCGCGGTCTTCGCCGTCCACGCTGGCGATCGCGTTCTTCATGGTTTGGGTAAACGAGAACTCGCTTGGCGAATTGTTAAATGCACCCTGGGCCGGGAGGTCGGCGGCGGGGGCGATCGCGAGGCGGTTGGCTTCGTTGGTGAGGGCGGCGAGGTCAGCTTTGATCAGACCGGCAAGTTCGATTCCCATGCGTCATTCCAATAAACAGGTACGTGTTGTTCGGGAGCGACAAAATGTGTCTTATTTTGTCGACGGGAGGCGTGGATCAAGGCCCCGATTGTTAAATAATGATCTACGAACGGCCGTTTTATTCTTGACCCCGTTGCTGGGTCTTCCCTCTGTACATATGGGGCGGGGCCGGGTGAAGCACTTCAATGGATATGATCTTACCGTACGGCAAGTAGGAAATCAAAGGCGAATGTCAAAGTCCCTGCATCAAATCTGCATGTATAATTGTTGCCTAGGAGAATGAAAAAAACACATTCACCGTTACCCAGTCATTAATTAACATGCCGATGAATCCTCCAGACCGACCGCGGGCCAGCCAGGGCGACTACCAGGTACTCGATCCCAGCCTGCTGGGTCGTCCTGTGCACCTGCTGCCAAAATTTGCGCGCCGCTTCGCCGATGTCCTGGGCACGACCATGGGCGGGCCGGGCGGCCGCCGCTATTGGGGCGCCTGGCGGCTGTCGAACCTGGCCTTCGAGCGCGCACCCGACGAAGCCGGCCTGCGCTGGCTGTCCGTGGAAGGCCCGCTGGGCACCGCCGCGGTCGCCTTCGAGCGCGCGCTGCTGCTGGGACTGCTGGAAGGGCGCTACGGCCGCAAGAACGGTCCGGCCGCCACGCCGGGCACGCAGCGCGACACGGCCGGCGAGCGCGTCACCGCCACCGAAGAGCGCCTGGCCGCGACCCTGACCGCCCAGCTGGCGGAACAATTGCATGCCTGCGTCGCCGACGCCCTGGCCGACGCTGGTACCGCGGGCCTGGAAGCGGTATCCTCGGTGGATCCCCTGACCCTGGGCGCGCCGGCCGCGGCCAGCGCGCCGGGCAAGGCCGGCTGGGTGATCCGGGTGGGCCTGCGCGCCGCGCATGGCCAGGCCCAGGGCCAGCCCGACAGCCATTGCTGGATCGGCCTCGACCAGGAATTGATGGCGCATGTCCTGCAGGGCCTGATGGACGAGCGCAGCAGCGTGCGTACGGCGCGCAGCACCGAGCCGCTGGCCACCGGGCTGTTCGTCAAACTGGAAGGGCGCCTGGCCAGCAAGGAAATCACGCTGGCCGCGCTGTTCGAGCTGAAGGTCGGCGACGTGATCCCGGTATCGGTGGGACGCGCCGACGTACTGCTGGACGAATCGCGCCTGTTCACGGCCGCCGTGGCCGAACACAAGGGCAAGCTCTGTTTAACCTCTTTTGAAGATGCCGAGTAATGGATATGAATTTGAATGAGCAACTGACTGGCTCCGACCTGATCATCGACGACCTCGACGGCCTCGATGCCGCCACCGCCGTCGCGGGCAAGAACGCCGCGCGCCAGCTGCCGCAGATGATGCGCCGCATTCCGGTGACCCTGACGCTCGAAGTCGGCTCGGCCCGCATCTCGCTGCAGGAACTGATGTCGATCGGCCCCTCTTCGGTGGTGCCGCTCGACGCGCTGGCCGGCGAACCGCTGATCATCAAAGTCAACGGCGCCCCGATCGGCCGTGCCGAAGTCGTCGTCGCAGGCGAGCAGTACGGCCTGAAGGTCATCGACCTGGACGGCCTGAACCTGGACGCGCTGACTAAATGACGTCGCCTGTCCGCGGCGCGCAGCTGCCGTTGCTGCGCCGTGCAGCCCCGGTCATCGCCGGCGTGCTGCTGCTCGTGCTGTTCGCCTGGGCGCTGCCCGCGGCCGCCCAGCAGCAGCCGAGCATCCTGCCGGGCGTGATTCCCGCCTCGACCCAGGGCATGACGGTCAAGTCGCAGATCCTGGTCCTGATGACCCTGCTCGGGCTGCTGCCCGTGATGGTCATGATGATGACCAGCTTTACCCGCTTCGTGATCGTGCTCTCGCTGCTGCGCCAGGCCCTCGGCCTGCAGCAGGGCCTGCCGAGCCGCATCATCACCGGCATCGCCCTGATCCTCACCATCCTGGTCATGCGCCCGGTGGGCGAGGCCGTGTGGCGCGACGCTTTCCTGCCCTACGACCGCGACAAGATCGGCCTGGAAGAAGCCTTGCGCATCGCCGAAGTGCCGGTCTCGCGCTTCATGCTGGCCCAGACCAGCAAGACTTCGCTGGCCCAGGTCGCGCACCTGGCGGGCGAGCCGGCCAACCTGGCGCCGCAGCAGCGCGGCTTCACCACCAAGCTGGCCGCCTTCGTGCTGTCCGAGCTGAAGACCGCCTTCCAGATCGGCGCCATGCTGTTCATTCCCTTCCTGATCATCGACCTGGTGGTGTCCTCGGTGCTGATGGCGATGGGCATGATGATGCTCTCGCCCCTGGTGATTTCGCTGCCTTTCAAGCTGCTGCTGTTCGTGCTGGTCGACGGCTGGACCCTGACCGTGAATACGCTGGTCGGCAGTATCCACGGCTACTAGAAGAGACCGAATCGAGATGAGTCCTGATATCGCTGTCGACCTGGTGGTCGAAGCCCTGCAGGTCGTGATGCTGCTGGTGCTGGTGCTGGTCGTGCCGGGCCTGGTCACGGGCCTGATCGTGGCCCTGTTCCAGGCCGCCACCCAGATCAACGAGCAGACCCTGAGCTTCCTGCCGCGCCTCCTGGTGACGCTGCTGGCGGTGATCCTGGCCGGCCACTGGATGACGAGCACGCTGATGGATTACTGCGTGTCGGTGTTCCAGCGCGCCGCCACGCTCGCGAGCTAGGGCAGGGTCCGCACGCAATGGAGCTGGTCAGCTTCCTGATGCCCCTGATCGGCGCGCTGTGGTGGCCCTTCTGCCGCATCATGGCCATGCTCTCGACCGCCCCGGTGCTGGGCGAGGGCACGGTCTCGGTGCCGGTGCGCGCGCTGCTGTCGGTAGCCCTGGCCTTCATGATGCTGCCGCTCACAAAAGGCGGCGCGATGCCCGACCCGTTCTCGCTGGCCGGCGTGCTCGCGATGGTCGAGCAGGCCATCATCGGCGGCGTGATCGGACTGGCGCTGCAGTTCGCGATGGCGGTGGTCACGATGCTGGGCTTCCTGGCTTCGAGCCAGGTGGGCTTCTCGATGGCGCAGATGAACGACCCGATCAATGGCCAGGCGTCCGACGTGGTATCGAGCCTGCTGTCGCTGCTGGCGATCCTGGTGTTCTTCGGGATCGACGGCCATCTGGTCCTGATGGGCGTGGTCGGCCAGAGCTTCAAGGCCTGGCCGGTCGGCGCCGGCTTCGGCCCGATGCTGCTCGAAGCGGTGGCGCTGAACCTGGCCTGGGTGTTTTCCGCGGCGGTGCTGCTGGCGCTGCCGATCGTGTTTTCGACGATGGTGGTGCAGATCGGCTTCGGCTTCCTGAACCGGGTGGCGCCGAGCCTGAATCTGTTTTCGCTGGGTTTTTCGCTGGTGACGATCTTCGGCCTCCTGATGCTGGTGCAGGTGGTGCGTTTCATTCCCGAGCATTACGTCTCGATGACCAACCAGATCCTGGAAATGCTGCAGGAGCAGATGAGGATGGCGCATGGCCGATAGCGGCACCGGTGGCGACAAGACCGAAAAGCCCTCAGCGCAAAAGCTCAAGAAAGCGCGCGAGGAGGGCCAGGTCGTCCGTTCGCGCGACCTGTCCACGGCGGTGGGCATCCTGGTCAGCCTGAAGCTGTTCGCCATGATGCTGCCGGGTTACCTGGAGTCCTTCCGCATGCTGTTCCAGATGGTGTTCGTGCCGCTGGGCGAGGCCGGGGCGATCGAGAACGCGATGTCGATCGTGTTCACGGACGCCTTGCTGCTCTTGATAAAGATGGTGCTGCCGCTGGCGGTGGTGCCCTTCGCGATCGTCGTGGCCGGCCTGATCCCCGGCGGCTTCATCGCCTCCAGCAAGAACATGGCGCCGAAATTCAGCCGCCTGAGTCCCATGACCAACCTGGGCAACCTGTTCACGCAGAAGCACTGGATCGGTTTCGCCACCTCGGCGGGCAAGGCGGTGGTGCTGGGCTTCGTGCTGGTGCACGTGTGCCGCTCGAGCATGAAGGCCTATGTGGAATTGCAGCGCATGCCGCTGTCGGATGCGCTGGTGGGCGGCAGCGCCCTGATGCTCGATGGCCTGATGGCGCTGGTGACGGTGTTCATCGCCTTTGCGCTGCTGGACGTGCCGGTGCAGGCCTTCCTGTTCACGAAAAACCAGCGCATGAGCAAGCAGGAGATGAAAGAAGAGCACAAGAGCAGCGAAGGCCGGCCGGAAGTGAAGCAGCGCATTCGCCAGCTGCAGAACCAGCTGGCCCAGCGCAGCGTGCGCAAGAGCGTGCCGACGGCCGACGTCATCATCGTCAACCCCGAGCACTACGCGGTGGCGCTCAAGTACGACACCAACCGCGCCGAGGCGCCCTTCGTGGTGGCCAAGGGGGTGGACGAGATGGCGTTGTACATCCGCCGCGTGGCGCAAGAACACAAGATCGAAACCATTTCGCTGCCGCCGCTGGCGCGCGCGATCTACAACACCAGCCAGGTGCAGCAGCAGATCCCCGCGCAGCTCTACCAGGCCGTATCGCAAGTCCTGAATTACGTTCTACAACTGAATGCGTTCCGTGCAGGCCGGCGCCCCGCGCCCCCACGGTTCCCCAACGAGGTGGTCGTCCCATCTCACCTGAGTGAGGTTCCTGCATGAATGCCCTGAAAAATTTCCTGACCGAGCTGCGGCGCCACAAGTTCGCCGGCCCGGTCTTCCTGATCGCGCTGCTGGCGATGATCATGCTGCCGCTGCCGCCGGTGCTGCTCGACATCCTGTTCACCTTCAACATCGTGCTGGCGCTGATCGTGATCCTGGTGTCGGTAACGGCCAAGCGGCCGCTCGACTTCTCGGTCTTCCCGACCGTGATCCTGGGCACCACGCTGATGCGCCTGGCGCTGAACGTGGCCTCGACCCGGGTGGTCCTGCTCAACGGCCACGAAGGCACGGCCGCCGCCGGCCACGTGATCGAAGCCTTCGGCAACGTCGTCATCGGCGGGAATTTCGTGGTCGGCCTGGTGGTCTTCATCATCCTGATGATCATCAACTTCGTCGTCGTGACCAAGGGCGCCGAGCGCATCTCGGAAGTGTCGGCGCGCTTCACCCTGGATGCGCTGCCGGGCAAGCAGATGGCGATCGACGCCGACCTGAATGCGGGCCTGATCAACCAGGAGCAGGCCGTCATCCGCCGCAAGGACGTGGCGGCGGAAGCCGACTTCTACGGCGCCATGGACGGCGCCTCGAAGTTCGTGCGCGGCGACGCGGTCGCCTCGATCATGATCCTGATCATCAACCTGGTCGGCGGTATCGCGATCGGTTCGCTGATGCACGACCTGCCGCTCGCCGAATCGTTCAAGGTCTATGCCTTGCTCACCATCGGCGACGGCCTGGTCGGCCAGATCCCGGCGCTGCTGCTGTCGGCTGCCGCCGCGATCCTGGTGACCCGTATCGGCGAGTCGGGCGACTTCGAGCAGCAGGTCAGCGGCCAGCTGCTGGCCCAGCCGGCGGTGCTGTACTCGGCCGCGGGCGTGATGATCGTGCTGGCGCTGGTGCCGGGCATGCCCAAGCTGCCGTTCTTTGCCTTCGCGGGCGCCCTGATCTATGTCGGCTGGCGCCTGAACAAGCGCGTCGCCCCGCCCGATACGTCCGGCGTGGCCGCGATCGAGGCGGCGCTGCGCGACGAGCGCGCGCCGGAACTCGACTGGCAGGCGCTGCCCGTGGTGCAGCCGGTCTCGGTGGCGGTCGGCTACAAGCTGGTCGGCATGATCGACCGCGCCCAGGGCGAGCCGCTCACCAAGCGCATCAAGGGCGTGCGCCAGAGTTTGTCGGAGCAGATGGGCATGCTCCTGCCGGCGATCGGCGTGCGCGACGACCTGGCGCTGCGCCCCTCGCAATACGCGATCAGCCTGTCCGGCACCGTGGTGGCCGAGGCCGAAGTCATGCCCGAGCATCTGATGGCGATTCCCTCGCCGAGCGTCTACGGCGAGATCGACGGCATCCCCGGCATCGAGCCGGCCTATGGCATGGCGATCACCTGGATCACCCCGGACCAGAAGGGCCACGCCCTGGGCCTGGGCTACCAGGTGGTCGAGGTGCCGAGCGCGATCGCCACCCATACTTCAAAAGTGGTGCGCGAATACCTGCACGAGCTGTTCCGCCACGAAGACGTGCCGGCGATTATCGAGCGTCTCACCGCGCTCTCGCCCAAGCTGGCCGGCGCGCTGGAAAAGGCGCTGACCCATACCCAGCTGCTGCGCGTGTTCCGCGTGCTCCTGGGGGAGGGCGTCTCGCTCAAGGACATCGTGGTGATCGCCACCACGCTGCTGGACAGCTCGGAAACCACCAAGGACCCGATCCTGCTGGCGGCCGAAGTGCGCTGCGCGCTGCGGCGCCAGATCGTCTCGAGCATGTATGGCAAGAAGAAGGAGATGCCGGCCTTTAACCTGTCGGCCGAACTGGAAAACATGCTGCTCGGTTCCCTGAACCAGGCGCGCCAGAACGGCGGCGGCAAGGTGGCGCTGGATAACTACCCGATCGATCCGCAACTGCTGTCGCAACTGCAGATCAACATGCCGGTCGCGCGCGAGCAGATGAAGGGGCAGCACACGCCGCCGCTGCTCCTGGTGCTGCCGCAGGTGCGCCCGCTGCTGGCGCGCTATGCCAGGTTGTTCGCGCCGGGCCTGCATGTCCTGTCGTACAACGAAATCCCGGAAAACCACGACGTCTCGATCGTCGGCACGGTGGGCTAAGCCATGGACAAGCGCAAGCCGATCTACGTTACCCAGCCCCAGATGCCGCCGCTGGAAGAGTTCTATCCGTATCTCGAGCAGATCTGGGAAAACAGGATCCTGACCAATGGCGGCCCCTTCCACCAGCAACTGGAGGCGGCGCTGTGCGACTACCTGGGAGTCGAACACCTCTCGCTGTTCTCCAACGGGACGCTGGCGCTGGTGACCGCGCTGCAGGCCCTGCGCGTCACCGGTGAAGTCATCACCACGCCGTACTCCTTCGTGGCAACCGCCCATTCGCTGCTATGGAACGGGATCAAGCCGGTGTTCGCCGATGTCGACCCGCTCACGCTGAACCTCGATCCGCAGAAGATCGAGGCGGCGATCACGCCGCAGACCACCGCCATCATGCCGGTGCACTGCTACGGCCATCCCTGCGATGTCGAGGCGATCCAGCGCATTGCCGACAACTACAACCTGAAAGTCATCTACGACGCCGCGCATGCCTTCGGCGTGCGCGATGCGCGGGGCAGCATCCTGCGCCATGGCGACCTGTCGGTGCTGAGCTTTCACGCGACCAAGGTATTCAATACCTTCGAGGGCGGCGCGATCATCTGCCCCGACGCGCGCACCAAGCAACGGATCGACCACCTGAAGAACTTCGGCTTCGTCGACGAATTGACGGTCGTGGCGCCCGGCATCAACGGCAAGATGAGCGAAATTAATGCCGCCTTCGGGATGCTGCAGCTCAAGGGCATCGATGGGGCCATCGCCCGGCGCAAGGAGATCGACGCGCGCTACCGCGCCTTGCTGGCCGGCGTTGCCGGCATCGACTGCCATGCGCAGGAGCACGCCGTCGCCGCGAATTATTCGTCGAATTACGCGTATTTTCCGATCCTGGTCGGGCCCGACTACCCGCTGAGCCGGGACGGCCTGTACGATAAGCTGAAGACGGAGGGCGTGTTCGCCCGCCGGTATTTCTATCCGCTGATTTCGGATTTCCCGATGTACCGCGGCCTGCCGTCGGCACGGCGCGACAACCTCGCGGTTGCGGCCACGGCGTCGAACAGGGTCTTGTGCCTGCCGATGTATCCGGAGCTCGCGCACGCCGATATCGAACGCATCGCCGGGCTCATTGCCGGCTAGCGCCAGGGGCTCAGCAGCCTTTGCCGGCCAGCAGGGCCTGCTCCAGTTCCAGCAGGGCGCGGCTGCGCGCTTTCAGCCACTTGGCGGGCGCACCCGCGTACACCCCCCATGCCTCGAGCGGGCGCAGGACCAGCGACAAGGCGCCGACCGCGCTGCCTTCTCCGATGTTCGCGCCCGGCAGGATCACGCTGCCCGAGCCGACGATGACATGCCTGCCCAGCGCGACCGGCGCCTTGGTGAGCTTGAGGTAGGCGGCGGGGACCGTGGGGTTGGTCAGCGCCTCGCCCGAATAGTCGTCGCTGCTCGAATAGATGCGCACGCCCTGCGACAGGTTGGCGAAGTCCGCCAGCGTGATACCGCCGGCGCAGCCGAGATAGCTGCCGCCCCCGATGTGGATGTAATCGCCCACCACCAGGGAACCGGAATGCGCCGCCAGCACCACGCCGCCGTCGATGCGGACGTTGTTCCCGATCGAGATATTCTCCAGGCCGATGATGGTGGCATTCCTGGCGATCATCACGTTCTCGCCGACCTGCCGGAATCCGAATTGCCTGAGCTCTTCGCTGCGGTAATAGCCGGGGTTGAACGGATTCGGGAGAGGGGAGGGATGCGCCACGGTGCGTCTCGCTTCAGCTTGTTGCAAGGCTGTCCATTGTACGTCCACCGTCCGCGCCGAGCTCCGGTTCGGGCGTTGCGGGAAGATCCGGATCACGCGGAAGCAGCAGCGCCATTTCCGCCAGTGCGCGAAATACCGGCAGGCTCAGTGCGGTCGAGGCGTCGCCCGCCGCCAGCGCGGCGTGCACATTCCCGGCCGGGAGGGAATCGCGGAAGCGCCAGCGGATCACCTGCAGCCCGGCCAGGGCCACGGCTTTTTCGAGCAGCGGCTGCAGCACGCGCAGGCGCGCCAAAGGCCCGGCGCCTTGCGCACACAATTCCAGCGCGATCCCGCCCGGCAGGGGCTCGACCTGCACCACCACGCGGGTGCCGTCCGCCATGCTCAGTTCCAGGCGCAGCCCGAAACGCACGCGCTTGCGCCGGCCGGGCGGCTCGTCTTCGCGTTCGGCCACGACTTCGAGATGGTGGGCCAGCGCATTGCCGGCATGGACGGTGAAGCGCCAGGCGTCGGCGCCGAGCAGCTGGGCCTGCGGCTGGTTGACCACCTGGCCCTGCTGCCCCGCGGCCAGCTGCAGCGGCGGCATGGCGCCGGCGCGCGCCTGCAGGTCGCGGCGCGCCTGCAGGTCGCCATAGGTGCGCACCATCGCGCGCCAGTTCGAGGCCAGCGCGCGGCCGTCCAGGGCCGGGTAGGCCATCTGGCGCGCCAGGAACACCTGGTCCGGGCGCAGCGCGGCCGCGTCGTCCATGGCCGTGGCAGGATTTGCCGCGGCAGCCTGTGGCTGGGACACCGGCAGGGCCAGTTCGGCCTCGGCCAGGGCGGCGATGGCGGCGGGCATGACCCCGAGCTCGCCGTTGCGCACGGGTTGCGTCGCTGGAAGGATCGCGGGAATGAGCGGGACGATGCTGACCATGGTCGGGGGCAAGTGAGGGAGAGACAAGTATAAGACGGAATAAAAAAAGGCCAACCGAAAACTGCGGCTGGCCTTTGGCTATTCCACGCCGGACGAATCCGGTAGAAGCTGGATTACTGCAGGAGCGACATGACCATCGACGACATGCTGTTCGACTGCTTGAGCATGGCGGTGCCGGCTTGCAGCAGCATCTGGCTGGAAGTCATGTTGGCGCTTTCGGTGGCGAAGTCGACATCCATGATCAGGCCGGCAGCGGCCTTGCTGTTGGTGCTGATGTTCGACAGGTTGTTGTACACGTGTTCCAGGCGGTTGGCGGCAGCGCCCAGGCCCGAACGGACCTTGTTGACCGAAGCCAGCGCGGTTTCCAGCGTACCGATGGTGCCGTTGGCCGAAGCGGTCAGCTCGGTGCCGACGGCGGTGGTGGCGTATTTGGTGGTGACGGCGGTCACGTCCGACACGACTTGCGACACGTCGGTGGCCAGGGTGACATCCATGGTTTCGCTCGACGAAGCGCCGATCTGGAAGGTCATCGACGAAGCGATGGTGCCGCCGACCAGCAGCTTGGTGCCGCCGAAGGTGGTGTTCTGCAGGACGTTCTTCAGTTCGGTGCCCAGTGCGTCGTATTCCGACTGCATGGCGGTCTTGTCGTCGGCGGTCGACGAAGCATCGGCTGCCTGGGTGGCCAGGTCTTTCATGCGGACCAGCATGTTGCTGACTTCGTCCAGCGCGCCTTCGGCGGTCTGCAGCATCGAGGTCGAGTTCTGGGTGTTGCGCATTGCGACGGCCATGCCCGAGGTCTGGGCTTTCAGGCGCGAGGCGATCTGCAGGCCGGCAGCGTCGTCCATTGCCGAGTTGATGCGGTAGCCGGTCGACAGGCGGGTCATCGAGGTCGACAGCGAGCTCTGGGTGCGGCTGATCGAGTTCTGTGCGGACAGTGCAGCGTTGTTGGTGTGAAGGCTCAGCATGGTGTGCTCCTGATTGGTGAATTCGGTTTCGAGTGCGTCACTCGCTCTCACAAGTACAAGGCGACAGGTTTCACTCCGGCATTAAGTGCCGTGCGGAAATTTATTTAAATATTTTTCGTGACCGCACCCAGCTGGTAGAAACGACGACGCCGCCTAACGGCGGCGTCGAAGCGACATCTATATATAGTGCGAGGGGAAGTCAGGCCGGCGCCAGGTCCGACAGCCGTACCCGCAGCGACGCCGGCGCCTCGCCGGCACACCAGCGCTGCCACATCAGGCGCAGGCCATGTTCCAGGCCCGCGGCGGTCACGCCCGGATAGCCCAGCACCGAGTTGACGAAGCGCTCGCGCATCCCGGCGCGCATCGCGGCCAGGGCCGGGATGTTTTGCGACAGGAACACGCCGAGGCGCACATAGGTGGCGTCGTCATCGGTCACGAAGTCGCGCAGGCCGACGTGGGAAATGAAGGACACCGCGGCATGGCTCGGGTTGGTCGCCCCGACCGTCGCCAGCGTCGGCACGCCCATCCACAAGGCGTGGCCGACCGTGGTCGAGCCGCTGTAGGGGAAGGGACTGAGGCAGACGTCGACGTCGTAATGCTGCATCAGGTAGCCATGCACGTGGGTGCGCTCGCGCAGCAGCAGGCGCTCGCGCGGGATGCCTTCGTGGGCGAACCAGTCGACCAGCACGTCGTCCACCCCGGACTGCAGGCCGCCCAGCAGCATCTTCGAATCCGGCACCGCATGCAGCAGCTTCGACCACTGGGCGATCACGTCGCGGCTGAGTTTGCTTGCGCGGTGGAAGCTGCCGAAGGTCAGGAAGCCGTTGCGCAGCGCTGGCAAATCGTTGACCGGCGGTGCGCCCGGATCCGGCAGGAAGGGCGCCAGCAGCGGCAGGCGCGCCAGCTGTTCGGTGAACTGGGTGTCGTAGCGGCCTTCCGGCAGCATGAATGGATCGCACACGTAGTAGTCCATCGATTCCATGCCGGTGGTGCCGGCATACCCGATCCAGCTGGCCTGCACCGGGGCGGGCTTGCGCATGAACAGCGGGAGGCGGTTCAGGGCCGAATGGCCCGACAGGTCGATCAGGATGTCGATGCCGTCCGCGCGGATCAGCTCCTCGGCGGCGGCGTCGTCCAGGTGCGCGATCGTTTGCCAGCTGGCGGTGCAGGCGCGCAGCGCCGCGGACTTGGGGTCGTCGATCGTGTTGTTGTAATAGACGTGGAGCTCCACCTGCCCGCTATCCTTGAGCGCCTCGAACACCGGCGCCACGAAGGTGGCCACCGCATGTTCGTACAGGTCGGCCGATACGAAGCCGATCCGGAGCCGGCGCGCCGGATCGCGCCCATTGAGGTGGGGCCGGCGCAGCGCGCGCAGTGCGGGCTCCCAGCGCTGGCCGAAAGCGAAGTGTTCGCGGGTGAGTTCGTCCGGATCGAAACAGCAGTGGCTCAGGATGAACAGCATCACGCTGTGCGCCCCCGGCGACGGCGCGAGCTCGAACGCGCTTCGGGCCAGGCGCAGCGCTTCCTGCCACTCGCCCAGGTTGAAGCACAGCCCTACCAGGCCATGCAGCACCTGGACGTTCTCCGGCGCCAGTTCGAGGGCGCGGCGCAGGGTTGCCGCCGCCTCGCCGAGCTTGCCGCGGGCGCGCAAGGCATTGCTCAGGTCGACCAGTACATCCGGCCGCCCCGGGGCCAGGGCGACGGCGCGTTGGAAGCCTTCGATGGCCGCGTCATGGCGCTTCAGGACATGGTCGCAATGGGCCAGGTGCAGGACCGCGGCCACATGGCCGGGCTGCTGCGCGAGGACTGCGCGGAAATGCCCGGCCGCTTCCTCGTGGCGCCCCTGGTGGAACAGGATATTGCCCAGGTCCGTGCGCGCATCGAGATGGTCCGGCTCGATCGCGAGCGCGCGTTGCAAGCAATCCACGGCTTCGCCGCTGTTCCCGAGCGCGTGCAGCACCCCGGCCAGCACCAGCAGCGGCGCGCTGCGCGCCGGCGCCAGCTCCACCGCGCGCCGCGCCGGGGCTTCGCCTTCGGCCGCGCGCTTGAGGCGCAGCAGCGCATTGGCCAGGCCCTGGTGCAGGTCGGCCTCGTCCTGGAAGCGCAGCGCGCCCCGGTAGGCCGCCACGGCTTCTTCATCGCGCCCGAGCTCGAACAGGCCCGCAGCCAGCACCGCCTGCAGGCCGCGCACCTTCGGATTCAGTTCCAGCGCCCGGCGCAGGCTCGCCACGCCCTCGTCGAGCCGGCGCGCTTTCAGGAGGGCCAGGCCGAGCAGGGCATGGGCATTGCCGTCGCGCGGGTTGCGGCGCACGGCGAGGCGGTGCTGGTCGAGCTGGTCGGAGGCGGCAGGAGAGCTTGTCTGGGTCATCGGGAAGTGGGGTCGGCGTGGCCGGTTTCTGTGCGGCAATAGCCGCGATTGTAAAACGGGACCGTAGTCTGGGGGGCGGGAATGTTGCGCCGGGGGCGGAAAAATTTGCCTTTGTTGGCAAAGCGGCTTGGCTTCCTGCCCACACATGCCGGTAAGGCGTGGTGGATACGCGTCAGCGTTTGCACTGCAGCGTCATCTCCCGGTACACGCCGGGGCGCTCTTGCTTCGATACCAAGTCGCAGCGCGTTGCGGCATCGTCCATGCGCCGGAACAGCTTGACCGTTTCGCCGCTATATCCGCACCATAACCTGTACTCATGCGGCATGCTGCCTCCTGATCGATATGGAGAGGGTATGGTGTCAGGCCGGTGGGTGCACGAACTTGGCAGCAGTCACGGTGTGATGGCAGCGACATCAAGCACCTTTTGCTCTATCATGTCGGGCTTCGCCCATACGGCGCGTTTCCCAAGCACTCAATGACTTCTGTCTGTGACAAGCCAGCAAGCGGGCCCCGCCTGTCCGTCGCCCCATGATGGACTGGACAGAAAAAGCCGTAAATAAAGGCTTCCTTTGAAGTTGTGTGCACTCTATGTGTGCAGTCTTCAGCGGGGGCGACTCCATAGCCTCAACACCAATGCAGTGAGAACTGCCGAACCGATGAACGAAAGGACGATGATGTTATACGCCTTGTCGAGGTTCATGCCGGGATCGAGGAAGATTATTGAAGCCCAGACAAGTACAGCTATCAATAAGCCGATGCTGAGCGAAATGAATGTAGTTCTCATGCGAATGGCTCCCCGGCAGGACAATTGAAATACTGCCCGGCTTTACTACCACCTGCCCGGACAACTTCTTCCGCAAAGGAAGTGCAGTTATGAGCCACAGCGCCCCATAGCCACGGCTTTTGTATCAGTTCATGCAGCTTTTCATGCGCCCCCTTAGGGTTGGGCAGCTTGATCATCCAGCGGCGCATTTCACGCTTGCCGTTCTCTCTTAAGTACCGCATATAGTTACTCTCAGGCATCCACTTGGGCAACTTATACGGGCCAGCGATATGGACATACCAACTCCAGCTTTCACCGACATGTAGTAGCGTATGGCCGCATGCGTTGAACCCACTCCCGGTCACAATGACGGCACAAACGTGCTGGAAGTCGCGTTCTTCCAGCGGGCAGAGAATCATTGCTGCACCCTCGTAAGGCTCGGACATATAGCCTCCGGGTTAGCACACTTTATGTGCTGAACAATCCCAGCTACCGCTAGTATTGCCCTGCGCTCCACCCCGGATGCTTTGGCGGGTGTAGTGCCATTTGATCTTGGCATATGGGTTGAACGGCGATTCTTGCCCGACTGATCAGGAGCAACGTTGGCAAGAGTCAGGAACCGGAGGGAGGAAGATCAACCGGCAGTGTTCCAGGGCTGACTTTTCCTAAAAAATTTTTGGGAAGATGGCCCTTCGCCTCAACGAGGAACGGGGACAGGTCTGTAATTCGGACACGGTGTCAGCTGTATGTGGAGGAACCGGCCGGGTCTGACATTTGGACACGGCCTCATCCGTATGCGCCATACCGTGACCGGCTCGGCCGTACCAACCCTGACGCTTTCCCTCTTTTGCTCTATCATGTCGGGCTTCGCCCGCACGGCGCGTTTCCCAAGCACTCAATGACTTCTGTATCTGCCAAGCCGGCAAGCGGCCGGCGCCTGTCGGTCGCCCCCATGATGGACTGGACCGACCGCCACTGCCGCGTCTTCCACCGCCAGATCACGCGCCACACCTGGCTGTACACCGAGATGGTCACCACCGGCGCACTGGTCTATGGCGACGTCGAGCGCCACCTGCGTTATGACGGCGTCGAGCATCCGGTCGCGCTGCAGCTGGGCGGCAGCGACCCGGCCGACCTGGCGAAAAGCGCCAAGCTGGGTGAGCAGTGGGGCTACAAGGAAATCAACCTGAACTGCGGCTGCCCGTCCGAGCGCGTGCAGAAGGGCGCGTTCGGCGCCTGCCTGATGGGCGAGCCGCAACTGGTGGCCGACTGCGTCAAGGCGATGCGCGACGCGGTGTCGATCGACGTCACCGTCAAGCACCGCATCGGCATCGACTACAACGAGGAATACGGCTTCGTGCGCGATTTCGTCGGTACCATTGCCGACGCAGGCTGCCAGACCTTCATCGTGCACGCCCGTAACGCCGTGCTCAAGGGATTGTCGCCGAAGGAAAACCGCGAGATCCCGCCGCTGCGCTACGAGGTGGCCTACCAGCTCAAGCGCGAATTCCCCGAGCTGGAAATCATCATCAACGGCGGCGTCAAGACCGATGCAGAGATCGTCCTGCACCTGGAACACGTCGACGGCGTCATGCTGGGGCGCGAGGCCTACCATAACCCTTGGGTGATGGCGACCTGGGACAGCCTGTTCTATGGCGACGAGGCCAGCCCGAAGACCCGCCGGCAGGTGCTCGAAGCGATGGTGCCGTATATCGCCGAGCAGCTGCGCCTGCATGGCAGCCACGGTCTCAAGCTCAACAGCATTACGCGGCACATGCTGGGCATCATGACCGGCCTGCCGGGCGCGCGGGCTTTCCGCCAGATGCTGTCCGATCCGAAGAAGCTGGCCGGCGCCGACCCGGCCCTGCTGCTGGAAGCCGCCGCGCGCATGCCCGTCGCGGCCTGAGCTGCTTCACCCCTCCCAAAAGGCGTACTTCGGTACGCTTTTTTCGTTGCCTGTCGGCAAATTACGACACAATGTGTGTGAATTGTATAGGCAAGTCATGAAAAGCTTGCCGACCGGCAAGAGTAATCGCATAATTTCTCTCGCTCCCACCGGATTGATCGAAATCAATTCTGTTGTTGAGCTGAAACAAACAAGCGGCGGCCACCGATTTCGAGTTGCCGGCCAGAATTTTTGATTTATCCTGTCGGAAACATGTGGCGTTTTTTTGAGGCACATGACGCGTCGCACGGCGCAGCGATCCGGGCGAATTCGATCACACAAACAGGGAAGAACACGAATGGCTTTTTTGAATAACTTGAAGGTCGGTACCCGCCTCGCGCTCGGCTTTGCGCTGGTGCTGGTGTTGCTGATCGCCGTCACGGGTGTGGGTATCCTGCGCATGTCGCAGATCCAGGATCGCCTCGACCAGGTCGTGAGCGTCAACAACGTGTCGACCAGCCTCGTGACCGACATGCGCAACAACGTCGGCGAGCGCGTCGCTGCGCTGCGCGTCCTGACCCTGATGACCGACCCGGCCGACATGGAACCGGAAATGGTCAAGTTCAAGGAACAGACCCGCAAGTACGACGAAGCCCAGAAGAAGCTGTCGGCGATCTTCGCGGCCCACGCCAGCGACAAGGAAAAAGCGGTGCTGGCCAAGGTCAAGGAATTCGAAGCCGCTGCCATGCCGGCCATTGCCAAGGCCTCGGAACTGTACCTGGCCAATAACGCGATGGACGCCACCCGCGTGATGATCCGCGAAGTGCGCCCGGTGCAGAAGAAGTGGACCGAAGCGCTGGACCAGCTCTCCACCCTGGAAGAAAAGCAGAACGCGCAAGCCGCGGCCGATGCCCAGAGCGCCTTCGTCAATGCCCGTAACTTCATGATCGTCATGCTGCTGACCGCCGTTGCCATGGGCATCGCGGCAGCCTGGGTGATCAGCCGCAGCCTGCGCAAGCAGCTGGGCGGCGAGCCGGCCTACACCGCCAGCATCGCCAGCAGCATCGCCCACGGCGACCTGTCGATCGGCATCGAGACCGATGCGTCGGACCGCAGCAGCCTGCTGGTGGAAATGAAAGAAATGCGCAACAGCCTGGTCGGCATCGTCGAGCAAGTGCGCCGCGGCACCGAGACCATCGGCACCGCCTCGCGTGAAATCGCCGCCGGCAACATCGACCTGTCCTCGCGTACCGAACTGCAGGCCAGCTCGCTGGAAAAGACCGCTTCGGCGATGGAAGAACTGACCTCGACGGTCAAGCAGAACGCGGACAATGCCCGTGAAGCCAATCTACTTGCGGCGACCGCCTCAAACGTGGCGCTCAAGGGTGGTGAAGTGGTGTCGCAGGTGGTGGGCACGATGGGCGAGATCAACACCTCGGCCAACAAGATCGCCGACATCATCAGCGTGATCGACGGCATCGCGTTCCAGACCAACATCCTGGCGCTGAACGCCGCTGTGGAAGCAGCCCGTGCCGGTGAACAGGGCCGCGGCTTCGCGGTGGTGGCATCGGAAGTGCGCAACCTGGCCCAGCGTTCGGCTGCGGCAGCAAAAGAAATCAAGACCCTGATCGGCGATTCGGTCGAGAAGGTCGAGCGCGGCAGCAAGCTGGTCGGCCAGGCCGGCGTGACGATGGACGAAGTGGTGGCGAGCGTGAAACGCGTGACCGACATCATGAGCGAGATCGCCAACGCCAGCGCCGAGCAGAGCGCCGGTATCGAACAGGTGAACCTGTCGATCATCGAGATGGACAGCATGACCCAGCAGAATGCCGCCTTGGTCGAAGAAGCCGCTGCCGCCGCGCAGAGCATGCAAGACCAGGCAAGCGAACTGACCCGCGTCGTCAGCATCTTCAAGCTGACCGAAGGCGAACAGCAGGCCGAAGCACCGGCCCCGGTCGTGACCAGCACCGCCGTGGTGGTGAGGCCAAGCGCAGCCAAGCGCCCGGCCCCGGCCCTGAAGAAGCCGGCCGCGAAGAAACCCGCAGCAGCGCCGCAAGACGCCGCAGCACCGGCCGCCCGGCCAAAGAAAGCAGCAGCCACCGCCGGCAATGACGAGTGGGAAGAATTCTAAGAGAGACGAAGCGCCGGCCCAGGCCGGCAAGCAGCTGAGACTGCCAACCTTAATCAAAACCTTATTGGAAAATTATATGAAAAACCTGACCATGAAGCTGATCGCAGCAATGACCCTCGCCGCCGCAGCCGGCGCCACCTTCGCCGCTGAAGTGCCGGCCTCGTTCGACCCGAAGAAGTGCTCGGTCGAATACCCGAAAGCATCGCTGATGAACGAAGAGCAGGGCACCACTTCGGCATCCTTCCTGGTCGGCGCTGACGGCACCGTCAACGAATCGAAGCTGGAAAAGTCGAGCGGCTTCAAGAACCTGGACAAGGCAGCCCTCAAAGGCTTGTCGTCGTGCAAGTTCAAGCCGGGCACCAAGGACGGCGCACCAGCCGCTACCTGGACCAAGGTCGACTACGCATGGAAGCTGGACTAATCCGGTTTTTTGCCAATCGTAAAGAAACAGCCGGCCTTGCGCCGGCTGTTTTCGTATGGGGGCAGTGCTGGGTGAGGTAGTTCACGTTCACCGTTACATTTTCGTGGCGACATGTATCGAGTGTAAGAAGTTGTCTCTTTTCTACTGTGCGCGCTCGGGACTGGCTACAGTAGAGCCATACAACTGAGAAGGAGAAGCACCATGAAGAGCATTCTTGCCGCTACCGCAGCTGTCCTCATCAGCACCGCAGCCTTCGCACCGGTCCAGGCCCAGGCACAAGGCCGCACCGAAGTGATCGTCATCCAGAAGGCGCCGCCGTCGCCGCGCCATGAAGCCATCCCGGCCGCACGCCGCGGGCATGTCTGGGTCCCGGGTTACTGGGCCTGGAACGGCCGCCGCCACGTCTGGGAACGTGGCCACTGGGAACGTACGCGCAGGGGTTATGCCTACGCCCAGCCTGAATGGCGCCAGGACCGTAACGGCTGGTACCTCGAGCGCGGCGGCTGGCAGCGCGGCGACCGCGTAGAGCGCCGCGACCGCGACGGCGATGGTGTCCGCAACGGCGTCGACCGTGATCGCGACGGCGACGGCATCCGCAACCGCGACGATGCCCGCCCGAACAACCCGAACCGTTATTAAGGGTTGAGAAGTACATGAACCGCCTGCACCGCAGGCGGTTTTTTTATATGGAGAACGAGGGCGCGAAGCCCGATCCGGCGTCGTCGAGGTCGCTGCACACGCGGTTGCGCCCGGTATCCTTGGCGCGGTAGAGCAGGGTGTCGGCCCGGCTCACGAATACGCCGGGGGCGATCGCTTCGCCGGGCGCTGCATGGAAGGTGGCTGCCCCTGCGCTGATGGTGGCGGTGCCGGCCGGATTGTCCGGATGTGCAATGCCGAGCTCGAGGACGGCCAGCCGCAGGCGCTCGGCCACATAGCGCGCACCGACCGCGCCCGTTCCCGGCAGCACCACGGCGAATTCCTCCCCGCCATAGCGCGCTACCAGGTCGGTCGGCCGCGCCAGCCCCTCACGCAAGGTCGCTGCCAGCTGGCGCAGGCAGGCGTCGCCGGCCACATGGCCATAGCGGTCGTTATATTTCTTGAAGAAATCGACGTCAACCAGCACCAGCGACACGGCCGCGCCGGTGCGCGCTGCGCGGGCCAGTTCGAGCAGCAGGACGTCCTGGAAATGCCGGCGGTTGGCGATGCCCGTCAGCGCATCCCTGGTCGCCAGCACGGTCAGTTCCTGGTTGCGCTCCTGCAGGTGCTCCTTGGCGATGACGAGTTCGCCTTCGAGCTGGTCGCGGATCATGATCTGGCGCACCAGCCGTGCACCGACGCCCACCAGCAGCAGCACGATCAGGATGGTGCCGCCCGTCATCAAGAGGGTCGACTGCTGCCATTCGGCCAGGATCTCATCCTTGGCCTGGGCCGTCGCGACCAGCAGCGGCAAGCTGCCGAGATGCCGGTAGCTGTACAGGCGCACCACGCCATCGACCCGCGAGCGCAGCATGGCGCTGCCGACCGGCCCTTGTTCCCGATAGGTCTGGAAGATGGGGCCGCCGGCGACGCTCTGGCCGATCAGCTTTTCCAGGAAAGGGCGGCGGTAGATGACGACGCCATTGTCGATCGCCAGGAGGATCACGCCTTCCTTGCCCACGTGGAAACTGTCGTACAGGTCGGCAAAGAAGTCTAGCTGGATCGTGCCCAGGGCGACCGGGAAGTGACCAGCCAGCTTCCATCGGGTCCGTAGACGAACAGGCCGTGCAATTCCTTGGTGCCGGCCACCATGCTGCGCAGGTGGGTGCGCAGCCGCGCGGCCGAGTCCGGCGACAGGCCCTCGTGTTCCACCTGCTCGACCACGCTGGACAGCACGGTGTCGACGATCCTGATCGTGCTTTCGGCCTGCGCCGCCAGTGCGCCCGCCATGTTCGAGGTGGCCGCCGCCGTCTCGGCCAGCCGGCTCTGGCGCGCGCTCCAGGCGCTCCAGGCCTGCGCGGCCACCAGCAAGGTACAGAACAGGGCGAGCACCAGGATGGCGTAGCGCACCGCCGGACGCTTCTTCGCCCTCAGCCGGGTAATCGGGGTAGGTACGGGCTCACTAGGGGTCATCAGGGTGGCCGCTGGCGGCGCCGGGTTGCAGGAAGCTTGGAGAATATCCATGACACCCGAAAAAGTCGAGCAGCATACGCCAACCCCTGGCGCGGGGTATCCGGCCCGGATCGTGGGGCAGCGGGCCCTGCCCTTGTGCAGGGCCCGCAGGGTCAGGGGTTCTCGTCGCCCGGATTGCCCTGGAATCCCTTCGGGAGGCGGGGCATCCTGACCGTGAAGGTGGTGCCATCCCTTGCGTCCGAAGCGACGCTGAGCTTGCCGCCGTGCGCGTGGATGATCTCGCGCGAGATGAACAGGCCAATGCCCAGGCTGGTGCGTTCCATGTAGTCGCCGTCGGCGTTGCCGGCGGCGGCCAGGCGCACCATGGGATCGAAGATACTGGAGAGCTTGTCCGGCGCGATGGGCGCCCCGCGGTTGTTGACCGTGATGACGAGATCGTCTTCACTGCAGGCCACCATGATACTGGCCGGGACGTCGGGATTGCCATACTGGATGGCATTGCCGACCAGGTTGGACAGCACCTGGGCAATGCGGCCCTCGTCGAAAATGGCGTCCAGCTGGCACGGCGCCTCGATGTCGATCTGCTTCTCCGGGTGGAAGGTACGCAGTTCGTTGACGACTTCCTCGCACACCTCCACCAGGCTGGCCTGCTTGACCCGGATCGGGATGCCCGGGCCCAGGTGGGTGCGCGTAAAGTCGATCAGGTCATTGATCAGCTTGCTCATGCGCTTGGCGCTGTTGAACATGCGGGTGGCAACAAGCACATATTTCGGCAGGATGTCGGTGGCCTGCATGACGAAACTCGATCCGGTCACGACGGTGCCGAGCGGGTTGCGCAGGTCGTGCCCGAGGATTGCCAGGAACATGTTCTGCGACTGCTTGACCATGGATTCGTAGCGTGCGACCGACTCGGCCAGCGCCTGGTCGACCGCTTCGTTGAAGCGCGTCACATCCCGCATGTCGGTGGACCGGTCGTCCCGGATGTCGGCCGCCCACAGGGTGAGCACGCTCGAGCGCAGGGCGCGGTATTCTGAAACCAGCTGCACCACGGTGTAGCCGGACAGCAGGCGCGCCTCGGCATGGGTTTCGGCGGCCGTATCGGCATGCGTGCGCTTGCCCAGGCCTTTGGATTTCGCGATTTTTTCCTGGTCCGATTGCGGCGTGGCCAGGTCGGAGGAAAAGGCGAGCAGCATCTGGCGCGCATGGTCGCGCAGCGCGGCGTCGTCCATGGTCAGTGCAGGTGGCTCGATCGTGCGGGCAAAATCTTCCCATGCCTGGAGTATCGATTCCATATTGTTGCGAATGAAATCACCCAGTCGGTGCTTTGTCATGTCAACCTTGTCATGCCCGGTTCCGCGACATTCGCATCGAACGGGTTTTCGGCATAATAACAGTCGTTTCCAGCCATTTACCGGCATTTAGGAATGTGCACACGCGCGAAATTAAATCCGAAATGATTAGGTGAACGGGAAGAATGCCTGTATCTTCTGTCCTGCACTACATCAAGTCGTTGTTATTGTTGGTCTTTCTCTCCTGTTCGCCGTTCGGCGGTCCCGTTTGATTTCCTCCTGTTACCCTCTCTTGGTCGTCTGTGCGCCTCGGGCGTTTTTGCCCATGCAAACTAAAGGAAATGTAAAATGACTACTCAAACCGGCACCGTAAAATGGTTCAACGATTCCAAAGGCTTCGGCTTCATCACGCCTGACGCAGGCGGCGGCGACCTGTTCGCCCACTTCGGCGACATCCAGTCGGAAGGCTTCAAGAGCCTGGCCGAAAACCAGCGTGTTTCGTTCGAGCGTTCGACCGGACCTAAAGGCGAAAAAGCCGGCAATATCCGCGCAATCTAATTAGCTAGCCTGATTATCATTTCGCTCTTACAGCGCGCACTACGCAGATAGCGTGGGCGAGGCTGGAGCGAAATGAGCGGCGCGCACCATGCAGATAGCATGGGCGAGGCCGTAGCGATAAAAAACCCGCCAATTGGCGGGTTTTTGCATTGGCAGGCAGACCAGCTGGGCTTTCCAGTCCGCGCGTCACCGCTTGTAAAAATCGTCCAGACAAAACAAAAGGCTTACTCGAATATTGCTGAGTAAGCCTTTGTTTTACTACCGAATTCTTGGGGTGGCTGATGGGGCTCGAACCCACGACAACAGGAATCACAATCCTGGACTCTACCAACTGAGCTACAGCCACCACTGACTTGCATCTGCCGCGTTGTTTCTGCGACAGAACAAGATTATACAAACAACTTCGCGAACTGGCAAATCTAAATGTGCGGTGCGCCTGAGTTGGGGCACAACACACCGCTCCCGACCTCGTGCACCGGCGGATCCTGCCCCAGCAGGGTGGTGAACGCCGCCGTGAGCGCCGCCGCGCTGGCGCTGGTAAAACCGTCCAGGCGCGCGCTCTGGCCGCCGGCCGCGCGCAGCAGCCCGGCCGTCCCCAGCAGGCGCGCGAGCTGGCGCACCACGGCGTCGCCCGTGTCGATCAGCACCACTTCGGCGTCGGTATGCCGGCGGATCACGGCCTCGATCGAGCCCTGCACCAGCGGGTAGTGCGTGCAGCCGAGCACCAGGGTGTCGGCGCCTTCACGCAGCAGCGGCGCGATGAAGCGCTCCAGCATGGCCTCCAAAGCCTGCGAGTCGCGTTCGCCGAATTCGATCTGGTCGGCCAGGCCAACGCAGGGCTGCAACAGGAAGCGCGCGCTGGTCGCTTCATGGATCTGGTCGCGCAGCAGCAGGAATTTTTCGCCGGCCAGGGTCCGTTCGGTGGCCAGTACGCCGACCGTGCCGTTGCGGGTGGCCGCCGCGCCCGGTTTCAGGCCCGGCTCGACGCCGACGATGGGCATATCGGGATACTGCCCGCGCAGGACCCGCACCGCGGCCACGGTGGCGGTGTTGCAGGCCACGACCAACGCCTTGACGCCTTGCGCCACCAGGTAGCCGGCGACAGCGAGCACGCGCTCGATGACGACCTGCTCCGGCTTGTCGCCATAGGGCGCAAACGAAGTGTCCGCAAAATACAGGAGATGTTCGTGCGGCAGCTGCGCCTGGATATGGCGCAGCACCGAGAGGCCGCCGACGCCCGAGTCGAAAATGCCGACCGGGGCGTCAGGGAGTAGGGAAGGGGTGCTCATGGCGAGGGCGCGGGCAGGGTTGAGCAAGCCCGCGCGTCAATCACACCGCGTTGACCGGAATGCCCTTGAGCGACTCGATCTTGGCCGACCATTCCTTCGGTCCGGTGTTGTGCACCGACGTACCGGTGGAGTCCACCGCAACGGTGACCGGCATGTCGGTCACGTCGAACTCGTAG
Source organism: Telluria sp. ZT3P39 (assembly GCF_059685935.1). Taxonomy (NCBI): domain Bacteria; kingdom Pseudomonadati; phylum Pseudomonadota; class Betaproteobacteria; order Burkholderiales; family Oxalobacteraceae; genus Telluria; species Telluria sp. ZT3P39. The sequence goes on from NZ_JCASIH010000003.1 coordinate 300,633, forward strand.
ATCGCTTCCATGCCCAGGTCCGCGAAGCCCACGACTTTCGCGGACTTGATCGCTTTCGACACCAGGTAAGCCGAGCCGCCGACTGCCATCAGGTAGGCCGACTTATGACGCTGGATCGATTCGATCGCCATCGGGCCGCGCTCGGCCTTGCCGATCATCGAGATCAGGCCGGTCTTTTCCAGCATCATGTCGGTGAACTTGTCCATGCGGGTCGCGGTGGTCGGGCCTGCCGGACCGACGACTTCGCTGCCCACCGGGTCGACCGGGCCGACGTAATAGATCACGCGGTTGGTGAAGTCCACCGGCAGCGGCTCGCCCTTGGCCAGCATGTCCTGGATGCGCTTGTGCGCGGCGTCGCGGCCGGTCAGCATCTTGCCGTTCAGGAGCAGGGTCTGGCCCGGCGTCCACGAAGCGACTTCTTCCTTGGTGAGCGTGTTCAGGTCGACGCGCTTGGATTTCTCCGTGTCCGGGGTCCAGTGGACGTCAGGCCAGGTCGACAGCGCCGGCGGTTCGATGTACGCCGGGCCCGAGCCGTCCAGCACGAAGTGGGCGTGGCGGGTGGCGGCGCAATTCGGGATCATCGCCACCGGCTTGGAAGCCGCGTGGGTCGGGTACATGTTGATCTTCACGTCGAGCACGGTGGTCAGGCCGCCCAGGCCCTGGGCGCCGATGCCCAGTGCATTGATCTTGTCGCACAGCTCGATACGCAGTTCTTCCGTCTTGTTCTGCGGGCCGCGCAGCTTGAGCTCGTACATGTCGATGTCTTCCATCAGCGACTCCTTGGCCATCAGCATCGCCTTCTCGGCGGTGCCGCCGATGCCGATGCCCAGCATGCCCGGCGGGCACCAGCCGGCGCCCATCAGCGGCACGGTCTTCATGACCCAGTCCACCAGCGAGTCCGATGGGTTGAGCATGACGAACTTGGTCTTGTTTTCCGAGCCGCCGCCCTTGGCCGCGACTTTCACATCGACGGTCTCGCCTTCGACCAGTTCCATGTGGACCACGGCCGGGGTGTTGTCCTTGGTGTTCTTGCGCTCGAAATGCGGGTCGGCCACGATCGAGGCGCGCAGCTTGTTGTCCTCGAAGGCGTAGGCACGGCGCACGCCTTCGTTGACGGCGTCGGTCACGGTGCCGGTGAAGCCTTCGAAGCGCACGCCCATGCCGATCTTCAGGAACACGTTGACGATGCCGGTGTCCTGGCAGATCGGACGCTTGCCTTCCGCGCACATGCGCGAGTTCGTCAGGATCTGGGCAATGGCGTCCTTTGCCGCCGGACTTTGCTCGGTCTCATACGCGCGCGCCAGATGCTGGATATAGTCGGCCGGATGGTAATAGCTGATGTACTGGAGGGCTGCCGCGACCGATTCGATGAGGTCGCTTTGGGTGATAACGGTGGGCATGGAAGTTCTCGATCAGGGGAATTAATGTTTTGAATGCGTGGTCATCACGATGCGGTCGGTGTACGCGATCGCCATGGCCGACAACAGGAAGGCAAAGTGGATGATGGTTTGCCACATCATCGTTTCCGGAGCATAGTTCGCCGCATTGATGAAGGTTTTCAGAAGGTGGATCGACGAGATGCCGATGATCGCCATCGCCAGCTTGGTCTTGAGCACCGAGGCGTTCACGTGCGACAGCCATTCCGGCTGGTCCGGGTGACCCTCCAGGTGCATGCGCGAGACGAAGGTCTCGTAGCCGCCCACGATCACCATGATCAAGAGGTTCGAGATCATGACCACGTCGATCAGGCCGAGCACGACCAGCATGATCGTCACTTCGGTCAGCTTGGTCGGCCGCGGTGCGCCTGGCACGGTGACGGCATCCAGGATGTGCTGGAGCGAGGCGACGTTGCCCATCGCCGCGCCGATCAGGTCCTTGAGTTCGACCCAGAAATGGAAGACGTAGACGCACTGCGCCAGGATCAGGCCGAGGTACAGCGGCAGCTGCAGCCAACGGCTGGAAAAAATCAGGTTGTTAAGCGGGGTAAGCTTTTTCGGTTGCGAATCAGGGGATAACTGGGCCATCGGGACTTGAGCTCCTGGAATGCGGAAAAATACAGCAGAGCATTTTACACCTGCCGGCGCCCGCCTGCCTGTTCAAGCTCCTGGTTTTCGGCTGCGTTGGTAGAATGGCATTCCAGAAGAAAGCGCCGCTGCCTCCCATGTAAGGGCAGAGTAAGCGAGCCCACCTAAGGTGTCCTGTAAAACTTACTACCATGGAGACGAACATGACCGAGAACGAGACCAGTCACGAAGAATTTACCCTGCAGGAAAGCCGGGTATTCCAACCGCCGGCCGAGTTCGCTGCCAAGGCCACGATCTCCGGCATGCAAGCCTACGAAAAGCTGTGCGCCGAGGCCGCCGGCGACTACGAAGGCTTCTGGGCGCGCCTGGCGCGCGAGAACATCGACTGGCAGAAACCGTTCACCAAGACGCTCGACGAATCGAACGCACCGTTCTATCAATGGTTCGGCGACGGCCAGCTCAATGCCTCGTACAACTGCCTCGACCGCAACCTTACCAACGGCAACGCCGACAAGACCGCCATCATCTTCGAGGCGGACGACGGCACGGTCACCCGCGCGAGCTACCGCGAGCTGCACGAGCGCGTCTGCAAATTCGCCAACGGTTTAAAGAGCCGCGGCATCAAGAAGGGCGACCGCGTCATCATCTACATGTCGATGTCGCTCGAAGGCGTGGCCGCCATGCAGGCCTGCGCCCGCATCGGCGCCACCCACTCGGTGGTGTTCGGCGGCTTCTCGGCCAAGTCGCTGCAGGAACGCATCATCGACGCCGGCGCCGTGGCTGTCATCACCGCCGACGAGCAAATGCGCGGCGGTAAGTCGCTGCCCTTGAAAGCCATCGTCGACGAAGCGCTGGCGCTGGGCGGCATCACCACCATCCGCGACGTCATCGTCTACAAGCGCACCGGCGGCAACATCGCTTTCCAGGAAGGCCGCGACATCTGGCTGCACGACCTGGTCGACAACCAGAGCGCGCAATGCGAGCCGGAATGGGTCGATGCCGAGCACCCGCTCTTCATCCTCTACACCTCGGGCTCCACCGGCACGCCGAAGGGCGTCCAGCACGCCACCGGCGGCTTCCTGCTGTGGGCCGCCCTCACCATGAAGTGGACCTTCGACATCAAGCCGAACGATGTGTTCTGGTGCACGGCCGACATCGGCTGGGTCACCGGCCACACCTATATCGCCTACGGCCCGCTGGCGGTCGGCGCCACGCAGATCGTGTTCGAAGGCGTGCCCACTTACCCGCACGCCGGCCGCTTCTGGGAAACCATCGCCAAGCACAAGGTCACGATCTTCTACACGGCGCCCACCGCGATCCGTTCGCTCATCAAGGCATCGGATGTCGACGAAAAGGTGCACCCGAAGAACTTCGACCGCTCGAGCCTGCGCCTGCTCGGTTCGGTCGGCGAGCCGATCAATCCGGAAGCCTGGATGTGGTACTACAAGAACGTCGGCGAAGAACGTTGCCCGATCGTCGATACCTTCTGGCAGACCGAAACCGGCGGCCACATGATCACCCCGCTGCCGGGCGCGACCCCGCTGGTGCCGGGCTCGTGCACGCTGCCGCTGCCGGGCATCATGACCGCGATCGTGGACGAATCCGGCGCCGACGTGCCGAACGGGCAGGGCGGCATCCTGGTGGTCAAGCGCCCATGGCCCTCGATGATCCGCACCATCTGGAACAACCCGGAGCGCTTCCGCACCAGCTACTTCCCGGAAGAACTGGGCGGCAAATACTACCTGGCCGGCGACGGCGCGATCCGCAACAAGGACACCGGCTATTTCACCATCACTGGCCGCATCGACGACGTGCTGAACGTCTCGGGCCACCGCATGGGCACGATGGAAATCGAATCGGCCCTGGTGGGCCACCCGCTGGTCGCGGAAGCCGCGGTGGTGGGCAAGCCAGACGAAACCACGGGCGAATCGATCTGCGCCTTCGTGGTGCTGAAGCAGGCACGCCCGAGCGGCGAGGATGCCAAGAAACTGGCCGCCGAACTGCGCACCTGGGTCGCCAAGGAAATCGGCCCGATCGCCAAGCCGAAGGAAATCCGCTTCGGCGACAACCTGCCGAAAACCCGCTCCGGCAAGATCATGCGCCGCCTGCTGCGCGTGCTGGCCAAGGGCGAGGCGATTACGCAGGATGTGTCGACGCTGGAGAATCCGGCGATTCTGGATCAGTTGAAAGAGTCGGCGTAGTCCCGTAGGGTGGGCGGGTCTTCCGCCCGCGCGTTCAACTAAAGCAAGCGCCGTGGCTGAGCACGCACTGGCTGAACGCGCGGTCGGCGTAGCCGACCACCCTACAACTTCTCCATCTGCTGCTTCGCATACTCCGCCCCGGCCCCGCCCGGCGCCAGTTCCACATAGGTCTTGTACGCCGCCTTGGCCTTCGCCTTGTCCCCAGCCCGCGCATGCGCATCGCCCAGGTTCCGATACGCGATCGCCCGTGACGGATCCATCTTCACCGCATTCTCGAACCAGCGCGCCGCCTCGGCATACTTGTCCTGCTTGTAGAACACGAAGCCCAGGTTATTCGCCGCCAGCGCAAAGTTCGGCCGCAGCTTGAGCGCCTCGGTGAACTGCGCCTCCGCCTGCGCATACTGCTTTTCCTTGTACAGCAGCAGCCCCTGGTCATTGGCCCGCTGCGCCTGCTGCCGCTGTGAACCCGGCACCGCCGCCGGCGCCGTGATCCGCGTATCAAAGCCCTGCAAGTCCTTCACCACCACCGTCGCGGCCGGCGCGGAAGCCTGTGCATCGAGCTTGGTGTTCAGCGCAATCGCATCGTTCGACAACTGCGCCGTGCCGGTATTGAGGAACTCGCTTTCCTCCGGCAATTCGAACACGAATTCGCCGCCTTCTGAGCCCGGCAGGCTGCCAAAAGCCGGCGTCTGCTGCGACACGCTCGACACCGCCGGCGCCACATAGGCCGCCAGCTCGGTGCCGGTGATCAGGCTGTCGCCGTTCAAATCCGCCTTGCCGCCCAGGCCCTGCAGCAACGTCCAGGTGAACACAGAATGCCCGTTCGGTCCGCCGTCCGACACCAGCTGGTCGCTGCCGCCGGCCGTCAGCATCTGACGGCCCAGGCGCTTGGCGTTATCGCGCAGGAAGGAAGCATTCGCCGCGCCGCGCGTCAGGCCCAGTCCGCTGTAGCAGGCGTCCATCACGAACAGCGCGTGCTTGGCCGGCAGGCTTTCCGCGATGTTCTGGATTTCGGTCATCGGGATCGCGTCGGTCGCCAGCTTGTCCGGGTCGGCATCGACCGGGACGATATAGCCCAGGTCGCGTCCAGAGCTGAGTTTGCGCGTGGCGCCATGCCCGGCGAAGAAGACAAAGATGCGGTCGTTCGGCTGCAGGTTGCCGTGCGCGAGCTTGTCGTGGAAGGCGGCCAGGATGCCGCTCCGGGTCGCCGCTTCGTTCTTGAGCGTGATCACGCGTTCCGGCGCGAAGCCGAACTTCTGCACCAGCATCTGGCCCACGCCTTCCGCATCGCGCACCGCATACTGGAGCTGCGGCCATTTCTGGTACTTGTCGATCCCGACCACGATCGCCCACGAATTGGCATAGCCGGTCGCCGCCGAGCGCTGCACGGGAGCAGGGGCGGTGGCGCCGGATACCTTGAAGGCATCGCCGTCCCAGCCCGCGAACTGATAGCCCTCGGCCACCAGCCGGTCGAGGATGGCGGGCAGTGCCTTCACGGTGCGCTCGTGGATGTCATGGAACAGGATGATGCCTCGGCCTTCCTTGTCGACCGTGCGCAGCACGCGGTCGGCAATCGAGGAGGGCACCGGGTCGGCCCAGTCGAGCGAATCGATATTCCACATCACCGATTTCAAATGCGCCGCGTCCAGCGCCTGCATGCCCTCGCGGTTGCGCGCCCCATAGGGAAAGCGGAACAGGTTTGAACGCTGCGGGTCGACGGCCTTGAGCAGGGTATCGGTACTCATGATTTCCGCCCGCAAGCCGCTGCCTGTCTGCTTCGACAACTGCGCATGCGAAAAGCTGTGGTTCGCCAGCACATAGCCCGACTGTTTCAGCCGGCGCATCACCTCCGCGCCGCCATTGAGTTTGGCTTTGCCCTGCGCGTCGAGCGCGCCGATATTGCGGCCCACGCTGAAGAAAATCGCCGGCGCGTTGTACTGCTTGAGGATGGCCGCGATCTCCTCGCTGTAGCGGCGGTGCGGGCCATCGTCAAAAGTTAGCACCACGGTCTTCTTCGGCAGCGACTTGCCGAAGATTTCGCCTTCTTCCACGCTCGCCTGCGACGGGCTTGACGGCGCTTCCGGCTTGGCAGGGTAGGGCGCGACAAAACCGTAATCCTTCAGGATGCGCTCGCGCTGGTAGAGGGTCTTCAGGTAGGCGACATAGCTTTCCCATTTCTCGCGTTTGAGGATGATCGAACGCGACTCGAAGCGCCCGAACACCGCGCGGATCTCCTTCTCGTAATTGCGCTCGATTTCCGCCAGCGCCTCCAGGTCTTCCGAAATGCGCTTGTGCAGCTTGATCGCGGGCAGCGACGAATCCTTCGCCACCTGGGCCAGCAGCGACTGCATCAGCTCGCGGAAAGCCAGGCGATCCGCGTCATACAGGCCTTCGCCCGATTCCACGTAGTCGAGCAGGCTGCCGAGGGCGTCGAAGCGGGCGGGATTGGTCGAGGCGACCAGCTGCGCAAGTGCTGCATCGACCTTGCCGACGCGAACCTGATTCTCGTGGAACAGCTCCTGACCGACCCGGTTGGCCTGGGCCCGCTGTTCTGGCGACAGCCCGGCCTCGTCCTGGGTCAGCACGATGATCTTGCGGTAGGCCGCCAGCATCGCCTGCATGTCGGCCGAGATCGCGCTGGTGTCAACCGCGGGCTTGCTGGCCGCGGCAGGTGCAGGCGAGGAGGGGGACTGAAGGCTGACGATCCAGCTGCCCGCAGCGGCGCCGGCTGCGGCAACGGTGAAGATGACGTAATACAGGGCTTTGCGTTTCACGGCGGCTCATGGCAGGGAGTGTAATCCGGGAAACGATACCATCCTGCTGACCTTGTCGCTGCGTTGAAGCGCAAAATCCCCCGCTAGATACGGCAATGCCGCCCAGGAGGCGGCATTTTATGCGCGGTGCTTAGGACGCGTATCAGGAAGACGACAGCACGAAGGTATTCCCGTCCGGATCGCGGAACTTCGCATACGAGCCCCAAGGCTGGGTGGTCGGCGGATCGACGAATTCGACGCCGCGACCGCTCAGCTGGCGGTAGGTCGCTTCGACGTTGTCGCAAGCGAACGAGCCGTTGAAGAAGCTGCCGATGCGGTCTTCCTGCCCATCCGGCGTGAACAGCACGACACGCGTGCCGGAGCTGCCGATGCGCAGCTCGATCCAGCGCTTGCCCGGGCCCATCGGCTGGTCGGTCGCGATGTCGAAGCCGAGCTGTTCGGTGTAGAAGGCGAGGGCGCGGTCCTGGTCCGAGACCGGGATGCTGACGAATTTCAGTTGGGTGATCATGGGTGGTCTGCCGTGGTTGTCATTGCATCCATTATCGTGGCAGACTCGCGCCTCCATGTATTTTTAATCACTATAGTATTCATGACTACCCGCCAGTCTTCGCTTGATGCCTACGTGTTCGAGGTCCTGATGCCCGACCTCGTCGGCCACGACCGCCGTCCCGCCGCCTTCGTCGTCTACCTGCATCTTTTGTACAGCGCGCAAGCCCTGGGCCGCGACGCAGTGCCGGCCAGCTTGCAAACGATTGCCGTGAAAACCGGACTGTCCAAGTCGGCCGTCCAGTCCGCGTTGCGCCACCTGAAGCGGCGCGGACTGATTGGTCAAGAGGAGGTCGGTACGCAGCTCAACCCGGTCCGCCACGTCCTGCGCCCCTGGCGCCGGCGCTAGCCGCTTGATACCGCGCCGTGACGGCGTCGCCGGAACAGTCTTGTATAGAAGAGAATCCTTGATATAATAGGCGGCTTCGTGGAGACACGAGGACCATCAGGAGAGATGGATGAGTGGTTTAAGTCGCACGCCTGGAAAGCGTGTGTAGGTTCATAGCCTACCGGGGGTTCGAATCCCCCTCTCTCCGCCAAGACAAGAGTGAAAATATGGTTGTAACGGTGCCTACCCCCCAAACGACCCCTCAAAAAAAATGAGATTGCGTGAAACAAGCGCTTTCCTGAAAGCCCGCCTCGTGCGGGCTTTGTTGTTTTGGTGAACCACTTTTTCCATTCGATGTACGTCCAAGGACTGCCTCAATGCGTGAGCGTATGAATTCAGAACCTCGCTAAGGTAATTCGTGGCTGTCCCCTTGTCATATGGGAAACATTGATATAAGTTATCATCTGCCGTGCAGGAATTGGCCTGTTCAGTGCGCTTATGATCTCAGACGCCATGATGAGCGAAGGCTTCGGAAGGCTTCTACGTGCAAAGGACATATTAAATGGTAACTGCTGGCAAGGCTCGCGCGAAGGCACCGACTGCTCTCGAAGTACTTTTCTTAATCTGTGCAGCAGAACCACTGCAGGGGAGTCATGTGCATCGAGTGTGGCGAGGACAAGTTGCTTCACGTGATATGCCCCGCGCCAAGACGATGATAATGAAGTGGCTGGGCGGTCATTTTGCTGCTTGTGTCGAACTCGCTTGCGCGCTTGCTGCCCAAAGTCTAGGGGTCCGCGTACCTACGCCAGCCATTGTTGTCGCACCCCGTGAGTTCGTTCACGGCATTCCCGCGGCGCTCCACTCCGAAGAAGTCCTGCTCGTTGGGAGCGAGTACAAGGTGCCTGACGCTTTTCTCGCAATGGCTGCCGATGGTAACCCTGCGGCGGAAGAGTTCGTGTGGAACAAGCTATGTGCCAGCGACATGGGGCCAGCTGGGGCAGCTTGGGATGAACTCGTGGCAAATGACGATCGACATTATCAAAATGCTATCTTCGACGGATCCTACTGGTGGCTCTTCGATCATGACCGTGCGTTAATGGAGGCAGGGCCTTTCAATAAGAATCCGACTGACAATGTGACGCGGCTGGATCTGACGAATTTTCGTGCGAAATCCAATAATCTAGCAGCCCAAATGGTCAGTCGTCTTCAGTCGAACCACGGCATCGCGGCCCAGCCAGCTGAGTTCGACCGCAACAAGAAAGCGCTTTCGATGCTCGTTCAGGCCGCAAGCAAATGGACTCATCCTGATCCGAGGATACAAAAGATTTTCGAGACCACTGCTATACTTCTAACTGCTATCGAGCTACGACTGCCAGCCCTCGCGCTACATATTCAAGACCGCATTGAAAAACCCAGCGCTGCAGATTTATGGAAACAAGATTCCGACTGAACATGGACGCCCCAAAAATTAGCGCACGATTTTCCCCCATCTTTTGGCAACCGATGGCAGGTGGTGCTGAACGGATCACTGCGCTCTTGGCTATAGAGCCAGAACCAGGGCAAACGTATTTAACACCAGCTGCACACTTAATTCTGCCGCTCAAGCGGCTCAAGGGAATCTTTGGACCAGCCCGCGGCAGCTCGGCATACGGCATACTGAATGAGGTGGCAGAGTTTATGACCTCTCGTCTGGTCGCCGGTTTGACTTTAGAAGAACTTGACGCGCCGTTTGCGGGATTTACGGTAGGAAACGTACGAACCATTAGAGCTTTCTCGGAAGAACAGCTCTTGTCCGGTGCAGTGCAGATGGTTTCGGCGCTCGGTGACATCGACGACCTCTTAGAAGATGACACGTTCGGAACACGATCGACGTCGACAACCCTAGCTTTTTTGAAGCTTGTTCAGACTGCTTTTTCCCATGATATTAAAGATCGGCGCAGCCGCTTCTTCAAGTCAATGAGGGCTGATGGCGAAGAGCGCGTAACGATCGATTACGCATACAAAAAATGGCTGGTGCAATTTGCTAGTTTGCCTTCTACCGTTGGTCAGGCACCATATGTTCGTCGTGAGGCAGAAAGTAAAATCTTGGAATTGATCACCGCCCGAGACTTTGTCGAGTCACCAACCGAAACGATCTTAATTATTAACCGCCAGCCAATCGTTCATGCCAGCGAAAGCATTAGAAATATCGTAGCCAAGGCAAATGAATCATTGCAGTGGTTCGCCAAGCGCCACAACGTTCAGCCTGTAGAAGTTAAATCGACAGACGCGGCAGTACGTGCGTTGGAGCAACTCGCTTAACTGGATTTTCTCTTTAGGCTAGTAATTCTTCAATCTTTTGATTGCTATGCAAAATAGTCAACGGCGTATTTTCGCCAAGATCTACTAAGGTTGGGTTCGGCAATCGTCAACGAGGTAACAGGCACCATGCACATCCGTCTATTTCGCCACACTAAAAAACCTTAATTTAATATTGGCACTGCGAATATGATGACTGGACAGGACAACCTTTACGGGCAAGAAGCTACAAGGCTAATTACCGTAGTTCAACCTCTCGTCGCCGAAATTTTCCGCACCTCATCCCGATATACTTTCATGAATGAGGCCGCGTTTGCGGAGCTGTGTAACCGTGATTTTAGAGCAGCGATGCAAGTGTATTGGGAAGAAATGCTCGCCCGAGCACACATTGCTGGAACCACATCCGTAGTGCGCTCATATCGCTGGCTTCAAGGTATGAATTCCGCACACGCGGCAGGTCTATTTCTCCCGTTCTGCGCTTCCCTCCGTGCTCTACTGGAATCAGCCGCAGATACGTATCACGCGCTCAATGGGGTTGCACTTACATTGGCTGAGAATCACAAAGTCATCGAGCAGGCACTGGCAGGAGACTGCGATATGGTCTGTATTTCAGCCGAGCTTGAGAATATGCTGATTCACTTCGCTTACGCTCATAAGCCAACAAAAGGTATTGAAGTCCCGCCGACGCATGTAGCGAAGACCATGGCGGATTACCTTAAGCCACTGAAAAATGCTCCGTCTGGAGATATAAAAGAGCTTTACGCAGAATTATGTCAGTATACCCATCCTGCTGCACATAGTGTCCAGTATATGCTCGGTGCGGAGGATAACGACACATTATTGTTCCTTGGTGACATAGACAAGCGGCGCATCGAACGGTATGTGGTCGAACGTCAAAGCTATTTTCCATATCTATTCATGCTTGCTTTTAACACCCCTGTGCTCGTACTCAAAGTGCTCCGCCATTTCGACATCTCAAGGTACCATGTAAAGTTTTTGGAATCAGTAGATCTTGCAGGGATTCCTGCATGGCAAAAAATCGAAAAACACTTATCTGAGGTCGAGCAAGAGCAACTAGCAAAGACTCCTACTTGTCGTTGAAACTGCTACCTCTGCACTAACCGTATCAACGGTCTGCGATTGACAGGGCGGGTGGCTACGTAATCCAATTCAGTGATTTGATTCGTCAGAAGTTTCGTTAAGCTAACTCAACTACGCTGCTCCCAATGAAAATCGTCGAGCGAACTGTGTTAACCGTCTTTGGGGCAGCTATTTTGCTTGCTTGCCATCAGCTAATTGCGCTTCTTTTTACGGCCCATGGCTGGAAAGGCCTGGACTCCTCAGCATGGGCATCGTGGGTCCAAGCAGTCGGATCTATTGCCGCAATTTATGGCGCGTTCGCGCTAGCAAGCCGACAACATAAAAAAGATCTTCGGCTGCAGGAAAAGCAGGCTTGGCGACATGAGCAAAATCGTTTTAAAATCGTTAAGGCGATCCTAAATCGCATTGGCACGCGATTTGTGGGTTTGATCAAAGCACGGGAACGGTCCGAATTTTATATCGGCAACAAAGACCATATAGAAAAGCTCCGTAACGCAGCCAGTCTTCTAGAAGGATTACCACCATTTGAGATGCCAGACCCAGAGCTTTTGGTACTTTGTCTTTCAATTCAGTCCCGCGCCCGTGAACTTTGCGACGATCTAGATTTAGAGTTGAATTCACTGCTTGATTTAAGCTCTGGCGGCATACGTCCTCCCGAGCTTGAGCGTGACATTAGATATTTTGGCGACCATCTCAATAGAGCAAAATCAAAGTGTGATCTTGCGATCACAGCCCGCAAAGTACTTCTCGACTCTGATTAAGCTCGGCTGCCATGCCGCGTTGAACTGCGCTTCCAGCAGGCATTGACCATGACCGCATGTCGATCCTATTTGGTTGAAGAGATTGGACTAATTCGGGAGATCTTTAGGCTTTAAGAATTACATCAGCTTAGCGTTTTTTCGTCAGCGTTTCGCGGGTTTATGTGCAGGTCTTTAGCGCATTTTAATTGCGATGTAGAGACCTAGACCCTTCTGCCGTGCATGCGGCAGCGCTACTTTTTTTGAACTAGTGCAGACAGACGTAGTGTGCCTGACCGCATTCTGGCGCAAGTGCGGAAACCTGATACGGTTGCATGGCGGCAATTTAGTTTTCATTCTTGTTGCCTCCCAGAGCAGCAGACCGTGTGACATTTATCTTTTCCGCTTTCGTTCACTATCTCAGCCCAAACACGTTCCGCATGGAATCATGGGCATACCGTTCATATCTTGGTAGCGTCCGTTGGGATGGCCAGATGTAAAGGTGAGTGGGGAAATCAGCGACCGGAATGAGGTAGATTTGTTCGATCCGTTCGTTGGTCTGATCCGCACGCATCCAAAGTACGAAGTCGACAGTCGGCTGGTGAGCTAACGTAACCTTCCAGCACGGGTGACTGCGCTCGAATCGACACCTGGTGCACATCAATCGCACCGTGACGCCGTTTAGGTCATAGGTGCGCGGGCTAAGCTTCTTGACCTCTGCCTTCGCGGCTGCAGCGCAACGTTCCAGCTCTATTGTCATGTCGCGCGTAATGCAGCGCATCCGATACCTGGTGATTGTGCTTCGTGTGAGGGATGGCCAGGTGACGCCAGCGAGGCCCATCGCTGAGGTGATGCCGTTAAAACGGCAGGCATAGGACTTCACGGCTGGGCCACCGCTAGAGTTGATCAGGTCGGGCGTGACTTTGCCGTGCTGGACGAAGATCTCACGCAACACGTCCAACATTTCGTCGTCAGTCCAGTGCTTGTGCCGACGTCGTCGCTCGGCCCGCGCCCTCTCCAATTTTTCGCGCGAGACGATCGCATCGAAAGCATCTTCCACTTTGACCCAAGTGTCCGGGCTATTTGGGCGTCGTGAACTTTTGAGCCGCTGGGTGCTTCGGTTGAACACGAGCGTGCCTGCGTACTTGTCGTTCGTGAGCACTTGCTTGACGTGATAGGGTGACCAGGCCCTGCCGAACTCGTTCTGGATGCCTTCCTCATTCAGGCGCCTGGCGATACCAGTATCGGTCATCCGTTTTTCCAAGAACATGTCGTAGATGCGCCGCACTACTGAAACTTCTTCATTCGGGCCTCGCGTATAGGTAACCCGATCAGTGGGCATGTTTTTGCGCTCACCACGCTTAAGTACATTCTTTGCTTGCCCTTGGGCAGAGATGGCAACTCGCCGCAATCCATAGCCTGCTTGACCGCCTTGCTTGAAACCAGCTTCGGTGAATCGACACTGCGCCTGAAAGACCTTAACCGACAGCTCCCGGCTGTACTCTGCAGCCATGGCGCGCTTCAAACCCTTGAGAACCGCTGCGAGGGGAGATCCGTCGTTGGTGAATGGCTCAGCACAGTAGGCGACAGCGATGCCCGCGCGCCTACAAGCATACTCGTAGTACGCGCTTTCATCGACATCTTGAAATCGGCCCCAGCGGCTCACGTCGTAGACAAGGACTATGTTAAAGCCAGCTTGGCCGGATTGAATGTCCGTTAGTAGACGCAGCAATCCGGTGCGCCCGTCCAGGGTCAAACCACTTCGGCCTTTGTCACGGTATATGCCTACGATCTCGAAGCTATGTGATGCAGCGTACTCTTGCAGGGCGGTCTCTTGGTGGTCAGTCGAATAATTCTGATGTTCGGTCGACGCCCGGACGTAGAGAACAGCGCGATTTGTGTGGGGCGTTAGCATTGGCTCCCTCACAGCTGCAGAGGAATCGTGTCAATCAGACGTTGCGCTTGGGGTATGCCGACGAAGATTTCGACTGCTCAAAGGCCATCTCGTCCGTTCAGCCAGTGGATAACAAGCTGATTGGATGAACTGAACAGTATCATTTGTCGCAATCATTTACAGAATCACTAAGTCTCGACTGCGGATAGCTATCGAATTTGGGGTAGTTATTGGCGATCGCACCGCATTCAGAGGCGCCAGTCTGCTTTGACACACATTGCGATACTAGTTGACCCGGTCCTGTCGTCACTACACAACAAGTTTGCCCTTTCTTAACACACGGGTTGTCTTCTGGTGATTTTAAAAAATCACAGCCTGTCAGTGACGCGAACATTAAGGTTAGGCTCAAAATATAAAGGCTGGGGCGCATGGCTCGACTCCATTTTTAGTGATTCTAGTAAACCATGAGCGGGCGAAGAAATCTGTACAACTATGAGAAATGATTGATGTACATCAAACAGGCTAATGTAACTGGCGGTAATGTCGTTTTTCTGACGTGGGGCCTTTATGCACAGCAGACTCTACATTGCTGTATTTGCTCTCGTGTTATCGGTGCCATTGTTCACGCCTGGCAACGTATGGCCTTTTATTGGAAACATTGGGAATTTGCCCTGCATGATTGCCTGCGGTGGTAGTCGTGGAATTATTAACACACAATTTGCAGGGGATGCTGTCAAGTCGGTTGTATTCGAGCCAACTGTCAATGCTATGGGTGAGAAGCTAGACAGTCTAGGTGCAAAATATTCAGATGTCCTCGACAAGATGCTTGACGAGAAAATAAAGAACGTTGACGAAAAAACACGCGAGAGAATTAATGATGTGGACAAAGTCCTCAAAGGAACTGTGAACGATGTAGATAACCGCGTCGGCGCGCGTTTGCAAGAAGTGAGCGAAATGATTGATGCTCAACGTAGTGCAACTGAAGTTACTGCAAGAAGTTTGTTAGGGACAGCGAACGAGATGGCAGATCAAAGGATCGTGCAAGCTGAATTCGCTGTGCATAAGGCTTTATCCTTGGCCGACGGTATGGCCGAAGCCCGAATTCGTCAAGCTGAACTTGTTGCAGTTAACTTAATGAAGGATGCAGACGCTCGCATCGTGCAGGCACAGCACGCAGTTGATCAGGCATTAGATAAGGCAAATACGATAGCCGACCAAAAGCTGGCTAGCGCTGACCTTCTGGTCGGGCGAAGGCTCAATGAATTGGACTCTATTTTAGCTTCGTCGGCAAATGAGGCAACTGCGGGATTAAATACAGTTTTGGCAGAGCAGAGCAATAGTCTTGAGCGCAAAGCGGTGGATGTATATGCTCTATTCAGCGTGGAAGCTAATACAGCGGCAAGCCGTACTCAAACGATGCTGGTTTTCTCAGGAGGTTTTATACTTTTTGCTATTTCGGTTCCGCTATTCAGGCGTGCGTTTCTGCGGACTCGCGGTACGGGTCCTCGCTTACTGCTGGCTGGAGCTGGGCTAACCCTGACTGCAGTAATAATTGGCGGCTCTATTGTACTTGATCGGTATCTGGCGGATGACCCAGCCCGGCGCATGATCGAACGCCGCGAACAGTTTGTCCGCGATGCCGACTGGTCCAATGCCATCGCTTCTTCACGTGTTTTAGTAACCACCTTCCCTGGTGCAACAAGTTATCGATTGCATGATGAGCGTGTGCAATATTTACGTCGGTATTATTTGCGCACGACGTTCAGTGTCAGTGAGCGTGATCTCCACGGAGAACTTAGACAAACTATCGGGTTAATTAATCGTCTAAAACAAAAGGAAGGCAATTTTGATAGTCACCTACTTTTATTGGTTGGTGAAATGACAGCTCGCTTGGCTAGTAATCGTGGTGGGCAACTTGCAGGGGCTTCGCTGGCTTATCACGTGTTGCGTAATAATCCTGAAATTGGCGGAACTTATCGTACAAGTGCGCGCTATTTAATAGAAAGCTATTTACTTGATCCTGTCGCTGACGCTGAGGCAGCTGAGTTGCTTGGCGGCCGCTCTCTTAACGAGGTGCTTGGACTGAAAGAACCGCTCGCCGCTGCGCGTATTAGTGAGCTGGTAACATTGGCGGACCAAATGCCCGACGATGCAGCTTATACCGCGGACCAGCAACTGCGTCTGGCTGTACGCGAGTTAACTGTACGGACATCAGAAGTGTTAGGGACAATTCTTGTGTCGCAGGCTAGTGGTAGCGCAGCAACACCGAGTGTTCTTGTCAATGCAGCCGAGTTACTAGAGGCTTGGAAAGCTCTACCAAAAGGCACTGAGTTTTCAAGTGCTTCACCTTGGGCGCGACGACAATTACTCGATGTGCCATTTGGTGCAATTGAAGTGTTAGCGCGTCATGTTCAGTATGCAGACCCTGCGCAGGCAGGAGCAGTACGTAGAGCTGAACTAAAGTGCCAAGGAGCTGGAGGGCGGCGCGCCGAAGCAGTCTGGGCAGCCAACCGTGCGCAAAAGGAAGACACTGGTGGCACAGGTTTACAGCTTATGGCTGACATCCTTGAAACACTGGTAACGGATAAAGAAGTATCGGCGCGGCAGCGTGCGCCGCTTGCGCTGACGGCGTCAACGGCAGCCAATACTTTTTTGCACGACTGGTCAATCTTGCAGACTGGC
The DNA here is from genome assembly GCF_059685935.1 of Telluria sp. ZT3P39. NCBI lineage: Bacteria > Pseudomonadati > Pseudomonadota > Betaproteobacteria > Burkholderiales > Oxalobacteraceae > Telluria > Telluria sp. ZT3P39. The sequence continues at coordinate 317,218 of NZ_JCASIH010000003.1, forward strand.
GTAGCTTTTGCATTACCTGAGCTGCCCGTTGTGGAGGAGACAAAACGGCTCGATATCACATGTGATTTGTCGACCCCTGTCGATGGTGACGAAAGGGCGATGAGTTCCGCTATGGTGGTCCTTAACATAGGTTCAGAACGGTTAATCTCAACCGCAGCGGCTGTCGCTAAGCCTGAATTTAATTCTGTAACCGAGGAGTTGCAGATAGATGGTGAAGCGGTAGAGCCCAATACAAATGAAGAGACGCAAACTGCTGATGAGAGCGTCGATTCGCCTCCTGATCAGGCTGAGTCTGAGACTGACAACACTCTAGTGGAAGACGAAGTTGAGGAAACTCCAATTACACATGAGAATCCGATGCTACAGGCAGCACTGTTGATCGATTTTCCACTTGATGAAGTGCTTTCGATTCGACAACGGCTTGAAGCTAAACTGATAGGATCCGGTCTGATTGTTTGTTCCCCAGATCGAATCGCAGCAGCATTGTGCGGCAAAAGCAAAGCGTTACGAGGTACTCACCATAAGCGTTTAGTCGAAATTCTTGTTGACCGATTCCCCACGACACTTTTGGTTGACCCTGCTACAAGCAAGCGTACTGCTATTGGCGTTATGTCTTCACGGGTTCTTTAGACGCTTTCTTTTACCAAAATTGCGCTTGCTCGAGTGCCACCAAATATTTCCTCTAACGAGCTGTACATCAATGCTGTGTAGCGACAAAAGCATGATGTCCTTAGATAGATCGGACCCGTGGCTAGGTCTGCGGCGGACACCAGAAGGTAGTCGATGATGTGAGACGCTTCAGGGTTCATCCGGCCTACGATGATAAAGTCTACCCCTAGTCGTCCAGTGATCTTCCAGTTCTGCTGTCCGCGCTTGGGATTCCGGCAAACGGCGACATCTACTCGAACGTGAAACGTGTCGTTCAATATGAACGTGTAAGGGTCCACTGTCTGCCTGACGGTCGCGCCAGCGTTTGCCAAGGTGATGACCTCATAGAGAAGTTCGGCCCTGACTGCCGATAGTCGCCGTTTCGTGTCGACAAATGCATACGTCAAGGAACGAGGTAGTCCGACTGCATCATAAGCGCGAACCAGCGACCCGAAGCCGCGCACAAACAGCTGTGGATCCGGCATTTCCCTGTCTTCCGCAATGATCTTCGCGTTGACCTTGCCGTGCCTTCGATGGCAGGCCTGGAGGAGGGCAGTAAGCTCAGGAAGTGAGTATCGACGCATCCTGCGTGCCCGCTCTTCCTGAACCTTCTCGAACACGTCGGCCGCGATGATCGGCGCAAGCGCAGTCGGGTTCACGACCCATTCGTCTCGGGCGTTGGATCTGCGCGGGTTGGAAAGCTTGCACGAGCGCCTGTTATAGGCCAGGGCGCCACAGTACTTCACGTTGGTCAACAACGTGTTGATCATCGCCTGGGTCCACGGACGGCCAAACTCACTCGGGACCTGTTCGCTGTTGAGCAACCTCACGATCCCGGCTTCGCTCAGCCGGTCATTCAGATAGAGGGAATAGACCTTTTGGACGATCGCTATTTCTTCGTGTGGCCCCCAGACCAAGATGACTCGGTCTGTGGCTGCGATCTTTGATTCTCCATGAATCGCCACGACTATCGTAGACACTCCTGAGCCATAATGTCGGGCACAAGGAGAAGATATGAGTGGCAAGCGGTACACAGAAGAATTCAAGATTGCAGCGGTCAAGCAGGTGGCGCAGGGCGGTCACCCAGCGAGCGAAGTAGCGGCGCGGCTCGGGGTCAGCATCCATAGCCTGTACGCTTGGACGAAGCGCTACGGCGTGCCCGAGGCGGAGCGTAAGGCTGTCGATGCCCAGTCTGATGAGATGCGGCGCCTGAAGGCCGAGCTCAAGCGCGTCACGGAGGAGCGTGACATATTGAAAAAGGCCGCGGTGTACTTTGCCAAGACGTCCGGGTAAGGTACACCTTAATTGCTGAGTTACAGGACCAATTCCCGGTGCGCCGGCTGTGCAAAGCGCTTGAGGTGCATCCGAGCGGCTTCTATGCCTGGCGACTGAATCCGGAAAGCCGTCGCGCCAGGGAAGACAAGCGCCTACTCGTACCGATCAAGGAGTCCTGGCTGGAAAGCGGTAGCGTCTACGGTTATCGGAAGGTCAGCGACGATCTGCGCGAACTCGGTGAGCAATGCGGCATCAATCGCGTCCACCGTCTTATGAGGTCGGCCGGGATTCGTTCGCAAACTGGTTACGCCAGGCGCAAATGCAAGCGCGGCGGCGCGCCTTCGCTAGTAGCGCCCAACCATCTTCAACGCCAATTTGACGTGCAAGAACCCAATCGCGTTTGGGTAACAGATATAACGTACATCCGTACTTATGAAGGCTGGCTATATTTGGCCGTGGTGCTTGATCTGTTCTCGCGCCAGGTAATTGGCTGGTCGATGAGTTCACGCATCGATCGTGAGCTGGCAATGAATGCGCTTTTGATGGCGGTTTGGCGGCGGCAGCCCAAGAATACGGTGATGGTGCATTCTGATCAGGGAAGTCAGTTCAGCAGCTATGACTGGCGCGACTTCCTCGACCAGCACAATCTGCAGCAAAGCATGAGCCGACGAGGAAACTGCCACGATAACGCTGTGGCCGAGAGCTTCTTCCAGCTCTTAAAAAGGGAACGAATCCGACGCAAGACTTACGGCACCCGGGACGAAGCAAAGCAGGATGTCTTCGATTACATCGAGATGTTTTACAATCCAAAGCGGCGGCACAGCTTCAGCAATGACTTGTCGCCGGTCGAATATGAAAAGCAGTATTTCCAGCGGCTCGCGGGTGTCTAGGAAACCCGTGGCGATTCAAGGGCCGTATTGCTTGGCTTATCCGGCTTCATGCCGCCAGGTCTGCCGGTGCGCCGGTCAGCAGCGCGCAATAATGACGATACCAGTTGCTCTGGAAGCGCTGCTGTGGGTCGAAGCGGCGTCTCGCTTCGAGAAACTGCGCGAAGTGTGGATAGCAGGCGCGCACCTGCTCTGCGCTCGCAGCTCTCGAGTAAGTCAGGTAAAAGCTGCCATCGCGCGCGATCGCCATATCGATCAGCCGGCGAAAGGCGCGGTGTGTTGCATCGATGCCGTCGGGCGTGTGCGGTGTATGCAGGTTGAAGATGATGCAGGCATAGTCCTGGCGCGCCCACGGCAGGAAGCTTTCCGTATCGCGTTCAATCAGGCGAATTGTCCCGTAAATGAGGTCCACGCCGTGCTGCCTGAAGTCAGCCGCAGCCTCGCGCATGAAGGCCACCAGGCGCTCGCGTGGGACATAGATTTCGCTGATGACCTCGGAACCGCAATGATTCAGCGTGCGGTCGATGTCGAGATGATAGCCGTCCAGGTAGGTGCTCTGCTGCAGCCGGTCGCTCCAGTGGTACTGGCCGTCGGTAGCGAGAAGTGGCGCGCATAGCACTCAAAAGCCTTGGTTTTGTCGATATGCGCGAGATGCGGCAGCTGGCGCCAGTCTTGTTCAGACAGCTCTTTGGCCACGCCGGCGGGGGCCTCGGCATCGTGGACTAGCACATAGCACGAGAACACGCCGAGATTCATGAAATCGCTGGTCTGGGGATCGATGGCGAACTGGAAGTCGCCGAATGTATAGCCAGCGGCAATGCGCCGCTCGAACGCGGGCATGAGTTCGTCTAGGTGAAGCAGCGTCACATCGCGCCGCAATACCTGACGTGGCGCCAGGCGCAGCGTTACGCTGGCGATAATGCCGAACAGGCCGTAGCCGCCGATCGCAAGCGCAAACAGTTCCCTGTTGCTGGTCCGGCTGCAATGCTGCACCTCACCATTTGCATCTACCAGAGTAAAGGCTTCCACATCGCCGATGAGGGGGCGCATGCGCAGGCCACGCCCGTGAATATTCGCCGCGAGGCAGCCACCGAGCGACAGCCGCTCCGCGCCGGTCTGCTTCTGGCGGATACTCCAGCGTCTGCCATGTGGGGCTGGCCCGCTTTCGAGATAGTCGATCAAGTCTGGCCATTCGATGCCGGCCTCGACTTCGATCAGGCTGGCGCCGACGTTGTACGCCAGTACGCGGCGCATGTGCTGCATGTCGAGCAGCACTGCATCGACAGCGAACTGCTGGCCGTCCGTGGCATGCCGTCCACCGCAGATGGTCAGTGACGCGCCGCGCCTCGCCGCGTCCGCACGTGGTCACATCGATACCCTCGGCATGTGGCAACGGGCGGCGTAGCCTTAGGAGCGTCCCCTTGCGGGGACGATGCACTGTTGGGCGCGAAAATTGTCGACAGGACCGGACAGGCGCGAATCGACACGATCGGCACGCCATTGGGTAAGTACAGGCAGGCGTTTTTGAATAAATCATTGCAACGAGTCGGCCTTCCGCAACACAGACTGCCGAAGTAGGTCAGCTATCTGGCTCCGGGAAGCTCATTTTCAGCTTCATGTCCATGCAGTTAGCCCGAGCTAAATAAAGAGGCCAGCGTCGGGCGGCGATACTGCTCGTACTTTTCCAGCGTGCGAGTCGACGGCCAGATATATTTATGCCCTGGGAAATCTGCGACGGGAATGAGATAGACCTGTTCGGGAAGCTCATTGGCCTTGTCCATACGCACCCAGATGACGAAGTCGACAGCGGGGTCATGTGCCACGGTCACTTTCCAGCAGGGGTGACTGCGCTCGTAGCGACAGCGAGTGCACAGTAGCCTGACCATGACGCCGTTCACGCGCCAAGTGCGCGGGCTGATCTGTTCGACTAGAGCCCCTACAGCGGCCATGCACCGCTCCAGTTCGACCGTCATGTCACGGGTTACACAGCGCAGGCGGAAACGCGTGATGGTGTCGCGTGAAAGCGATGGCCAACTTACGCCGGCTAGGCCCATTGCAGAGACCAACCCGTTAAAGCGAAACGTGAACGATTTTACCGACGGTCCTTCGCCAGCGTTGATCAAGTCGGGGGTCACTTTGCCATGCTCGACCATAATGTTTCGCAGTACATCGAGCATTTCGTCGTCAGTCCATTGTTTGTGCCGCTGTGCTCGCTCCTCGACTGCTTGGTCGAACCGATCGCGGGCAACTACAGCCTCGAATGCGTTCTCCCTGCGGATCCATTTGTCCTGGTCATTCCATCGTCGAATTGTGCGCATGCGTTGGGTGCCGCGGTTGAACGTCATGGTGCCAACGTACTTGTCGTTAGTAAGCACCTGCTTGACGATGTGCGCCGTCCAAGGGCGGCCTGTATCAGTCGGCACACCGTCTGCGTTAAGCTTTTCAGCAATCCGGACATCCGCCATGCGCTCATCAACATACATCGCATAGATGCGATGCACTACCGCGATTTCGTTTTCAGGCCCAAGAGCATACGTAACCCGGTCGCTCGGCATGCTCTTGCGCTCACCCGGCCGGATAATTCCCTTCCGCTCACCACTTGCCGAGAGAACCATCCGGCGCAGTCCATAGCCAGCAGCGCCACCCTGCTTGTAACCCGCTTCAGACAGGCGAACTTGCGCTCGAAATACCTTGGCTGACAACTCGCGGCTGTATTCGGCGGCCATCGCCCGCTTCAGACCTTTGATCAGCGCAGCGATTGGCGAGCCGTCGTTGGCAAAAGGTTCGGCGCAGTAGGACACAGCGATGCCAGCACGTCGGCAGGCATACTCGTAATAGGCTGCCTCATCAACGTCCTGAAATCGTCCCCAACGGCTTACGTCATATACCAATACCGCTGTAAAGTCGGCCTGGCCCGACCGAATGTGCTCGAACAGGGTAAGCAGACCAACGCGGCCATCAAGCGTGAGGCCGCTGCGCGCCTCGTCGCGGTAGACCGTGACAATGTCATAGTTGTGCTCGGCTGCATAATCGCGCAGCGCTGCCTCTTGATGGCTTGTCGAATAGTTCTGGTGTTCGGTCGATGCCCGGACATACAGCGCGGCACGAGTTCTGCAGGGCTTCAGCACGTCTGCACCAGACGGCCAGCGACGGCGCTGCGTGCCTCGAACTCAGCGTCATGCAGTTCGCCACCGAACATCGCACCGACGCAGGTGTACCTCAATGCCGAGTAGCGGTCGAGATTCGTAGCCTTCAAATAGATCGGCCCGGCAGCGAGGTCCGCCGAGGACATCAAAAAGTAGTCAGTGATTTCGATAGCTGCAGAATCCATCCGACCTGTGATGATAAAGTCGATTCCAGGCTTTGCAGTAATCTTCCAGCTCTGCAGTCCACGGCTTGGATTGCGGGAGACCGCCACCTCGATTCGCACCTGTAGGTGACCGTTCAGCAAAAGCGTGAAAGGGTTAGCTGTCCGTTCAACTATTCCGCCGGCAGCCTTTGCGAATGCTTCTATTTGAACCAGAAGGTCCTGTCGTCTAGTTGACAATCGCTTCTTTGTCTCGACAAACGCATGTTTTGGTGAGCGAGGCAGCCCCGCGGCCTCGTAGGCGCGGATCAGCGAGCCGAACGATCTGACAATCAGCTGTGGGTCAGGCATGGTTGGATCTTCCGCGATGATTTTCGCATTAACCTTGCCATGTCTTTGATGACACGACTGAAGCAGGGTGATTAGTTCGGAAGACTTGTATCGGCGGAGTCTCCGCGCTCGTTCAACCTGTGCTCGCTCGAATACGGCTGAGGCAATGATCGGCTCGACCGCGGTGGGATTCACGACCCACTTGTCGGGCGAGTTACGTGTTCGCGGCCTCGACAGCTTGCAGGAGCGTCTGTTGTACGCTAAGACCCCGCAGTACTTCGAGTTGGTCAGCAGGGAGTTGACCATTGCCTGTGTCCAGGGCCGGCGAAACTCGCTCGGCAAGGCTTCGCTGTTGAGGAGTCGTGCAATACCGGCCTCACTCATTCGGTTGTCCAGGTAGAGGGAGTAGACGCGTCGCACCGTCGCTATCTCTTCATCTGGCCCCCAGATCAAGACGACCCGGTCTGTCGCTGAGACCTTTGATTCACCGTACTCAAGTACCGCCCTTGGTGTTCCGCAGGACTTGAGGGCGAGACGCCTAAGCCCGTAGCCGGCATGCCCACCTTGTTTGAATCCCATCTCAACGAAGCGTGACTGGGCAATGAAGACCTTTTCGGACAGGTCTTTGCTGTACTCAGCGGCCATCACCCGTTTCATGCTCTTGAGGAGTGAAGAGTATGGTCCGCCGTCGTTAGTGAATCGCTCACCGCAGTAAACCACATCGATTCCAGCCCGCCGGCAGGTGTGCTCGTGGTACGCGGCCTCATCGATGTCTTGAAATCGTCCCCAGCGGCTGATGTCGTACACGATGATGTGGCTGAAGTCCGGTTGGGCGGACTGCACTGCTTTCATGAGAGCTTGAAGACCGGCACGCCGCTTGATATCAAGGCCGCTCTTCCCGTCGTCGACATACTCCCGAATGATCGACATGCCCCGTGCTTCTGCATACTCGCGGATCTTGGCGCGCTGGTGGTCCGTCGAGTAATCCTGACTCTCAGTCGACATGCGGACGTACATCACGGCACAGTTAGCGCAGCTTTGGTCCACGGTAGTCTCCAGCGTTGAGGAAGCTCAATACTCGACAGTTCAAATCGAAGACTATATGAGGAAGAGCCATGACGCCGCACAGGTGAATTATGAATTCGATGATCCTTGCAACTGCACTTGAGCTGGCACGGCTCCATGGCGTGCGTTTTGCGGCGTTCTACTTGTGTGAAGCAGGAATTGCCCTCGAAGTTGCTGTGGAGGTACTTGGACGTCGTCCCAAGAGTGACAAATCGGAAGCATGACAGGACGGTACCCTTCACGCCGGCATTAAAGTAAGTGCCGCGCTTATCGATGCGCCACGCGGCCACAGGTACGAGACATTCCCGTACTGCCGACATTCAAGGCTGCGCTGCGCGCCAACTTGAACGATTTTCGGGACCGCGATCCCACGGCCACTCCACTGGCGTCGGAATAAGTGCCGATCATTTTAGGCACTTACGTTTGGCAATATTGCGGATGGCCGTGTGCTCGGCGAGCGGTTTCTTAAACTGCCCGGCCAACTCCCGCTTTTCGACGCGAAGATGTTCAGCTGGCCCACCTATTCGAGCGCCAGCGCGACAATAGGATCATCACGAATGCAATCGTTATGGAAGGCGTCCACGCGCCCGGCTACGACCTTTCCTGGAAGGCCTTGCGCCAGGGCGCCAGCAACATGGTCGCCCTGATGAATCGGTTACTCCACGCAGTCGATCCGGGTGTGTACCACTATGAAGTTACCCACCCGACGGGTCTAGCCGAGCAGCTCATCAAGGCTTGCACCATGGCTGAGCGAGCCTAGGCCGTCGCCTCTGCTCCGTGCTTAACGCGGAAGTTCTTCATTTGGCGACACTTCGAGAACGTCGAGGTGTGGACAACGGCATGATCGTCGAAGTCGCGCGACTAGTTGAGGAGTAACCCATGCACCCTGACCAAACGAAAATCGTTGAACGCGCACCGTCCGGTGAGCCATGGGTCGTGCACCAGGTCACGAGGCCGCCGGCGGGTACAGCATGGCCGCGCAGGCTGGGTGTGCTGCTGATCTGCGTTGCTGCCTTGTGGACTGACGTAGGCGCGGCGCACGGGACCGTCTTGTTCCAGTACATCGCGGGCCTGCTTGGCCTAAGCGGCTCGCACGTCATTGCGGGCGATCGCAATGGGCTGATCCAGCCAGGTAACGCGCGATGAGCACCTCCCCATCAGTAAACCAGTCCAGGCCCTCTCGAAATCCCGGTGGCTGGTGGGCGGACTTCTCCTTTGCCTACGAGCATGTTGAAGATTGTGCTTGTAATTCCTCCAAAAATGCCTCTGATCAGCTTCAACTAAGCACCTTCGGCCGTTCTCCGACCTTTGTTTGTTCGGATGTGTGGCCCCGTCCTATTACTCCTGATATAGGGTCTTTTTCGCCAGCCCTGCTACGATGTGAATGCTGTTGATCAGCTCGTTACATTGTGGCTTTTCATGTGTTCCCATCAAATTCAGGGAGGAGCAATATGACCGCATGTATTTCAGACGAACTATTTCATTTCGTTGGACGAGCAAACCCTGAGGACCATGAGGCCAACTTTAACACCCTCTGTCATGTCTTGGGCGGGGGCGCCATTTGCCATAGACCACCTGATGACACTTGGGGCAAAACGTCATATAAACGTGATTTGTCCGGGAGATTGCGCGCCGAAACTTTGATCGTGCCCACCGTAACCTGCTATTGCGACATTCCGCGCGCGGCTCTTCGCATCCATACCCGAAAATACGGTGAGTTCGGCTTGTCGTTGTCCCGCCACCACCTTATCGAATTCGGTGCCCGTCCGGTCACCTATATTCCAATGCGTGACGATGACTGGCGTGGTGGCGTGCATAACGGTGAGAACTTCCTTGATACTCTTGAGGCTACCTACCGTGGACTCCTTGACCAGCTTGTTCCCACGGTGGAGCAGCATACCGGCAGATCAATTCCAACTCGAGTACCCGAGTCCCCCGAGGACGCAATTCATCATCTGCAACGAACGCTTGAACTGGCTGTGTTGGCTTTTATTAAACCCTACGACTCCACACTCGATGAAGACCATGAAGACTATTACTATGCGGAGCGCGAGTGGAGGAAATACGGGAACATGAAGTTCGAGCCGACAGATGTGGTTGGGGTTGTCGTGCATCATGAGTTTCTCGAACGGGCCAAAGAAGCGCTGCCGGCCTTTACAGAAAAAATCTGCACAAGGGAAGCCTAGTAACGGTCACGGCCTAAATTTCGCCTCTTGAAGCAGAGCGTTAGCTGCCTTCACAAGGGCGGGCGTTCTAGCATTGCCAAGCGGCTTGTGCCGGCCTTTGCGCTGCCGTCGTTGCTGTCGAGAGGTATCCACATGTGCAAAAGTTTGTTTGAGATGCGCACGGCGCAGAACGTGTTGCTCAACCAAATGCCTCTCAACCGCGTGGCAACACGGTTCCTGGAAGGCTGTACCCCACTGGCACAGGAGCCGGCGGTGCTGACTCTAATTCGCTAGGGGCTGGACAACGGGATCGGAACGGAGCCGTTCAGCGTGGATGACCCGGACGGAGGCCGCCTGATGGCGCAGGTCAACGCGATGGTGACACGCTGGCACCCTAGGGACGCAGTACGGTTCCTGACTAACCCGGAAGGTTTGGAGGATGTGGTGCTAACGGCAGAGCACCTTGTCGAGCGAGAGACTGCGGAGGATGCGGCAGCGCTACTGATTTACAACCTATCGTGCGCCATAATGGCCAATGCTCCGTGACAGGTTGCGGCTGCGCGGCAGGCCATCGACCGAGGTCCTCACCATGCTGGGTTGACATGATGACGCTGAATTGGAAGCAGCGGATGCTGTTATTACATCCGTTTGCACTAGCCACAACGTGATCGACTGGTGCCATCGTATGCGTCCATGCAGGGCTCGTGCGTTGCTTCTTAGCAGCGGTGACTCCTCTGCCCAGTAAATTTGCCTATGCAAACACGACGGAAGCTCTATAGCCACACATACAACTAAAAACTAAGATTTATACGTGCACCGCAATTTGAGGACAATCATGAAAAAACTGCTGACTGCATGCTTTTTTTTGGTCATACCCTTCATTTCGGGATGCGCTTCTACTACAGCACCCGGAGCCATCGGCATTAACCGTGCTCAGTTGTTACTTATCCCTGCAACGACCGTAGAGCAGGCCGCTTTGATGAGCTACGCTAAGGAAGTAACAAATGCTAGAGTATCGGGGAAGCTTATCGTGTCTGGACCAGACTATGACAGGTTGATCAGAATCGCAAAGCGAATCCGAGCACAGGTTCCGATTTTTCGCACCGATACAGGTAGCTGGAAATGGGCATTGATATTGATTGACTCGCCCATCATCAACGCGAGTTGTGGTCCAGGCGGGAAAATTACTTTCTATACTGGCCTTCTAAATAAGCTAAAGTTGACCGACGATGAGATCGCTGCAGTTATGGGTCACGAGATTGCTCACGCCTTGCGCGAGCACGGTCGGGAAAAGGTTTCTAACGTAATGGCCGTGAATGTCCTTGCACAGGCTGCTACAGCGCGCACGGCTAATCGTAGTGCCAACGCCGCCCTTGCGAATAAGATAGCGGAATACCTTTATCTATTGCCGAACTCGCGCGAGAGCGAATCCGAGGCAGATAAGATTGGAATCGAGCTTGCAGCGCGTGCAGGATATGACCCTAAGGGAGCGGTATCTGTTTGGCGTAAAATGACTTCAACGGACGATAAGAAAGCGCCTGAGTTCCTGTCGACTCATCCATCTAATGAACACCGGATTAACGAGATCACGAGATTAATGCCGGCAGTCATGCCGCTTTATGAAGGGGCCAAACAGCATTGATCTAACTAGCGCTTTGCACTTAGCTTTCTTTTTCCACCACTATGAGCAGGAAAGATGCCAGATGGGCAATATTAGGTATGTTGGCATTGCTCTCTATTTTAGGCACGTCAACTGCATCGTCGTCATCTGATATCAGAGATATTTTTTACCTGATCCCCGTTTCAATTTGCTTGAAATTATACAACATGGGTCAAGCGACGCGACATAATGTAAGTACTGCCGCGCTCCACTGTAAGTCGTTGTATAGCTGGACAGGCAAGGAGCAGCGGCACCCGCAGGCCTGAATCATCACGTATCTCAAGGAGGCTTGGATGGACGGCGTATTTACCACGGTAGGACAGATACAGGAAGCATTCGACGAAATCATTCCCAATCTCGAAGATCAACGTCTAATGTGCTCGCAGCTTTTGAAGACCATCAGCTCTTGCATAGAATTAGGCAGTTCGGCGTGGTCGGTTTCACTGCTCCGCTCCGGCTTCCGAATTAATGTAGGGCAGGTCGAAGCAATGACATGCTTTTACACACATTGGGATCCTGAAGTGTTTAAAACACCAGGCGATCATGGCTTTCTCGATTTCAGATTCCTGATCTCTGGGCCGCAGGTAGCGGAGTTGATTAAAAAATACCCAGAATGCGTAGCGCCTGCCTCCTACCGCTCTGTCGGTGAACCACACTGGATATTTTATGTGACCTTGCAGGTCGAGGGCGACCGTGACGACGCGGAGCGAACTTGTGCAGTTGCCTTGATGGATGCGGTTCAGTTGGCCCATCGTCACTTCGTAGCCGCTGCGGCTCATAGCCCGAGTGGAGCACTTCGCAAAAGATCAAACTTCGCGCGATTTCATTGCGGTGCAATTGTTGATTACGCACACAAGATGATGATCGCATATGACGCAGCGTAGTCCGGGGGGGGTAGTCATAATGGAGTAGAAAATGAATTGGGATCCGCTCCTTCAACTGTATTCAAATGTTACGCCATGTTGATGGTACGATGCAGTTCATGAGTCCTTCGTTAAAGTCGGAACAGGCCATTTCGTGACCAACGCTGTATCTGGTTCAAACAGCGCCGCGCGAGCTTTCTTATCGTCATTAACGGCAGGGAGCAGCATCTGAACACTGTCGATTGTGTCGATTATCCAGAGGACTGTTCCATTTCAATTGCGCCGCTCGATGACTTCCTGCCAGCGGCATGCTTAGACGTCGCTAGGTCACTGTAAGGGAGCCAATGAGATACAAGAAACGACGCTCGCGCCGAGGGCGCGCGAAAAGTGTTTTTGGCTCCGCTGTGACCGATAGCATTAAAGTTTCAAATGCCTTTGGACCTAAAGGCACCCTGATTCTCGGCGCAGCAGGCTTCACGCTTTTCTACTTCTTCTTGCCTTGGATACTGACAGTCTGGGCGGAGTACAACAAAGGTAAGCTAGTTGGCCGACACGCAGCACACTTTGGCAAGCTGCTTGACGATATCTTCATTCATCGGTTCATTCACCCAGCGGAGTGGGCAGGCATTGCCATCCTTGTCGCATGTGTTCTGCTGGCGGTCTGGAAGGCGTTCGCTCGTACTGACCTTGACCGTTGGAACGAACATCAACTGTCCGGCATCGCAAGACTAATCGCGCGGTTTTTGGATTAGCCCCAAGGGGCCACCGAGTGCCATTTGGTGAATTCGAGGAAAATAAACTCTATCTTAAACAATAACGAACTGCGGTCCGCTCTGTACAGTCTTTACGTGGCGCAGTTTGAGACCATGCAGCGGTTTCCTACTGCATTCACTAGAGCCGACGCAACTCGCATGCTTACTAGCCTGATGGGCTCTCGACCATGGTCTTGGCGAGTCATCGGCATCACGCCCGCTGCCCTCGCAATTTTTGCGGCTAACGGTTTTGAGCGCCCAACAGGTCTAAATCAGCGTGGTCACAAGGCGGATCGATCAAGTACTGCACACGAACTTTTCTCCATTCGGACCACGGTCTTGCCGATCGACGAGTTCTTCGAGTTCTTCCTTGAAAAAGATCAAACGGTTCTCATAACCAAAGAACAAAACAAGTCAAGGCCCCGAGGAGTGTTCCCGCCCTTTATCCCGATCCCGCTAACTAAACAGCTTTTCCCGTGTGGTACATTGATTGGTTGGCAACATCGAAAAACGGAGGTCGATTTTCTGAAATCGTTACATATCAAAATGTCGACAAACGAGCTGAAGAGTTAGAGCTGGACGAGCGAAACCCATTTGGCGCCCTGAGCGCTCCGATCCGGCCGGTAGCCGAGCAAGGAAAAGCGAGATGACCTGGTGCGTTGAATGGAACATCAGTCCACAGTCTGGTATGGATGACTTCCATATCGATACGGTAGAAACGATCGCAGCGAAGAATCGTCGGATGTTGGAGAAAGGGAAAGTACCGACCTACGTCGTCATCGGGCACGCTCCGACTTTGAGCGAAGCCCGGCAGATCGCTAACGAGTACCTCGCGCAAAATCCTCGCATTTAGCTCGGAAAAGCATGCGGAAACAGCCAGCTATTCTTGAGGGGCCGTACCAAGTGATCGAAAAGCGCAGCTTACGGGCCACGGCCGAGGCTGACCCGATGAAGTGGAGCATTTGGAAAGAAATTTGGGCCTGCTCCGCGTTTGAGGAGCTTGCAAGGCGTTGCCCGGACCCCGTCCATACTAAAAGCACGAACCGACGCATCAATTGGAGGACCGAGGCCCGGTGGGCGTTGAAGTGCGGTTGGATAGTTTAGGTTAACAAAACTAACACGACGCAAAATTAGTTGATTCGTGGCGTGAAGTTTGGCAATTCTTCTGCCCTGTGCCTTCACCTCACTAGTTTGCCCTGCAGCGCTTGACGCGGCTATGCTATTGAGAGAAGCACCACAGTGTTGTCCCGTGGAACCAGCAACCACAACGTACCAATTATTCGAGCGACCGGGAGAAAGAAGTGGCAGAAAAATTCAATGAAGAGGAATACATGGCAACGATCCAGGACCGCCTGACTAGGATCGTAGTGGACAAAACGCATTTGACCATCAATGTTGATGATCAGAACCAATACGAGATCGCCCTAAACCGTATCGACAACTCTGTCAAGATTCTCCAGTGGGTCGTTCATCTCACCGAGAAGAACTGGATGACAGCGGATCTGATGCGCCAATTTGTATTGGCCGCATGCAGAAAGGCTGGTGTCGATCCCCACTACCTTCCGGCGTAAGCGCGAAGAAGAGGTCTTAGAGGTTAATGGCTTTTGCGGCCGCAACGTCGATACGAGGGCCAGAACATCAAGGCGGCTTTGCGCCAGCATCTCGGTGCGGGCAAGCGAGGCAGCTAGGGCAGGTGTGTCCGGTATCGCAAGCGTATCGCGCACCGCCCAGCCACTACGGTTGGGTGGCTGGGCGTCTTCGATCGGCACTACCTCACCTGCGACGATCAGCGGCAGCACTGTCGGTTGCAGCTGTGCCAGGGCAGCGGCGTCATGGTAGGTGGCTTCGGTCTGGAACATTGCTGCTTGTTCTAAGTAGTCAGGAAAAATTTACTGTGAATTCTGTCCCGAAACCTTTCATCAAGAACCGTCAAAAAAATCGTCAAGGTGAGGCGGATATGGTCACCACCAAGCTGCCCTGCTTTATTGGCAGTATGGCTTGTTGTCGTACTTAGGCTCCATACAAATTTGTGATGCATGACTCATGTAGTCTTGCCGAAATCTTGGACCGCCGGATTGTGCGAGGATAAGCGCGTTTTCATACGCCTTGCGCGCCGCATCCATGTTTCCTTGCTCTCTTGCGGAGAGGCCCAGGTCGTTAAACATGATCGCTTTAAGCAAGTCGATTTTGTCTTTTGGCAAACCTTGAGCGCGACATTCGGCGATGAATTTTTCCATGTCATGATACGAGCCGCCCCAGCGCGGAGTCAGGCGAATCAGGTAGCGTGCGCGCAAAATAAAATTAGCTGGAAACAGCTCATTGCCTAAGTGCAAGTATTTTTTGGCGGCACGCGCATTTCCCTCAAATTGAGCAATATTCAACAAATGGAGAATGGCCAGGTATGACTTGGAATTGAGACGCAAGGACGTTTCAAGGTCTTTCTCTGCCAACGCAAACATCTGCCCCATGTACTCAAGGTATTCAGACGGCACTTGCGAAATGTACCCTTCTCCACGTCTATACTCCCCTAATTTGCGAAAGTACACACCGCGTGCGAGATAAGCCGATGGAGAGTTTGGATAGACCCCGATCCAATTATTGAGTGGAATCCGGTATCGATCTTCTTTCTGATAAAAAATCTTGTATGCGTCGAGCAGTTCATATTCGGTGGCTTTCCCCGCCTCGAATTTTCTCTGAAGCGTTGCAAAAGCACTTTCTACTGCCTGATAGTTGCCACTCTCTAGTTGCCACAGAGTTTGGGCAAAAGCTGAAGACATGCAGGCTGCCGCGATAAAAATACAGATCGGCCAATTTTTCATCTCAAGACTCCTCCGCATCGATTCATTTTGCAATTCATTCTATGCGGTGGCGTGCAGCTTTGCACGCCGCGTTCAGTTCAGCACTCTCGACAGTTTCAGGCATTGGGTAAGACCATTCGTCAGGTGAGTTATGGGAAAGAACCATCTTGCCTTTACGCATGTGTCCTTCAAATGCCACTCCCTGTAGCGTGCGCGATTTGCCTTCCGCACGATAGCGACAATGCCAGCATTGATAACTATTCTCAGGTGCTAACTGGTTACAAGTTCCAAGCATCAATTCAAACTATAGACGAATAGCACGGTTTGCAAGATCCCTCGACAGGTTCGTTTCGTATTCATCTGTAACGCTTATTAGTTTGTCCGTTGTGTACCGAAGGGAGGGCGTGCTGTGAAAGTATTTCAATCTCTATTATTGGCTAGAGTCCGATTGCCTCAACAACTCTTTTAGCTATTTCAAGATTGCTCGCGCTTCCCATTTTTGTGACAGAAACTCTTAAGGTTTGGCCGAAAACTGCCCGGTCTGGCTATTAACGAAACCCGCACCAACGTCTTGCGAAAATGTTCCATTAGTAGTGTTCACAATGCCTCCCGCCAGACCTTGGTAATACTGCCCGTTCGTGCCGAAGTAAGAGGGGCTAACGCCTGTGGGGAGCGAGTTACGGTACATGTCTGACTGTGAATCGTATTGCATTTGCGCCCGTGTTTGCTCATGGTGCTGTTCAAACGCCTGTAATCTTTGAGCTTGATATGCCAATACCCGTACCCTTTGATTCTCGGCTTCTGCTCGCTGTATGGCAGCTGTCGCTTTAGCTTGCGCGATTGCTTCAGATTTGCGACGCAAGGTATCGAGGCGATCCTGTTGGGTTACGACATGGAACTTGAACGGCTCAACCGTCATGACCGGAATTTGAGTCTCAGGGTCAATAAGTTTTTCGCCAGATTGAACATAAATTTTATTGGTGACCGCATCTTTACATCCACCATTTAATTGAATGCATATTCCAGCCGCTGAAACTGTAGTGGCCATCGCAGTCATCAATACGCAACACACTACGAACAGAATAGTTTGCATAATGCGCCCTTTCTGATGAGGTGGTTCATTATGCAGCATCACCTTCATAACGTTTTTCACAATTTCAGCTAAGGGAGCAAAAAAGGGCAAAAGTACTGTAGAAAAAGGTCAGAAGTCCTAATAAGTCTGCTGTGGGTCGAAATTGAACGCTATCAAAGAATTCATTGCGCCCCGGCATTAGAGCCGGACGTCCCCCGGTTTGCAGTGAGCCAGCTTCGACAGCCTGTTCGGCGTCCACGTTGGTATGTCACACCATATTTTCTTGTGTCGATCGTGTCGATTGTGTCGATCTGTTCGACGCTGGTGCCGGCAGCATTGCACTGTGCGCTGGCGGCTCCTCACCTACCGCGCGAGGCGACGGCAAATGCGATGAGAAATCTCGACAGTGGCGACATGGCCGAAATTGACACAATCGACACACTCCACCACATTGCCGGACAAAGAGCCGGCGCTGGCACAGACGCAGCTTTCATAACGATCGGCGTTCAATCGACACATTCGACACATTCGACACGGCTCCGAGGGAGGCCGGACCGGACTCTGCGAGAGTACTCAGCTGCGCGGCCGACCCGGAAGCATTGTTGGGCGAGTGCGCATGGGGGCGAGGGCAAGACTTAAACGCACGGTGCGTCTAGCCAACTGCGTCGGACCCCGGGATAGCGATTCCTTGACGAGTGCCCTGCTCAGAGGTCTCACGTGGGCCAAGGTTGAGTGCAAGATGCCTACCGCCCAACAAGCAACACGCAGCGCGACTAGGCCCAGATGATAGAGCTGCGCATTGCCGGCCAGTCGCTGCGGAAGGTCGTGGCCCAGTTCAAAGTGAGCAAGTCGACCGTGTTCGGCATCAATCGAGGCCGCCAGGACAGTGACGAAGCATCGGCCATCGCCACAGCCACCAAACGCCGCGACGGGCACCAGGAAGCGCGTGGTGGCCGGCGCGACGACGAGACCGACATGGAGCGGCATGCGGCGCTGGAGCGGCAGTACCGCCAGCTGCGCCTGCATCCATGACAACGAATCCAGAAGGGCCGTCAGGTGAACAAGGAGGAGGGTTCGATCCCGTCCTGTCTACGCAAGCCGTGCCTACGGTTACGCGTTACGGCATGGGAGCTGACGGCAATACCACTATAGGCCAATTCAAGGACATGCGCACCGCGACTTCGGTTACTGACTGACGAGACCGACATGGAGCGGCGCGCCGCGTCCGCCATGTGATCACGGATTTCGGCGACGCAACGGGGCTAGTGGATGGCCGCGACGCATGTGGCGGTGAGCGCCGAGTGCAAGTCGTTGACGAGCGAGGGGACGTGAAGAGGGTGCATGGCATGACTCCAGAATTGGAAGTGCAGCCATTATTGGTCGGCAGCCGGCGTTAGCGCTTCCCGCCGAGTACTGTCTGACGCCACTGAACGTAGCGCCAGCAGCGCTGGATCAGCGTAAGAGTATGACAGCGCAGCATGCGTGGGTCGGGCGAAACTCATGTCACGTGCGTAACTTTCTCGATCAATTCCCTTAGTGCCCGTAGAACGGCCCGCGCGTTGCGTTGTTGCGCCAATGCTTGGCGGGTGTAGGCACCGCTCTTAAGAGCATGCTGATTTCCGCGAGGTGCACCAGGACTGGTTCCACCGTGCACGCGGCAGCGTTTTTTGCCGTGCACGGGCCGTGACTGGCATGGCGCACCTGAGCGTGTCCTTGCACCGCAGCGTGGTGCTTCCTGCGGGTGCATGGGGTTGATTTCAGTTTTCATTTTTGCCCCCCGTCGAGGCAGGACGCCCCCCGGCTTGTACCGAGCCGGCCACGACAGCCTGATTGGCATTCACGTTAATGTGCTGCACCGTCACCGTCTGCTGGCCACCGTTCTGCAGCCGGTGCAACGTTACCAGCGCCTGCTGGAAAACACTCATCATGCGAGCAGCGGTGTTCATGAGTCGCGCGGTCTCGACTGGATTCTCGTGTTCCATGGCGCGGTCCATCAATTTAAAGGCAGCGGCGTGCGCAAGAGCAGCCTGGTGGGCGAGCATTTTCGTCAGAGGATCGCTAGAAGCTGTTGCGGCGGCAGCATCGACACCGAGGGCCAGGACATCGAGGCGGCTTTGCGCCAGCATTTCGGTGCGCGCCAGTGACGCAGCCAAGGCAGGTGTGTCCGGTGTTGCAAGCGTATCGCGCACCGCCCAGCCACCACGGTTATGCGGCAGGTCTGCTTCGCCCGGCACTACCTCGCCCGCGACAATCGACGGCAGCACGCTTGGTTGCAGCTGGGCCAGGGCCATGGCGTCATGATAGATAGCGTCAACCTGGAATGTCGACGCCTGTTCCAAGTAACCTGCAGCCTCAGCGGCGAGAGCAGATTTTTGCGCGACCTGAGCCTCCTGTTGCAGTTGGACCGCTTGCTTAAGTTTATTTTTCATGGTGTCCCTTTCAGTATGCCAGCGTGATGTTTAAGAGCAACTTGCCATGCAACGGAAGACAGGGCGGATAGGGCGGATATTGTCCAGTTTTGAAAACTTCTCCAAGAAACAAAACCATGGTGGAGTTCTTGAAAACTGGTGTTTATCTGCCCCATCCGCCCTGAGATGGCTTAATGCTTGAGCTCAGTAGCCCTTGGTGGCACGCAGGTAGCTGTCGATATCGAACTGCTGCGCATCTTTTAGGCTCAACCCCATCCACAGGCGCTTGCCGTTGGACTTGCGCTGGACAAAACCACGCTCGCCCAAGCGGCGACCCAGCGTGACGTTGCTGGCTGCACGCTGGCCGTTCCTAACGCACCACTCTTCGTAGCTGCGATACAGGTCTTGCATGGCTACTACGCCCAGCGGATCACGGTTGGTGCACTCTTCGACCCAGCGGCCGATGATGTCCTGGTCCTCGCGGTATTCATCGGTTGCGTTGTCGACGGCTGAGGGAGTCTCGCCCAGCCCTTCATGCTGCCACTTGATGCAGCCCTCGACCATCCACGCTAGTATGTGTGGCGCTTCGGCCTTGAGCTTGGCGAGCAGGTTCGGATCACGCGCATCTGGTGTGAACGTTTGGCTGAACGGAACGAGCCGGATGCGGCGCCAGATGCCATTGTCGTTGCCACGCACGACTGGTTTGTGGTTCCCCGCCATGACCAGCTTGAACACCGGCGTGAACTGCACTGGCGCCTTGTAGAGATTTCGGACCGACATGCTGTCGCCACCTACCATGCTTTTGACGAGGGACTCGGCCAGGGCCGTGTTGTCCTCGGTCTCGCTGCAAAGGACCAGTCGGGCACCGATCAACGCCGCGAGGTCGGGCGAGGCGCTGCCAGCCTGGCGCTTCGAGTCGGCCAGCGTCTCCGGTGCGATGGCGCGGGCATAGTCGCCTGCCACATGCTTAAGCGTCTCGATGAAGACGCTCTTGCCGTTGGCGCCGTGGCCGAAGCAGAACAGGAAGATCTGTTCCTGCGTCGATCCCGTCAGCAGGTAGCCGCAGAAGCGCTGCAGCCAGTCGATCAGTGCACGATCGTTGTCGAAGACCTGGTCGAGGAATTGGATCCAGCGTTCCGCCTCAGCAGCATCTCCCAAGGTCTTCACGCCGAGGGTCTTGGTCACGTAGTCGCTTGGCGCCGCAGCCCGGGTCGTGCCACTGCGCAGGTCGATCACCTGGCGAGCCTGGTCGATGCCGACCAAAAGATGATCGGCATCGACATGCACGAGCGGCAAGCGTAACGCCGGGAAGTCGGACAACAACTTCACGGCGGCGCTTACTACTCGCAGCTCCTGGCTCTTGCGTGCCCATTTTGCGAAATGCTCGCCATCCATCGGGTAGCGCTCACCGTCCTTGTAGATGAACTTCGGCAGGTGGGCGGCGAGAGAGCGCACGGGGGCGTCGGTCGGACCCCAGCGCCATGCGCCGTCCTGCCAGATCAGCCAGGACTCCGCGTCGTGCACGTAGCGCAGCTGCTTGCCGTACAGGTCGAAGAGACGCTGGGCGTTGCCGAGTTCCGTGAGCGGGCGAGAGTCTCCGGTACCGTCACGTGCGTCGCAGCCAGGCAATACCGGGGCGCGGAATGGCACCACGATATGGCCGGGATTGGCGCTTCCGGTCGTTAGCTGCTGGCGTACTGCTTCCAGACCTTCGGCCTGGTGCAGGTCGTTGAAGTCGCCGCAGTCGCGGCCATCATCAAATTCCGGCAGCAGGAAGGTTGCCGGAGCACCAGCAGCAGCAGCGTCGCGGGCGAACTCCAGTCCCTTGCCGTGTGCGTCGAGGTCGGCCGCGATGTGCAGGACAGCGTCAGGGAATTGCTCGCGCAGGTCCTCAGCTACCTTGGCTAGGTTGGCACCAGAGAAGCACACGACCACGGCGTAGCCGGTCGCCTCGTGCAGGCTGCAGCCGGTGGCCCAGCCCTCGCACAGGATGATGGGCGTGTCGCTGGCGAGGTCGCCGAGGACCAAGCGCCCTCCCTTCATGCGCGCCCCTGCCAGGAAGCGCTTTTGGCCGTTAGCGTAGATGAATTGCAGGCTCTGCAGCTTGCCATCCGGGCCGTGGACTGGGAGGACGAGCGAGCCGTCACCTGTTCCGCGGGCAGCGAAGGGCTTGATGTCCTTGCCTACCGGGTACGGATGGGTAGCGCCGAGGTCAGTTGCCCGAGTGAGGATGCGAGCCGCATTTTCAGCACCCTGCGCGTGTGCGGCCTTGAGTTTGCGCTGGGCAGCCTGTCGCGTCTGCTCTGCCTTGGCGTGCGTTGCGCGGCGCTCTCGCTTGCTGGGCGGGGGCGTATTGGCATCTCGCTGCTGCCACACGAACTTCGTATCGGCTCGGTTGCAGCCAAAGGCAGCGCCCGTGCCGTCGAGGAACATGAAGCACCAGCCGGCGTTGTCGCCGGGACGGCCGTTGGTCGGGAAGCGTGCTTTGACGCCAGGCTCGATCGGCACGTCGGGATACGACATGCCGACACGTGCGAAGGCTTCCTGCAGCGACGCGCAGAAGATGGCTTGTTGGGCCGTGTTGCGGAGCCCGGCACCTGCAGGACGATTCGTCGCGCAGGTGCCAGGTACTTCCCGCTCCGTTTGGAGAGCAGCGGCCATTAGTGGGTACCCAAGAGCTGGTACAGATAGGCGGCGAGGAATTTGGTCTCCGACTCCGGGATGAAGCTGTTCCACAATGGATCTTTGTCGAGCATCAGGTACATGCAGAACTTTGCTTCGTCTTCGTAGTGGTCGCAGTACCACTTCACTTCGTCGGTCCATTCGGTCCCGTACAGCTTACGCGCGGCTTCAATCGTGCTTGGCGGCAGCGAGTAGCCGACCGTCATCACGTGGCGGCCGTTGACGGTTTGAACTTCCATTCGTTCGCGCTTGATGGGCCAGCCGAATTTTTTCTCCAGCTTGTTGATGTGTGCGCTGAGATTAACTGCACCATGCATTTGCGCACCAGCGATTGGCGTCAGCGGCTCGCCGCCTGCCAGCAGTCGAGCCAAAATCTCGGATTGGATCGTGCCGCAACGCGCTGGCAACTCACCCACGAAGTTTTCGGAATTGTTCTGGGCGTTCACAGCATTGGGCCTCGGGTTGACGTTTTTCATTACTGGCCTCCGTTCAGCACGCGTTTTGTTGTCGACCACTTCTTTGAACTGCTGATCGTTCTTGATCTGTTTCATTTTTCGTCCTTCGGATTATTTAGTCCGTGGCAGTGCACGTTGGTGCGCGATGGGGATTGGAGTCGGGAGAGGTAGAGGTACACACCGCGCAGTTCGTCGAGGCCCATCGCGTCAACGTCGGCGCCGATGCCGAGGCCGGAGTGGCGCGACAAGAGCATCGGAAGTTCAGTGAGCCAGGAGTAGTCGTCCTGGGGCCAGGATTCGACGCGGTTCGAGTTAGCCATGATGGGCGCCCCTTAAGCCGCTGCGATTTTCAGTGCACGGCGCAGTTCGCCGACGTTCCAGGCGGTAACGCGGCCGGCCAAGCGGATCGGAGCCGGGATGCGGCCGGACTTCACGCCGCGCCAGACGGTGGCGCCCGAGCAGCCGTAGAGGCCCTGCACGACGGGCTGGCGCACGTTTGCCGAGTCGGGCAGGTCGTCGAAGTACTTGAGGGCGGTAGGGATGCGGTCCTTATCGGAGCCTTTGTCGGATGCTTCCGACTCGTGAGCCTGGATGATTGTTGCTGCCATGGTGTGTCTCCTTGTGAGTGAGAACACCCATGGTCTTCAGGAAATCAGGGTAGCCCGGCTAATCTGATTTTTTTACGGTGTCTGGCGATCTCGTTAGAAAAATGGCGGAATGAAAGCGTCTTCGGTTTGTTAACCAGCCAATACGTGCACTTGGTGCCTTTGGGGTCGGAATCATCCTCTTCAGGTTCAAAATGGTTGGCTTCCATTTCCCCGATAAAAACGTGCCATAGCTCTTTCGCGCTGTATTCCTCGTACTGTGCTGCGCGCGCCAGCTCGAAAATAATTGCGTTCGGTGTCGGTTGGTCCGACTCGACGTCAACCTTGACCCGCGGGTGTTGTGCGCGGGCTGACTGCCGTTGACGTTCCGCCGCCCCATAGTTGAAGTTGGCATGTAGTCTTTGTTGGGCGGAGAAATCTTGTTGAGCGGTCAAGCGAAGAATCTGATCCCGTGCGTCGGAGAGCCGTTCCAGAGAGGTAATAGTCGGCTCGGCACGGTCGATCAACAAAGCCCAGATCTGTTTCTCGCTGATATTGAACTTGACCGCGACGTCGGTGAGCGCAGTCGGAACCTGCTTGCGGAGGAGAAGCGCGGCAGTGATAGGGTCGGGCGCTTCAGAATTAGGACGGGACAGGAACGGCGCCAGGTCAGCGCACAGAGCGGCCCAGACCCGCTCAGCGAATCCGGCGTCCCAGCGCAAAAGATACATTGCCACTTCGTTTTGATATTTGGACCACGTCGAATAGTTTTCCATCTCGAGCATTACCTTTGAGGGATGTTTCATTTAGAACTAGTGCTGGTGGACAGACGCTTGGTGCAGGCCGCCAAATTCGTTCAGGACGGCGGCTGCTCGGGATGCGGACTGGTGTTAACGAATGCGGCCCAGTCTGCCATCATCGAGGTTCGCTTTACGAACAGGTCATCACGCTGATAAGCGCGCACCGTATCGCTGCCCACGGTATGTCCGAGCGCCATCTCGCGCACTTCAAAAGGATAGGCGGTGGACGACGCGGCCCAGCTTGAAAACGTCGAGCGGAACCCATGCGGGACCGCCTCTAGGCTCATGCCACGCATGAGTTCCGTGAGCGCCATGTCGGATAGCGGCTGATCGTTCTTGCCGGGGAAAATGAGCGTGCCACCTTTGCCCTGCGGTAGCGACTTCAGCAAGTTTAGAGCTGGATCAGACAACGGGACACGGAGTAGCCGCTTCAATTTTCGGCCGGGTTCGGCCGGGATATTCCAGACCTGGTTTTTCCAATCGATCTCACCCCAAGTAGCCAGCCTGGCGGCGCCGGAGCGGCACGCGGTGAGGACGACGAATTCAAGGCAACGTGCACTCATGCTTGTCATCGCCTGCAGGCGGCGCATAAACCCATACATGTTATCCGAGGGCACGGCAGGATGATGTTCGACCGGCGCGACGTCTGAGGGCTTGGGCAGTAATTTGTCGAGGCAACCACGCCAGCGTGCAGGATTGGTTTGTTCGCGGTAGCCGTGAACGGCTGCCCAGTCGAGGATCTGCTCGATGCGGTTACGCACACGGTTGATGGTCTCGTTCTTGGTCGTCCAGTGCGGTTCCACGATCTGCATAATGTGTTCGACGCGGATGTTCGCCACGGCCATGTCGCCGATCAACGGATAGGCGTAGCTGGCGAGCGTGTTCTGCCACTGCTGGGCGTGTTTGGC
Source organism: Telluria sp. ZT3P39 (assembly GCF_059685935.1). Classification (NCBI taxonomy): domain Bacteria; kingdom Pseudomonadati; phylum Pseudomonadota; class Betaproteobacteria; order Burkholderiales; family Oxalobacteraceae; genus Telluria; species Telluria sp. ZT3P39. Next base: position 341,877 of record NZ_JCASIH010000003.1, read on the forward strand.
GTTACGCCATCCCGGCTTCTTTGCCTGGATGAACTTTTCTGCACAGCGCCGGAAGGTCCAAGCCAGCCGTCTTTCCGCTTCCTGTTGCTCGTGGAGCGCTTGTTTGCTCGACTTACGTTTGGAGACTGGATCGGTACCGGCAGCGATTTCGTCGCGCATCGCCTGGGCTTTCTCTCGTGCCAGCGCCAGCGACACAGCAGGGTAGGGACCAAGTCCGATCTCACGGCGCTTACTGCCCACGGTCACCCGCAGGAGCCAGGACCGACTTATAGACGCTGAGACCTGAAGCAGCAGGCCGGGCACGCCACCGACAAAGTAATAGCCGGGCGTGATCAAGCGGCGGATTTCGAGCGCGCTAAGTTCCTTAGCGATACGCGGCATGATTACCCACCTTCTACCCCCCAAAGGAAAATGTAATCGTATGCTAACGTGTGCCACGTAGTGATTCAAGCGTTTTTGGATTTTTGCCTGAACACCAGAGGGGGAAAGTCAAAAGGCTGGTCTCAGAACAGATCAAATCATGTTGCCCCATCGCCAATCCCGGCGGACCCTCTCTCCGCCAGGACACAAAAGAATGGCCACCCCTCGGGTGGCCATTTTTTGTTTCCGGGCGGAGAGAAGCAGAGCCCCTGCGGGCTCTGCGCGGGGGATTCGAAGGCCTCGCGCGTAGTCGCGCGTGCCGCTCCGAATCGCCACTTTGCTGTCGCCAACGGCGACAGCCCCGCGCGCCGAGGGCGCGCGATGCGTGCACACCAGCTAGCGCGTTCTCCGGCTATTGTCGAGGTCGTGTCGGGATGTCAGACCTGATGCCGCCGTTTCCTCGCTACGCTGAACGGTCAATGACCTTATGTGTGCCTATGCGCCTGAGGTTCGCTCTAGATCCGCTAATTTCAAGAGAGATCTTGTAGGCATGATTTGATGTGACATCGATTGTGAAGACCTTGGGATTCCTGTACCCGTGTAACGCGTGTAGCCGCCTCGATTTTGGAACGGGAGTTTTAGTAAGATCTCGAACTGCTTCTTTGGCAGCCTCTTGCACATCGACAGGGAGAGCCTTGAAATCGCTTTCAAACTTCGCGTTCCTTGTAATTGTTGTAATTCTTGGAACGCAATGACTCAATTAAACTCCCATGGCAGCGAACAGATCGTCAGCGCCCGAGAACTCTCCAGGCAGAGTTGTGTCCTGATCGGCTTCATACTCCCGAATGATCCAAGAAAGAGTATTCAGTTTGTCATGAAGAGCTGCTACTTCTGTGAGAAGTAAGGCATATCCATCGACAATCCCGTCCTCTTCAGTAAGCTCCGGGGCACTAACTGCGCAGAGGTGCTTGACGCTCAAGCGATCATACGCATCTCCAACCGCATCTCGAGCACTTTCGAACAAAGTCACTAACTCCCCGTCATGTTTGAACGTGAGAGGATCGATGTCTTTAAGACGATCGATAAAGTAGTCGGCAGCTTGGTTCACCTGACGTAGTTGTTCGCATCGAACATCGAGCGCGTCGAGTGTAGTTTCAATGTGACGTAAAAGCTTGAGGTCACGGACCGACTCTTGTAGATCACGTGTAGCCTCAGATGTAATTTGGTTGCCGAACGCTTTCAACTTGCGAAATTCGTTAATACTATTCATGCGAGGTCTCCTGGTATGGAGTAATAGCTAGTCGGCAATGCCGACTCTGTAAAGTTAGAACGCGACTTTACAGAAAAGATACTTTAAGTCACACGCCGACTAGTCGTCCGAGCCACTTAAGTAAGTTAATACCTTTCAATATCTCGCATATAACATACGAGATGTGATCACCATCACAAACTGGCGAGGAATAACAGTAGTGTACATCGTTCGATATATCAAAGTTTGTGACGGACGTCACATCTGAGAAATATGCTTGCGTTGCGGCAATCTTTGTGCATATTGTGTAGGGGTTTGTCTGACATGATGGCGTAAATGTGCATTTCTTGGCCTCATTTGTAACAAAAAGTCCGTACTAACTGGGCTAAAAGTGTCGAATTTATATGACTGACCTGAGAATGGGGCCAAGCCTCACATCCCAACACGCCCCTCTACGAAAGACCGAAAACGTCAGACACACTAGCTAGTTCGGTCCCATCGCGCGCCCTCGGCAGCAGCCCCGCTCCCCGCTGACCCCGTTCTCGAACCTGCGTCTCGACGCTGCCGTCGAGTGGCTGTGATAGTGCCGCCGGTGTTTCGGGCTGTCACAAGCTTCCAACGGCGCAGCACGGCAAGCAAATCGTCTGACACTAAGCATCGAGCGGCGTACCATACAACAACGCCAAACCGCTGCGCTCCAAGGCTCAAACCGATCAAAGCGTCCGGCGTAAACATGGTGCTTCCGATAATTTCTTTCAGGAGAGATGGCGATGGACTACGCTAGATTGTTATTTGCAGCTGAAGTTCGCAAGCTTGCAAAGGAACGTGCTTCGATCGAAATCGGAAGCATGCCTACAGATGAGGCCAAAGCCCATGCACAGGGACGTGCGCTAGTGATCTTTCATGAGGTAATTGACGAGCTCGAGAACTACGCTACGGCGATTGACGAATACCGTTCGTCGAAGACAAAGTAGACTCGAGAAAGCAAAAAGCCCGCTACCTTTCGGTGCGGGCTTGTCCGTTTCGACGTCGGAGGCTCCCGTCAGCGCCTGGGCCGCAGTCAGGTCTGGCCTCCCCAAGGGCTGACTACAGCAGCGGCCATCACGCGACTGCCTGTAACAGCCGCTTGGCGTCCCATCGACCTCATTCCCACAACGAAGATACTTGCCCCAGCGATCTCTCGACACGATAGCGATGTGTCCCGGCGCTCCGTCGCCACCGTCAATGCTGAAGAAGGAAACGATGCCGCGCGAGTCTTCGATTCCGCGCTCAGCATGTGGGCCGCCCGTGAACTGCTCCGGCTTGCCGACGCAGCTCACCGCACCCCAGGCGCCACGCGCTCCAGCAATGTATACGCAGCCCTGACCCGCTCCTCCCCCGGAATAAACCGATTCGCCAGCAACACAATCCCCAGCTTGCGCGCCGGATTGAACAGCGCATAAGCGCTGAAGCCGCCTGTCGCTCCCGTCTTGTGCAGCCACGAATCAGCCTGCGGCGCCAGCGGCGGCGCAATGGCCCTGACCGGATTCGATTCGCGCGACATCTTCGTTCCCGTGCTGACCAACAGCTGCTCCACCCCCGCCTGACCCGGGAACTGCTCCCAGATCAGAGCCTGCGTCAGCACACCCGCCTTGAAATAACCCAGATGCGTGTCTGCGACCGCACGCGCTAGCCTGGCCTCTAGCTTCACCAGCCCCATATTGGCGTCCAGGAAGCGAATCAAGTCGCGCGTATTGCTCTTCACACCGTAGGCCTCATCGGCCAATACATTCGGATGCACGCGCACGGGCCTGCCCTCGCTGTCATAGCCTTGTGCGTACTGCGCCATGTGCGCGGCCGGCACCCTGATATAACTATGCGTCATGCCCAGGGCAGGGAACAGCGTCTTCTCCACGGCGTCCACATAGGGCAGGCCCAGGCTGGCGGCGGTGGCGATGGACAGCAGGCCGATGCCAAGGTTGGAATAGGTCCGGTGCGTGCCCGCCGCGTGGCCAGGCTTCCAGTTCTTGTAGTAATCCATCAGCTGATCGTAGGTCGTGATGTGCTGCGGCACCTGCATCGGAAAATCGCCGACGGTGTGCGTACCCAGGTGGACCAGGTTGATGTGGTCGAAGCTGCTGCCGCGCAGGAGGGGCAGGTGGCGGCTGACAGGGTCCGTCATGGCCAGCTTGCCTTGCGCTTGCGCATAGGTCGCCAGGGTTGCCGTGAAGGTCTTGCTGAGCGAGCCGAGCTCGAACAAGCTGGCGTTGCTGACTGCTTGCCCCGTCTCTTTCGACATCACACCGTAGTTGTAGAAATAGTGCTTGCCATTCAAGCTCAGCGCCACCGCCATGCCGGGAACATCGTTCTCTTGCATCAGCGCTTGAATCGCCTGGTCCACCTCGATGGCGTTGATCAGGGCAGGGAATTCCTCGATCAGGCCGTCCCGCGCCAGCACGCCGCTCGGCACATTCGCTGCTTGCGCCGGGTCTTTCTGAATCAGGCGCGCAAAGACATAGGTGCGCGCGCCCCGTGACGCCCAGCCGGCATACCAGCCGTATCCAGAACCGCTGCCGGTCTTGCCATTGATGCGCCAGCCTTCCGGCGACTGGCCCGATTGCGTCAGCTGCGCCGTCATCGCGTAGGCGTGCCCGCTCACGCCCAACTGGCGGTTGACGAGCTTGCCCAGGAAGGAGAGCTGTTCCAATGGCGAAATGCGCAGCGACGATTCCAGCCAGGAAGCGGTCAAGCCATCATGCCCGGCATCACCCGAGACGTCCTGGTTGCCCAGCTCGGGTGCTTGCGCGTCCTTCAGGAAGCCGGCGTCGTAGCCCATCAGGCGCAGGGGGATCTTGAACGTGGAGGCGGGCGTCACCTGGCGCCGGCAGTCGCCGCGCTGCATCAGGACCTTGCCGGTGGCGGCATCGGCGATCGCCGTGCAGATTTCGGCGGCGTGGACGACAGGGGCAGGGGCCAGCGCGGCCATGCCGCCCAGCAGCGCCATGGCGGTAATGCGGAAACTCATGCTGTACCTTTCAATATGCGACAATGCTGACCATCATGCGACTCATGTCGTATTGCTGTCAATTATTTTATTCTTGGTGACATTGGTCGCAGACCCCTGCACAATATCCGCCATGGCTATCCCCTCTATCTCCGAACTGTCCGTCCTCAAGGCGCTGTGGAAGCAGCATCCGCTGAGCGCGCGTGAAATCCATGATCAGGTTGAACCCGAGCTGGGCTGGTCGTATTCCTCCACCCGCAAGACGCTGGAACGCATGCTGGACAAAGGCTCCGTGCACCAGCACACGCGGCATGGTGTGCAGGTGTATGAAGCGGCGCTGGAAAAGGTCGGTACCCTGGCTGCCTTCGCGCACGACTTCGGCAAGCGGGTGATGGAAATGGATGCACCGCTGCCGGTCAATATGTTCACCGGCAGCAAGCTGGTGGACGAGGCAGAGCTGGCGCAGCTGGAACAGCTGCTGCACAGCTGGCCGGATGACCCGGACGCGGCATGACCGGGCTTGCCCAGTTGCTGGACCAGCTGCCCTTGCGTTTTCTATTGGCCAGCGCGGGTTGCCTGGTCGCCGGCCTGTGCGTGTGGGCGATGACGGCGCTGTTTGCCCGCCTGCCTGGCGTCGCGTCGCAGCGTTCGACCTGGCTGCTGGGCCAGGCCACCGTGGTGGCAGTCTTCCTGGTGATCCTGCTTCCGCACAGTGAACGCCTGCGCCTGGTGCCGCCCATCGACTTGCCCGACATGGCGCAGAGCCGTCCCGCCGCGCCGCAAGGCGCGAGCGTGTCGGCGGCGGCCGGCCGGGTTGCCGCCGCTGCCGCCGACGCTCATCCCACCACCTGGCTGAGCCTTGCCGCGCAAGCCTGGCTGCTGGCCTACCTGCTCGGCCTGGGCTGCAAGGTGTTTCGGCTGCTGCAGGCGCGCCGGCTGCTCGACGGCCTGGCTGCGAGCGGCAGCCGCCTGCCGTCGCATGGCCCGCCCACCCGCTCGCCTGTTTTTATCGAAGTGGACGCGCCGATTTCGCCCATGCTGTTCGGCCTGCTCAAGCCGCGCTTGCTGCTGCCGCGCCATTTGCGCAGCTTCGACGAGGCGCAACGGCAGCTGATCGTCGAGCATGAGCTGACCCACTGGCGCCGGCGCGACCTGCATTGGACGAGCGTCGGCATCGTGCTGCAGATGCTGCTCTGGTTCAATCCATTCATGCGGATGCTGCGCACCAGCCTGTCCCTGGCCCAGGAGCTCGGCTGCGACCGCGACGTGTTGCGCCGGCGCCTGCCGGCACAGCGCAAAGCCTACGCGATGGCGCTGGTGGCTCAGCTGCGCCTGCAGCGCGGGACGCCACAATCGGCGCTTGCCTTCGGCGCGGTGTGCCCCGGCACGCTGGCCGCGCGCATCGCGCTGATTCGCGAGCCAAGGCAGGCGCGCGGCGATCGGGCGCGCGTCACGCGTGTGCTCGCCATCGCCGGGCTGGCCTGCATATTTGGCGCAAGCCTCGCCTTCCAGCCCGCGCTGGCCTGGCGCATCGCCCCGGTTGCCTCGCAGGCCCCATTCAGTTGCACGGTGCTGCTCGACGCTGTCAGTGGCGAGCAATTGGCCCGCGAAGGCCACTGCGATGAACGCGTCACGCCCGCCTCGACCTTCAATATCCCGGTTGCCCTGATGGGCTTCGACAGCGGCATCCTGACAAGTCCGCACGCGCCCGTGCTGCCCTTCAAGCCAGGCTATCCCGCGTACAACGCATCCTGGCGCGCCGATACCGATCCCGGCAGCTGGCTGCAGAACTCGGTGCTCTGGTACGCCCAGCAAGTGACGGCCAGCCTGGGGACCGCGCGCTTCGAGAAGTATGTGCAAGGCTTCGGCTACGGCAACCGGGACGTCAGCGGCGATCCCGGCAAGGACAACGGCGTGACGCAATCCTGGGTCGGCTCCAGCCTGCGTATTTCACCGCTCGAGCAAGTGGCTTTCCTGCGCAAGGTGGCGAACCGCGAATTGCCGCTGTCGGCCCATGCCTATGCCATGACCGCCCGTATCATGCCGCAGAAAACGCTCGCGAACGGCTGGGAAGTGGCCGGCAAGACCGGTACTGCTCCGGCGCTGCGGCCCGACGGCGGCGATGACGCAACGCGCCAGTATGGCTGGTATGTCGGATGGGCGAAAAAAGACGGGCGCACGGTCGTGTTCGCGCGCCTGGTGCTGGATGCAAGGCAGGAATCGGCTATGGGCGGCACCCGCGCCCGCGAGGCGATGTTACGCGAACTGCCCGCGCGGCTGGACCGGCTCTAGCACTCATCGAGATGCGGGGCAGCCGCCTGCATCTCGATCCGCGCAACCCGTCAGCGCTTCTCTCTCTGCGCCGACACTTCCACTCTGCCCGGGTCCTTCGGATCCGGCACATAGCTCATCACCATATCTTCACGCGACGCACCCCGGTTGAATTCCATCGTCACGTTCCCATCCCCGGAAACGAACTTGTCCGAAGAAACCGGAACCAGCCGGATGGGCTTTTCGCTATCGATGGTCGCGTCAATGTAACGCGGCGTACCGCGCACTCTCAGGTTCCAGCCATTTGACATGGCATAGGTACCGGCAATTTCCCGGACCTGTTCATCCCTCAACCGGACCGTCTTGGCCGGGGCCGTCACAGTGACGGTCGAGATCGGCGCAGTGTCGGGTCGTGGATAGGTCTGGGTCTGCGCGCCCACGCTGGAAGCGAGTGCAAACAGGGCGGCAGGGAGGAGGTAGGAAAGGGGACGCATGATCATTCCTTCACAAAGCAAACTCGTCTTTGGGACAGGCGTCGCGCCGAATCAGCGTAATGTCGTGCCGTCGGAGTGCCGCACGATCGCTGACGCGGATCGCGCTTCTCCGATGATTCAGTCTAGGACAGCGCCAAAGGAGAGCAAGCACTGCCGGCGGGGTCATCACGAAACAGTCTCGATCTGCAGAAAGCTATATCCGCGCGAAATGACGACACTTGCCTCAGGATGGCGGGGCAAGACCCCTGTGAAATTCCACGCACTTTGCCGCGCCGTCGTGATGTACCCTCAGAGGTGTTTCCATAACAACACTCGACGAACGCCATGACGACGACAAGAAGCCTGGTCCTATCCGCCACCATCCTGCTCACCCTCTGCACCGGCATCGCCAAGGCCGCATCCCCGGCCACCGACACCTTCGGCAAGACCGTCTGCACCAGCCCCGGCAAATCCGTCGACGCAAAGGGCTACATGCGCATCGGCGGCATCGACCAATGGGTGCGCATCAAGGGCAGCAATTGCGCCAACCCCCTCGTCCTGATCGTGCATGGCGGCCCCGGCAACCCCTCCACGCCCTACGCCGACCAGGTTTACAAATCCTGGGAAAAGGATTTCACCCTGGTGCAATGGGACCAGCGCGGCTCCGGCATGACCTACGCCCGCAACCGCCCGCTTGATGACGAGCCGCTGGTGGTCGAGCGCCTGCGCGACGACGGCACCGAGCTCGCCCGAGAAATCGCGAAGCTGTTCGGCAAGCGTCAGGTGATCCTGATGGGCGGCTCCTGGGGCTCGATGCTCGCCGTGCACATGGTGAAATCGTGGCCGGAGGCCTTCTGCGCCTACATCGGCACCGGCCAGCTGGTCGGCCGCTTCGGCGACCAGGACAGCTACAACGCCACGCTGGCGCTCGCCCGCGCCGCCAGGGATCAGGACGCCATCAGCAAACTCGACGCCCTCGGCCCGCCGCCCTGGACCAACCCGCGCAGTCCCGGCGTCCTGCGCCGCGTCACGCGCAAGTACGAAGCCCTGGTCACGGAGCCGGCCCCGAAATCCTGGTGGAATCCGCCACCCGAGTATACGACCGCGCAATACCAGGCCGACTACACGGCCGGCGAGGATTACTCCTGGCTGCAGTTCGTCGGCTACAAGGGCGACGGCATCGCGTCGAAAGTCGACCTGTACAAGCTCGGCGCCGACTTCGCCGTCCCGGTCTTCCTGCTGCAGGGCGAGCACGACCTGGTGACGATGCCGGCCACCGGCAAACGCTGGTTCGACAGCATCCGGGCCCCGCGCAAGCAATTCGTCATGCTGCCGCGCACCGGGCACGATCCGAATCCGGTGATGATGGATGCCCAGTTCAGGATGCTCAAGGAAGTCGGCAGCTGCAGGTGAAACGCGCCAGCAGATCGTAAATACCCGGTGACTCAGCATTAAGTTGGTGCTAAATTGACACTTATTGGCGTAAGGCCATTTACCGCTGCGTTACTTTCTAGGGGGAGAGCGACGATGGACGACATGAGTTTCGAGCAGATGAAGCAGGCGAAGGAGTATTTTCACGCCGTCGCGATGATGATTCCGGGTGTACACGGAACGAGCATCGGCGTGAAGCGCGTGCAGGGCAAGCCGACCGGCGAGCTGGCGATCTGCGTACACCTGAGGCGCAAGCGCAGCCTGGCATCCATCCCGCAAGACGAGCAGATCCCGGTCGAGGTCGACGGTTTTCCCACCGACGTGATCGAGCACGCCCCCGTCATCCGCTGCGACGCCACCGCCGAGAAGCGCGCCATGTACGAGGACAACGGCAAGTACCGGCCGCTGGTCGGCGGCACCAAGCTCAGCGTCGGCTATTTCTTCGGCACGCTCGGCTGCATCGTCAAAAAGCCCGACGGCAGCTGTTATGCGCTGTCGGCCGCGCACGTGCTGGGCAGCGTCGGCACCACCGTCTACCAGCCGGCCAAGGTCAAATGCGACGAGATCGGCACGACCGTCGACGTGCACGACAGCTCGGAAGTCGACGCCGCCATCGTCGGCCTGGATTACTACAACGATACGGCCCTGGCCTATATCCGTGAAATCGGCGCCGTCACCGGCACCCACGAACTCACCAGGGACGACTTGCCCTTCGCCGTCGCCAAGCGCGGCGTGTCCACCGGCCTGACTTCCGGCAGCATCACCGCGATCCATTACAGCGGGCAGGCAGCCAATCTCGAGCTCTTCCAGGACATGCTGTTCATTTGCGGCAGCGGCCACGAATTCGTCGACCATGGCGATTCCGGCTCGGCCATCGTGCACCGGATCGACGAGGACAACAATCTCGTGGTCGGCCTCTTGTGGGGCAAGTCGCCGGACACCAACCGCATCGCCATCGCCGCACCCATCGACCGCGTGACGAACAGCCTGGGCGTGTCGGTGCTGACCACGCGGGATGCCGTGCGCTCGCCCGGCGAGACCCTGCTGGGACGCTTCGAGTCTTTTCTTGGCGAGACCGAACGCGGCAAGGCCTGGTGGGACGCCTATTCGACCAACCGCATCTATTTCCGCCACATCTTCCACAACGTCCCGCGCCTGGCCGCGATGTGGCGCCGGATGCCGGTGACGGAGCTGCTGGCGGCCTTGCGCGAAGCCATGATCGACCCGGACACCATCATCCCCGCCAAACTCGGCTCGCACGATACCGACGAGGTGATGTGGGACCTGTACGAAGCACTCGGCAAATTCCTGCAGGCGAACCACCAGCGCATGCTGCAGCAGCAGGCGGCCTCGATGTGCCGCTTCGTCTGCGCGAACGTCGGCAACAGCTGGCGCGACGCGCTGCATGGCAGGGTGAAGGAAAGCGCCGGCGCCGAGCCTTCCTGACAAGCGCTTGCCCGGCACGGGAAGGCCGGCGCCCTGGTTGCTATAATCCGGGATTACGAATGCAGGGACCTGGCTGACGCCTCGGGTCCCGCACAATCCCGACGAAGGACCCATCTTGCGCACGCTTGTCATTTCCCCCAACTGGATCGGCGACGCCGTCATGGCGCAGCCGCTGCTGCGCCGCCTGCGCGAACTGCATCCCGACCGTCCGATCGACGTGCTGGCCCCGACCTGGGTCGCCCCGGTCTGGCGCGCCATGCGCGAGGTGGACACGGTCATCGAATCGCCCTTCAAGCACGGCTCGCTGCAGTGGGCCGAGCGCCGCGCATTCGCGAAGATCCTCAAGGCGCGCGGCTATGCGGATTCGTATGTGCTGCCCAATACCCTGAAGTTCGCATTGATTCCGTGGCTGGCCGGGATCAAGCGGCGGGTCGGCTACAAGGGCGAAATGCGCTATGGCCTGGTCAACGCCATGCACCACGACGACAAGGCCGCGCCGCGCCCGATGGTGCAGTTCTATGCGGCGCTGGCCGACGCGCCGGTGCGCCACTTGCCGCGCCCCGCGAAGCTGCCCGAGCCCGAGATGAGCGTCGATCCGCAACTGGCCGACGCCGCCATTGCGCGCCTCGGCCTGCCGGCCGGCACCTACGTGGCCTTCGCGCCGGGAGCGGAGTTCGGTCCGGCCAAGCGCTGGCCGGCGCCGTATTTCGCCGAGCTGGCGCAAACGATCCTGGCCAACCGCCCGGACGCGCAAATCCTGCTGCTCGGTTCCCCGAAAGACCGCGCGGTCTGCGACGAGATCACCGCGCAGGTTCCAGAGGCGCACAACCTGGCCGGCTCCACCTCGCTCAGCGAGGCGATTGCGCTGATTTCGCGCGCGGCCGTGGTGGTCACCAACGATTCGGGCCTGATGCACATCGGCGCGGCGCTGCGCCGGCCGGTGGTGGCGATCTACGGCCCGACCGACCCGCGCCACACGCCGCCACATTCCGAATTGGCCAAGGTGCTGTGGCTGCACATCGAGTGCTCGCCCTGCCAGCAGCGCGAATGCCCGCTGGGCCACCAGAACTGCATGAAACAACTCCTGCCAGGCGACGTCTGGCAACCGCTGCAGCCCATGCTGGCCGCAGCCTGAACGCACATTGAAACGAGGTAGAAAATGATACTGGTCACCGGCGCAGCAGGCTTCATCGGAGCCAACCTGGTACATGCGCTATCCAAGCGCAAGCCCTTCAGCGTGTTCGCGGTCGATAACATGTCGCGTCCCGACAAATTCCTGAACATCGTCGATGCCGAGGTGGCCGATTACGCCGACAAGCATGACTTCCTGGTGCGCCTGAAGGCGGGCGAATTCGACGGCAAGTTCACGGCCGTGCTGCACCAGGGCGCCTGCTCCAACACCATGGAGACCGATGGCGTCTACATGATGAAGAATAACTACGACTACACCATCGCGCTGTTCGAGTTCTGCCAGCGCGAACGCATTCCCTTCATCTACGCCTCGTCGGCCGCGGTGTATGGTGGCGGCACCGTGTTCAAGGAAGCGCGCGAGCACGAGCGCCCGCTGAACGTCTACGGCTATTCGAAATTCCTGTTCGACCAGTACATGCGCCGCCACTGGCGGCATCACGGCATCCGCGAGGGCAGCCAGGTCGTCGGCCTGCGCTATTTCAACGTCTACGGTCCGCTCGAAGGCCACAAGGGCACGATGGCCTCGGTGCCTTTCCACCAGTACCACCAGTTCCAGAAAGAGGGCAAGGTCAAGCTGTTCGGCGCCAACGATGGCTATGAGGCCGGCACCCAGATGCGCGACTTCGTCTACATCGAGGACGTGGTCAAGGTGAACCTGTTCTTCCTCGATCACCCGGACAAGCGCGGCGTGTTCAACCTCGGCACCGGGCGCGCGCAGCCCTTCAACGACCTGGCGGTGGCCACCGTCAATGCGCTGGCCAATGAAGGCGGGGAGCCGATGAACCTGGAGCAGATCGTCGAGAAGGGACTGCTCGAGTATTTGCCGTTCCCGGACAAGCTGAAAGGTAAATACCAGAGCTTTACGCAGGCCGATATCGGGGCGCTGCGGGCGGCGGGGTACAGCGAGCCGTTCACGGATGTCGCAAGCGGAGTGGCAAAGTACATGCAGTACCTGAAATCGTAGGGTGGGCGGCTTGTAATCTGGTCCACTGGACCAGATTACCCCGCGCGTTCAAATTACGTATCTCGGCCCGCTCCGTGGCGTACACCTTTCGTTGAACGCGCGGGCGGGAAACCCGCCCACCCTACGGTGTATTAGCCAATCTTATTTCGCGGCTTCATTCATAAGATGAGCTAATAGATGAGCCCCGCATTCACGCGCCGTCCATAAACACCGTCGTGTAGACTCCAGTCTCGTTCCATTTTGCCAACGCGACCAGGGTCCCCACCGGTAATGAATGCAAACCTGACTGGGCACCTGTCCCCCGACGACCCCGACCTGTCGCCCGTGACGCGCGCGATGGTGGCCTTGCGCACGCCGCTCATCGAAGCCTGGATGACCGAGGTGCGCGGCCATGTGCCGCAGGCGAAGGACCTGGCGCTGCCCATCCTCGAGAACACGCTCCCGGCCTATTTCGACACCCTGGCGGCACTGCTCACGCCGGGCCACTCGGCGCGCGTGGTCACCGACCTGGGCGCGGTCGCCAGCGAGCATGGCGGCGAGCGTGCGCGCATGACGATGTACGACGCCACCGCCGTCATCCACGAGATGCAGATCTTCCGCGACGTCCTGTTCCGCGAACTCGACCGCCACGGCGTTCTGCTGGACGAAGCGCAGCGCGCTATGCTTTCGGCCCACATCGACGCCACCATCCGCGAAAGCGCGAACGCCTTCATCGTGGTGCAGGCCGCGCTGCGCGAACAGTTCGTGGCCTCGATGGCGCACGACCTGCGCACGCCGCTGTCCACCGCCCAGATGGCGGCCGAGATGATCAACCATACATCGGGCGACGCCAACGTGCGCCGCTATGCCGAGAAGATCGTCGCCAGCACCCAGCGCATGGACGGCATGACGCGCGAGCTGCTCGACGGGATTGCCTTCTGCAAGACCGGGCCGGTGCGCCTGACGCTGGCGCAGATGGACATGGTGGCGCTGGTGCGCGAAGTGGCGCAGTCGGCCGAGATCTTCCACCCGGTCGAGGTCACGATCGAAGTCGAACCGATTGAAGGCTGGTGGTGCCGCGAAGCCCTGCAGCGGGCCATCGAAAACCTGGTCAACAATGCGATCAAGTACGGCGCGCACGACGCGGCCATCCGCCTGACCGTGTCCACCACGGTCGAACGGGTGCAGGTGATGGTGCATAACCAGGGCGCGCCGATCGCGCCCGAAGACAGCGAGAGCATCTTCCAGCTCTACCGCCGCGCCGGCAACCAGGGCCTGGGCGAGGGCTGGGGCGTGGGCCTGCCTTACGTGCGCCGCGTGGCCGAGGCGCACGGCGGCAGCGTGCTGATGTCCAGTTCCGCCGAAGAGGGCACGGCCTTCGTGATCGATCTCCCGATCGACGCCCGGCCCTTCGCCGGCGCGCCCACCGCCGCCTGACTGGTCAGCGCGGCGCGGCCAGCCCGTGCCCGCCCACCGGCTCGGTCTCGAAGCGCTCGCCGAAGCCTGCGATCAAGGGCCGTCCCTTGGCGATCGCAGCCTGTACCTGTGGCAGCGCCAGCGAGGCCTTGTGGCTGGCCTGGCTGTCCCAGGTCTCGGTAATCCAGAGCGCGTCCGCGTCCGTTCTGTCTTTCGCGATCACATAGCCCAGGCAGCCCGGCATCGCCTTGGTTCCTTCGAGCAGGATGGCGATCAAGGCATCGCGCTGTTCCGGCTGGGCGCGCATTTTTCCGATCAAACCGTACATGGTGGACTCCTTGGTGGGTGGTGCGGCGTGGCTGGCGCTTCCTGTTCAGTAGATGGCAAGTATAGGCCTGCCATCCAGCCTGCGGCAATGGGGACCGCCCACTCCATGAGGGCTGGGTTAAGATGGCAGCCTGCCAAGCCGGCCCACCTCGATATGGAATCTTCGATGCGACTTTCCCCTCTCGCCCTTGCCGCTGCATTGACCCTGTCCGGCACCGCCTTCGCACAGGCGCCTGCCGTGTCCGAGCCGGTGCTGCGCGGCCACCTGGCCTTCCTCGCCGACGATTTGTTCGAAGGGCGCGGCACCGGCCAGCGCGGCGGCGATTTGGCGGTGCGCTATCTCGAGACCCAGGCCGCGATCATCGGGCTCAAGGAGATCCCGGGCGGCGGCTACCGCCAGAAGGTTGACATCCGCGGCACCCGGCTGCTGCCCGGCAGCAGCGTGAGCTTCGAGGCCGGCGGCAAGCACTTCAAGCCTGACATCGGCAAGGGCATCGTGTTCGGCACCGCCAGCGGACGCACGAGCCTGGCCTTCGATGCGCCGCTTCTTTTTGTCGGCTATGGCGTCTCCGCGCCCGAAGAAAAATGGGACGACTACAAGGACGTGGACGTAAAGGGCAAGATCCTGGTCATGATGGTCAACGACCCGCAGCCTACCTCCCAGGAGCCGAACCGCTTCGCGGGCAAGGCCTACACCTGGTATGGCCGCTGGCTGTACAAGTTCGAGGAAGCGGTGCGCAAGGGCGCGGCCGGCGCGCTGCTGATCCACACGCTGCCATCGTCCTCCTACCCGTGGAGCGTGCCGGCCAACGGCTTCTCACACGAGCGCTTCCACCTCGCGGGCGCCGGCAACCCGGTGGAAGGCTGGCTGCACGAAGACACGGCGCGCGAGCTGTTCGCAGCCGCCGGCTTCAACCTCGACACCTTGCGCGCCCAGGCCGAGCGCCGCGATTTCCGTCCGGTGGACCTGAAGATCGCCACCCATGTCGAGCTCAGGTCGGGCATTCGCCAGGTCGAGCAGTTCAATGTCGTCGGACTGGTGCCGGGGACCGACCCCAGGCTGAAAGAGCAGGCGGTGGTGTATTCCTCGCACTGGGATCACATGGGCATGGACGAAGAGGCAGCTGCAGGAAACAAGGACCGCATCTACAACGGCGCCATCGACAACGCCTCCGGCACCGCCGCGCTGTTGGCGATGGCGGCCGAAGCGGTGAAAAAGCCCGCGCGCCGCACCCAGGTATTCCTGTGGCCGGCCGCCGAAGAGCAGGGCCTGCTGGGCAGCGCCGCCTATGTGAAGAATCCGGTGGTGCCGCTGGCGCAGACCGCCGCCGACCTGAACCTCGACAGCCTGAATTTCGTCGGCCGTACCCGCGACATCGGCGTGCCGGGCGCCGAGCGCAGCACCCTGTATGACACCGCGGCCACCGTGGCCAAGGGAATGGGCCTGAAGCTGGCGCCATTGATTCCCGACCTGTCGGGCGCCTACTTCCGGGCCGACCATTTTAATTTTGCCAAGGCGGGCGTCCCGGCCTTCAATGTCGGCTCGGCGGTGTTCTCGGGCGACGGCCATTTCGAGTTCGCGCACCAGCACGGCGCATCGAGCGAGAAGATGGTGGGCTTCAAGAAGGACTACCACCAGGTGAGCGACGAGTACCGCGCCGACTGGGACTTGTCGGGCATGGTGCAGCAGGCGCAGTTCACGCTGAACCTGGGCTATGCGGTGGCGAACGCACCCGGCATGCCGGCGTGGAAGAAGGGCGACAGCTTCGGCGGCGTCAAACGCTAAGCGTCGTCAGGCGGCGGCCACGCCTGCGAGGATCTTCTCCAGGCTGGCCATGTCCACCGGCTTGACCAGGTGGTGGTCGAAGCCGGCCGCCGCGCTGTTGCGGCGGTCCTGCTCCTGGCCGTAGCCGGTTACCGCCACCAGCACCGCCTGGGCGGTGACAGGGTCGCGGCGCAGGCGGCGCGCCAGTTCGTAGCCGTCCATGTCGGGCAGCCCGATGTCGAGCAGGCAGACGTCCGGCGCGAAGCCTGGGGCCAGCGCCAGCGCCGCCTGCGAGTCATGCTCGACCTGCACCTCGTGTCCCTGCGCGCCGACATACATCGCCAGCACCTGGGCCGCATCGATGTTGTCGTCCACCACCAGCACCTTCAGGTTGGCGTCGTGCGCCGGGGCCGCGGCCGCGGGCGCGGCGTTCAGGCCCGCCGGGGCGCGCTCGCTTGCGCGCGGCAGGCGGACCGTGAAGACCGTGCCCAGGCCCTGGCCGCTGCTGGCCACGCCCACGCTGCCGCCGTGCAGCTCGACCAGGCTGCGCACCAGCGCCAGGCCGATGCCCAGGCCGCCGAGCGAGCGGTCGGGCGTGCGTTCGCCCTGCACGAACATGTCGAAGGCGCGTTCCAGTTCGGCCGGCAGCATGCCGATGCCGTTGTCGCGCACTTCCAGCACCACCAGTTCGCTGCCCGCGGCCAGCGTGACGACGATCTCGCCGCCACGGTCGGTGAACTTGGCCGCGTTGTGCAGCAGGTTGCCCACCACCTGCACCAGCCGCTTGCGGTCGCCGAAGACGTGGCAGGGCTGGGGCAGGGTGCGGACCTCGAGACGGTGGCCCTTGTCGCGCACCAGCGCCTGCACCTGTTCGGCCGCGTCCAGCACCACCGCATTGATGTCGATGCGCTCCTTGCTCAGTTCCACCAGGCCGCGGGTGACGCGCGAGACGTCCAGCAGGTCGTCCACCAGCCCGGCCATGTGGCGCGCCTGGCGCGCGATGATGGCGCTGATCTGTTTGGTGCGCGCCGGATCGAGCCCGTCCTGGCCAAGCAGCTGCGCGCCGGAAGTGATCGGGGCCAGCGGGTTGCGCAGCTCGTGTGCGAGCATGGCGAGGAATTCGTTCTTGCGCTGGTCGGCGTGGCGCAGCGCTTCTTCGGCGCGGACGCGCTCGGTCACGTCCTGCATCGAGCCGCGCAGCGCCACCACGCGCCCGTCCGGGCCGTGCACGCTCTCGCAGCGGTAGTCGAGCCAGATGCGGTGGCCGTCGGCGTGGGTGGCGTGCAGCTGCAGCTTGCCGTTGCCGCCGACGCGCGCCAGTTCGCTGGTCAGGCGCTGGACCTGCAGCCACGATTCCTCGCCCAGCACCGAACCGCGCTGCTGCGCGAAGGGCGGCAACGGGCGGCCGAAGATGTGGGATACCGAATCGGACACCTCGATGGCCTGGCTGCCGATGCTCCAGTGCCAGGTGCCGAAGCGCGCCTGCATGTGGGTGTCGCGCAGCGCCGCTTCCTTGGCCGCCAGTTCGCACGAGCGTTCTTCGAGCAGGCTTGCTGCGTCGCCGATGGCGGCCGCCACCTCGGCCGCTTCGCGCACGTAGACCTCGTCCAGCGGCACGCCGTTGAATGGCTGCGCGCCGTCGTTTTTACCTTTGCCGAGCGCCAGGGCCGGGCCGGTCAGCGCCTGCAGCGAGCGCGCCATGCGCCCGCCGATCAGCCAGGCCAGGCACAGCCCGATCGCGAACAGCACCGCCGTGCCGCCCACCATCAGGACCAGTTGTCCCAGCAGTTCGGCGCGCAGGACGGCGCGCGGGATCCCGATCGCGATGCCCCAGCCGGTGACGGCGGAGCGCGAGAACGAGGTCACCAGCGGTATGCCTTCGCGCGAGCGCGAGTCGATGGTGCCTTCGCTGGCGCGCGCGGCCGCGTTGCGCAGCAGCGGATTGACCGGCTTGCCGATCGACTGGGCGGGATTGATGTTGCGGGCGAAAATGATGCCCTGGCGGTCGAACAGCGAAGCCACCGCGCCTTCGGGGATCGACTTCCGCGTCAGGATGTCCTGGAAGTAGTCGGGCCGCATGCCGATGCTCAGCACATAGCGTACCTCGCCGCCCACCTGCACCGGAACGTCGACCCTGACTTTCGGCAACTTGTTCAGCGGACCGGTGAACACATCCGACACCGAAGCTTTGCCGGTGGCGAAAACGCGCTCGAGCTGGGCCGAACGCTCGAGCGGCAGGGGCGTGCCGTAGTCGGCCGCGGTGTTGACGAGCTGCTGGCCGCTGCGGTCGCGCAGCACCATGTTCATGCCGCCGCCGGCCAGCACCAGGGCCTGGCGCGCCTGGCGGTGCACGCGCGCGAAGTCCGCCGTTTCGAGCGCGTCGAGCGTCGACAGGGTCTGGGCGATCGATTCGCCCTGCAGCATCTTGTTCTCGACCGTGTGCACCAGCGCGCGCACGGTCTGCATGGTGTTCTTCTCGAACTGGGCCCGCGCTTTCTGGTACTGGTGGACGAACAGCAGGGACGCGCCGACGACGCCAGGCAGCAGGGTTGCCAGGACCAGCCATAACAGGTAGGCCCGCAGTGGCCTGCGTGCCGGGGAAGAAGAGGGGGGGGTGCCGGTCACGCGGTCGTCCGGATGCAGTGGAATGGACGGATTCTACGTGATATTGCCACTGCGCACCGGCGGCGACCGCACGGGTGTTGTTTTAGGCGAACTGCCGAGCTTTCCACGGGCAAGTCACAAATCCGTTGCAGGCACGCCATACCGCAGCCGCAAAACAGGAAAATTTGCCCAATTTTGCTACTTCTCCATC
The DNA here is from genome assembly GCF_059685935.1 of Telluria sp. ZT3P39. Lineage (NCBI taxonomy): Bacteria > Pseudomonadati > Pseudomonadota > Betaproteobacteria > Burkholderiales > Oxalobacteraceae > Telluria > Telluria sp. ZT3P39. The sequence goes on from NZ_JCASIH010000003.1 coordinate 360,547, forward strand.
GAATCCGCAGCGGATTGGACGTAAGGTATCTTGCATTGAGGCAATTACGCTCTCGCCCAGACACCAGGAACAGGAACCACCCATGGACGCAGTAACCCAAGACAACGAAGTATTGTCCTTCCGCCTCGCGAAGGAAGAGTACGCCATCAGCATCCTCAAGGTGCAGGAAATCCGCGGCTATGAAGAGCCGACCCTGCTGCCGAACGCTCCCGCCTGCATCAAGGGCATCCAGAACCTGCGCGGCTCGATCGTGCCGATCGTGGACATGCGGATCCTGTTCAACCTGGGCGAGCCGACCTATGACCAGTTCACCGTGGTGATCGTCCTGAACATCAAGAACCACGTGATCGGCATGGTGGTGGACAGCGTCTCCGACGTCGTCACCCTGCTCGACGAGCAGATCCGCCCGGCGCCCGAGATGGGCTCGACCGCGGAAGGCGACTACATCACCGGCCTGGGCACGGTCGGCGAGCGCATGCTGATCCTGCTCGACATCGACCAGCTCATGAGCTCGGAGAAGCTCGGCCTGATCGCCAGCCCGAAACAGGCGGCCTGACCAAAAAAAACGGCAAGCCAACAGGCTTGCCGTTCTTGTTCGACGCCGCAGCGCTTAGAACGAGTGGCGCACACCCACGTTGAACACCGACGGATCGGCGCCGAACGCGGTTGGCGGCGGGGCGAAGGTGCCGCCCGCCGAGGTCAGGCCGAAGTTGCCGGCGTTGTTGTTGCGCACGCGGCCGTAGCTGCTGTACACGTTGGTGCGCTTGGACAAGGTGTACTGGTAGGCCAGCGAGAAGCCGTTGCCGCGTCCGCCCGTGTCGACGCGCTGCTGGTGCAGCGACGCGAAGAACTTGCTGGCGCCGCTGGTGAACGAACCGCCCACGGTGGTGAACTTGAACTCGGGCAGTGGACCTTCCGGATCGGCCACGACGTAGGAGCCGCGCAGGTCGAAGGCGCCGAAGTTGTAGCCGGCGCCGAGAGCGAATTCGTCGTCGTCGCCGGTGGCCAGGTTCTCGACCCGGTGGTAGCCCGCGCCCAGGTTCAGCGGACCGTTCTTGTATTCGACCGACACGCCGACCAGGCTGCCCGACGGGTTGTTGTTCTGGCGCTCGCCCGCGCTGTAGGCGGCCTGCACGGTGAAGCCGCTCAGCGCTTCGCTCTTGTAGTTGACCGAATTGGCCAGGCGGCGGGTCGCGCGGCCGGTGCCGAAGCTGCCCAGGTTGGAGCCGTAGAAGCCGTGGCCCAGCGGGTCGCTCGACTGCACGACTGCGGCGATCGGGCTGTATTCGCGGCCGACGGTGACGGTGCCGAACGAGCCTTGCAGGCCAACCACGGCGCGGCGCTGGAACAGGCCGGCGGAATCGGAAGCACCGGTATCGAGGGCGACGCCCGCTTCGATGTTGAACAGCGCCTTCAGGCCATTGCCCAGGTCCTCGGTGCCACGGAAGCCGATGCGGCTGGTGCCCTGAGTGCCCGAACTGATCACGGTGCGGCTGTCCGAGCCCGGTGCATCCGTGTCTTCGATACCGACCGATGCGTCGGCGATGCCGTAGATCGTGACGCTGCTTTGCGCTTGGGCGGCCAGCGGCAGGACGGATAACAGGGCGAGGGCCAGACTAATCTTCTTCATTGCATGTCTCCAGTGGTTGATTGCGAATTGTGCAGGTCTGTCTGTGAGTGAAAAGTCAGGTTTGTTAGACAGTTACGTTACCAGCACCATCAAAATGATGCCAATAAACATTTGCACTATCCTTACATGATTTCTGATTGGCATGTTTGTGTGGTCAAAAAGCCGCATGATCCAGAGCAAACATTGCCGCGGAAACACTTTACATGTTGCGCCTATCACACGCTATCGGTGGTTTTACTTAGGTCCTGGCGACACTGACCGGCCAGTGTGACAGCGAGGCGCGCGGGGCCCTGTCGTCCAAACTGCTAGGATCGGGGGCAGGCGACCAATGCCGTCCAACCGAGGAAAAGACAAGGTGCAGACCCGGATTACCCAAACGCCGTTCGGCCAGTTGCCCGATGGCGACACCGTTACCCAGTTCACGCTCGCCAATGCCGGCGGCATGGTGGTCAGGATCATCGACTTTGGCGGCATCATCACCGAGCTGCACGCGCCCGGCCGCGACGGCCGCATGGCCGATGTGGCACTGGGCTTCGACCAGCTCGCGCCGTATTGCGGCGACAGTCCGTATTTCGGCGCCCTGATCGGCCGCTACGGAAACCGGATCGCCGGCGGCAGGTTCACGCTCGACGGCCAGACCTATGCGCTGCCGGTCAACAACGGACGCAATCACCTGCATGGCGGCGTGCCGGGCTTCGACAAGGTGCGCTGGAACGCCATCGTCGACGGCGACAGCCTGCAGCTGGCCTACTCCAGCCCCGACGGCGAACAAGGTTACCCGGGCAACCTGGACGCGACCGTGGTGTACACGCTGACCGACGATAACGAGCTGATCGTGCGTTTCCATGCCGTGACCGATCGCGCCACTCCGGTCAACCTGACCCAGCACAGCTATTTCAACCTGGCGGGCGAGGGGGACATCCTCGATCACGTGCTGTCGATCGACGCCGATGCCTTCGTTCCAATCGACGCCGGGTCGATTCCGCTGGGCCCCTTGCAACCGGTGGCAGGCACGCCTTTCGACTTCCGCGCGCCGCGCCCGGTCGGCCAGGCCATCGGCGAGGCGAACGAGCAGCTGCGCCACGGGCTGGGCTATGACCATACCTTCGTGCTGAACAAGCCTGCAGGCCCGGCCATGACGCGCGCGGCCCGCGTCTGGCACCCGGGCTCGGGCCGGGTGCTGGAACTCTTCACCGAAGAACCGGGCGTTCAGTTCTATAGCGGCAATTTCCTTGACGGTAGTTTGAAGGGGAAAGGACGCACATATGCCCATCGCGGCGGCTTGTGCCTCGAGCCACAGCATTTCCCGGATTCGCCCAACCAGCCGCATTTTCCCGACACCATCCTGCGACCGGGCCAGGTCTACCGGACCGAATCGCGCTTCCGGTTCTCGGTGCAGGAATAAGCGTAACGGGCGCGGCCCCGGAAAATTGCTGGTTATAATCCGCGGGTTAAAAAGTTTGCGGCGCGACAACATAATCAAGGCGACGGGTTCTCCCACCTGCGACCGTAAGCCGCCCAAGATAACCGGGAATCCTGATGAGTATCCACAGCAGTTCCTCTTCCTTGCCGGAGGCTGGCCTGGCCTTGCCCGTGCCGCGCGCCGGGCGCCCCTGGCCCGTCTTCCCGTCCGTGAAACCGGACAACTGGCCCGAAGGCATGCAGGCCATCGCCGACCTGATCATCGCCTCGCATGTCCCGATGGTCATCGCCTGGGGACCGGAGCTGCGCCTGTTCTACAACGACGCCTATGCCGAATTGCTTGGCGATAAGCACCCGAATGCCATGGGCCAGCCTTTCCCGCTGGTGCGCCCCGAACTGTGGCCCCAGATCCAGCCCTGTGTGATGGCCGCACTGGGCGGCCAGCCGGTTCATTTCGAAAACGCCTTGATGTACCCGGTCCGCAATGGCCAGGTCGAGCGCTACTATGTGTCGGCCTCGATCACCCCCGTGCGCCACGACGGCAATGTGATCGGCGTGTATTTCGTCCTGTCCGACACCACCTCGCGCGTGCTGGCCGAGCAGCGCCACGCCTTCCACCTGAAACTGAGCGAGTCCCTGCGTCCCCTGGTGGACACCGCGTGCATCATGGAAGCGGCCAGCAGCCTGGCCGGCGGCTACCTGGGCGTGGCACGGGTCGGCTATGCCGAGATCGACGCCGCCGCGGGCACCATCAGCGTGGACCGCGACTGGACCGACGGCAGCATCGCCAGCCTGGCCGGCCAGTCGCGCCCATTGGAGAGTTTCGGGCCGGCGATCGTCTCGCAGCTACGCAAGGGGCGCACCCTGCGGCTGGACGACATCGCGCTCGACGAGCGCGCCGCGCCCTATGCGCAAGGCTATGCCAGCATCGGCGCGCGCTCGATGGTGATCGTGCCGCTGATCGAAGAAGGACACCTGGCCGCGGTCTTCTACCTGCACGAGCAGTGCCCGCGGCGCTGGACCGACCAGGAGATCGCGCTGGCCGAGGACGTGGCGCGCCACACCCGCGAAGTCGTGCGCCGCGCACGCGTGGAAGAATCGCTGCGCGACGAAAAGCGCGTGCTCGAGATGCTCAACCGCACCGGCCAGGCGCTGGTGTCGACGCTCGACCTCGAGACCCTGCTGCAGGCGATCACCGATGCCGGCACCGAGCTGGCCGGCGCGCGCTTCGGCGGCTTTTTCTACAACGCCCAGGACCAGCAGGGCGAGCGCCTGCCCCTGTACACGCTGTCGGGCGCCTCGCGCGAGGAATTCGAGCAGCTCGGCCGGCTGCGCCCGGGCGGCATCTTCCGCCCCACCTCCGGCGGCGAAGGACCGGTGCGCAGCAGCGACATCACGCGCGACCCGCGCTATGTGGTGCAAGGGACGCCGGCCGGGCAGCTGTCGGTGCGCAGCTACCTGGCGGTGCCGGTGGTGTCGCGGTCCGGCGCGGTGCTCGGCGGCCTGCTGTTCGGCCATCCGGAACCCGGCGTGTTCACCGAGCGCACCGAACGCATCATCGCGGGCGTCGCGGCGCAGGCGGCGATCGCAATGGACAATGCGCGCCTGTACGAGGTGGCGCAGAAGTCCGCGCTCGAGCGCGACGCGCTGCTGCAGAGCGAACGCGCGGCGCGCGTGCAGGCCGAACGCCTCTCCCACACCAAGGACGAATTCCTGGCGATGCTGGCGCACGAGCTGCGCAACCCGCTGGCGCCGATCAGCAGCTCGGCCAGCCTGCTGTCGATGCAGTTCAAGGAGGAGCCGCGCGTCCGCCAGACCACCACCATCATCAGCCGCCAGGTGCGCCACATGAGCCGCCTGATCGACGACCTGCTGGACGTCTCGCGCGTCACGCGCGGGCTCGTCAAGCTCAAGCTGGGCGTGGTGGACTTCCGCGACATCGTCTCCGGCGCGCTCGACCAGGCCCGTCCCCTCATCACGGAAAAAGGCCACCAGGTCGAGGTGGCGCTGCCGCCCGGGCCGGTACATGTGCGCGGCGACCAGACCCGGCTGGTGCAGAGCGTGGCCAACATCCTGAACAACGCCGCCAAGTACACCCAGAAGGACGGGCGCATCGCGCTCAGGCTCGAAGCGATGGACGGGCGCATGCTGCTCACCGTCAGCGACAACGGTTCCGGCATGCCGGCGGAACTGGTGCCCAACGTGTTCGACCTGTTCACGCAAGGCGCGCGCACGCTGGCGCGCTCGCAGGGCGGGCTGGGGCTGGGCCTGACGCTGGTCAAGCGCCTGGTGGAGCTGCACGAAGGAGAAGTCGCGGCGCATAGCGAGGGCGTAGGGCAGGGCAGCCGCTTCACGCTGGCGCTGCCCTGCGTGGACGCGGCGCCGGACGTCCCTGGCGCCAGCCTCGGGCCGCAGGAAGCCGTCGAAGGCACGCTCCTGGCGCGCCCGCTGCGCCTGGTGCTGGTGGACGACAATGCCGACGCCGCCGACAGCCTGTCCACGCTCTTGACCGTGCAGGGCTATCGTACGGCGGTCGAGTACGACGCCCGCTCCGGCCTGCGCCGGGCCCGGGCCGAGCGCCCGGACGCGATGCTGGTCGATATCGGCCTGCCCGACATCGACGGCTACCAGCTCGCCCGGCAGCTGCGCGCGATGCCGGAAACGAGCGGCACCGTGCTGGTGGCGATCACCGGTTACGGCCAGGCCAAGGACCGCGAACGCGCGATTGCCGCCGGCTTTGCGCACCACCTGGTCAAGCCGGTGGACATGACGGCGCTGGTGCGGGTGCTGGAATCGGTCGGCGCCGCCGCGGCGCGTCTTGAGGCCCCGGCCGGCACGGCCTGACAGCAGCCGCGCTGCGCGGTTATCATGGGCGACTCCCGTCCATGAAAGGTTCAGCATGCCAAGCTACGTCATCCCCGCGCCCGCCGCGCCCTCGCTGGCCGTGGCGGGCCAGGAGGCCCGTTTCCCGATCCGCCGCGTGTTCTGCGTCGGCCGCAACTACGGCGCGCATGCGCGCGAGATGGGGAGCGACCCAGGCCGCGAACCGCCGTTCTTCTTCACCAAGCCTGCCGATGCGGTGGTGCCGGCCAGCGGCGCGCTGCCGTATCCGCCTGCGACGCAAGACTTGCATCACGAGGTAGAGCTGGTGGTGGCGCTGGGTGGGGGTGGTGTCCACATCGCACCTGAGGATGCGATGGCGCTGGTCTGGGGCTATGGCGTGGGGCTGGACCTGACGCGGCGCGACTTGCAGGCGGTGGCCAAGGATGCGGGGCGGCCGTGGGACATGGCCAAGGGCTTCGATGCGTCGGCGCCGTGCAGTGCGCTCATTCCGGCGGCGACGCTCGGGCACCCGCAGGATGCGCGCATCTGGCTGGAGGTGAACGGGGCGCTGCGCCAGGAAGGCAATCTCAATGAGATGATCTGGCCGATCGCGGATGTGATCAGCCATTTGTCGCGGCTCGTTCGCCTGGAGGCGGGCGATCTGATTTATACCGGGACGCCGGCCGGCGTGGCGGCCTTGAAGCCGGGTGACCAGGTGCGCGGTGGTGTCGAAGGAGTCACGGAGTTCGCACTTTCCATCTCGTAGGGTGGGCAGATTCTGCCCAGGCGTTCACATCACGGATGAGCAGTCGGCGCGGCTATTCATGAGCTGGTTGAACGCGCGGGCGGGAGACCCGCCCACCCTACGGGTCAGTGGTCGGCGAGCGCATGCACAGCCCCGAAAACTGATAGGCTAACGATATCAAACAAAGGCCGCACGCAGATCAGGATGTGGCCATTCGGGGGAGGCTGCCATGGCCGAAGTGGCCTTGATCACGGTGCACGGGATGGGGGAGACCCCGCCCACGTATGCGGACGCTCTGATGGAGCGCGTGCGCGGGCAGCTGGGCGCCGTCGCGGGCAAGGTGGTGATGCGTTCCGTGTATTACCAGAAGATCCTGCAGGATAACCAGCTCATCGTCTGGGACCGCACCCAAAAGGGCAGCGCGGTGCGCTACCCCGACCTGCGCAAGTTCGTGCTGTTCGGCTTCGGCGATGCGGCCGGGCTGGAGAACCGCAAGGAGATCCCGGGCTCGGTCTACGAGCTGGCGCAGGGCGAGATTGCGAAAACCCTGCTGTCCGCCCATGCAATCCGCCCCTCGATGCCGGTGGTATTCGTGGCGCAGTCGCTGGGCGGCCAGGTGCTGTCGAGTTACATCTACGATGCGCAGAAAGCGCAAGCGGGCAGGCCGGTGGCGGCGGGCATCTGGCGCAACATCGACGCCTGGGCCTCGACCGCGCTCGGACGCACCCTGACCGCCAGCGAAAAGACGTTTCTGGCCGCCGGCACCTGCGCGGGGCTGGTCACGACCGGCTGCAACATCCCCATCTTCGTGGCCGCGCACAAGGAGATGCACATCATCCCGATCGCGCCCCCGACTTCGCTGTTCAAGTGGATCAACTTCTACGACCCGGACGACATCCTGGGCTGGCCGCTGCAGCCGCTCTCAAGCGGCTACCGCGCCCTGGTGGAAGACCGCGCCATCAATGCCGGCGGCGGCGTGGCCGGCCTGCTGCTGCGCAGCTGGAACCCGCTGGCCCACAACAACTACTGGTCCGACGATGCCGTGATCGCGGCGATTGCGGCCATGCTGCGCCGGCTGGCCGCGTGACCGGCGTCGCCTAGGCTTCGCGCCTGAGCGTGAACAGCGTCCGGATATCGCCCGCCACCGCGCCGCGCGCGTTGCGGATGAGCGGCCGGCGGTACTGCTCGAGTTCCGCGCGGCGCGCATCGTCCAGCAAGCCGAGTTGTTCCAGCACGCTGTAGACGGCCGGGTGCAAGGCCCGGCTGTTGCCGTCGGCGATCTTGATCGCGATGCCCAGGCCCGCCGAGCGGATGCCGATGGTCTGCACCGCATCGGCGCCGACCTTCGCCACCCAGTCGCCGCCGCCCGCCGTCATCCAGGACAAATCGGTGCGCGCGGTTCCCGAGACCAGGTCCGGGCGCGCCGTCATCGCGTCATACAGGTCGCCCATGGCGCCGCCCAGTTGCGGGTCAAGGCTGCCTTGGCCGAGGCGTGCATACAAATGGGCCAGGGTTGAGAGGGGCATTGCGTAGTTCGGCGCCGAGCAGCCGTCGATCCCGGTCGGCATCGCCTCCGCCGGCATGCCCACGGCAACGGCCAGCGTGCTGCGGATCGCCTGCTGCAGCGGATGCGCACGATCGACGTAGTTCGCGGTGGGTGCGCCGTGCAGGCGGCACCAGGCCAGGAAGCCGCTGTGCTTGCCCGAACAGTTGTGGTGCAGCGGCGTCCATTCCTGGTCCGGCGCGCGCTGGCCGGTGAACTCGTAGAACAGGGGCGTGGCGCAGCCGCACTCGAGGTGGCCGGCGTCCAGGCCGATCTTGTTCAGGATGGACTGCACGCCTTGCAGGTGCATGCCTTCGCCCGAATGGCTGGCGCACAGCAGCGCCAGTTCGTCGCGCGTCAATCCGAAACGCGCCGGGCCGTCGGACAGCATGAAGGGCAGGGCCTGGAAAGGTTTGAGGGCCGAGCGCGTGAAGGTGGGGTAGTGCGGATCGCCGGCGGAAAACAGCAGGCGGCCCTGGACGTCGACGACGGCCACCGACCCGAAGTGGACGTTCTCGACGACCTTATCGAGGCCGGGGTAGCCGCGCGTGGTGGCGGCGAGGGGAGTCGGTTGCATGGGCTGATCTGGTTGGAATAAAGTCCTAATGTAAGGCATATGCACGCTGGACCGCCGCACGTATATGCACCCCCCGGCTATCCCCGGTTTTACGCAGTTCGTCCCGTCTTTCCGGCGTTTCGGCACATGCCGCTTGAGCGCGCGCGGCGCCTCGCTACACTTCTCCCATCGCCAGACAAACCCAGACAAACGCTGGCGAACTTGAATTTCGTGGACCGCGCGCACAGCAGTTTCCAGGCGCACCGGTCCGACCTCAATCGCCCTCGAAAGGAAGACCAATCATGCGTACCAAACTGCTGCTGGCCGCCGCCGCCACCTTCATCACCCTGAGCGCAAGCGCCGCGCCGCAAGGCGCCCCCACCGAACGCGTCACCGTGGTCGGTGCGCAGGCCGCGCGCACCCAGATGGCGCCCTTCCTGTTCGACCGCATGATGGGCCACTACGAACTGGACGACGGCCGCATGCTGGAAATCACCGGCACCATCACCGGCAAGCGAAGGACGGTGTACGCTGACCTGGGCGAGGGCCCGGTCGAGATCGTCCACATCGGCGCCGGCCGCTTCGTGGCGATGAACAAGGACGTGCGCTTCGCCTTCGAAGAACGCCGCCGCGTGGTGGACACGGTGCGCATCAGCACGGCCGACGGCCGCCAGCAGCTGGCGCTAGCCGAGCGCTGATCCGAAGCGCCCGGCCTGGTAGTCTGCGATCGCCTGCGAGATCTCCTCGCGGGTGGTCATGACGAAGGGGCCGTGCGCCACCACCGGCTCGCGGATCGGGTCTGCATGGCCGAACACCAGCAGCGCATCGCGTTCGGCCCGGATCTCGAGCGTGTCGCCCGATTCGTCCAGCTCCACCAGGTGCATCGGGCTGACCATGTCGGCATGGTTGCCCACCTGAACCACCCCGCGCGCCACGTAAAGAAACACGCTGCGGCCCGCCAATCCGGTGAGGCGGATGCTGCCCCCGCTACGCATCTGCAGCGTCGTCATGAAGACATTGGTGAGCGACTGCACCGGCCCCCTGGCGCCTTCCCATTCCCCCGCGATCAGGTTCATCGTCACCTTGCCGCCGTCGAGCTGCAAGGCGGGGATGTCGGCGCGCTGCAGGCCCGTATAGGCCGGCTCGCTCATCTTCAGCCGTGACGGCAAGTTGACCCACAGCTGCAGGATCTCGACCGGGCCGCCGGTTTCCAGGAATGCGCGCGGCGACACTTCCGCATGCACGATGCCGCGCCCGGCCGTCATCCACTGCACGCCGCCGGCGTGGATGATGCTTTCATGGCCGGCGTTGTCGCGGTGGGCCAGCACGCCCTCCAGGATGAAGGTGACGGTCTCGAAGCCGCGGTGCGGGTACGGCCCGAAGGGCAGGCCGCGGTTGTGCGGCGGGTAGGTCTGCGGGCCGTGGTGGTTCAGGAACAGGAAGGGATCGATCTGCTCGAGATGGCGGGCGGGCAGGGGACGCTGGGTAATGAGGTCGCCGATGTCGTCGCGCATTGCCGGGTGCAGGCGGTGGACGGTCTTGTTGGTCATGGAAGAGCGCTCGTGATTGGTCGGATGGCCCTCACGATACCCGATCGCCGCCATGCGCGCGTACAGGCCTGTGCTAGACTTCTTGCGCTTTTGCAACCAGCGCTTTTACAACCGGAGACGGCGCCCATGATCAAGAAAACCCTGCTGTCCAGCCTGCTGCTGGCCTCCTTCGCCATCGCGGGCCAGGCGCCTGCAGGCGCCGCCACCAGGCCGCCGGGCGAGGCCGCCGTCAAGACCGCGAAATATGCGGTGACCACCTACCGCAAGGACCTGGTCGACACGCTGGCCAAGCTGGTGAGCTACAACACGGTGGCCGACAAGGGCGTCCCGTCCGACAAGAACCCGGTCCATATCGCCTTCAAGGAAGCCCTGAAGGCGGAAGCCACGCGCCTGGGCCTGGACTATACCGATCATGGCTGGACCGTGGTCATCGGGCTGGGCAAGGGCGAGGAGCGCGTCGGCGTCATCACCCACGGCGACGTGCAGCCGGTCGACGCCAGCAAATGGAAGAAGTCGCCCTTCGTGCTGGACCGCACCAGCGAGCCGGGCAAGCTGCTGGCGCGCGGAGCCGAAGACGACAAGGGCCCGATCGCCACCGCGCTGTACGCGATGAAGTCGATCCGCGACCGCGCCGTGCCGCTCTCCAAGCGCATCGAGCTCTACGTGTACATGGGCGAGGAATCCGACTGGGCCCCGCTGACCGAATTCCTCAAGACCCACCAGCCGCCGCAGGTCAACATCACGCTGGACGCCGAATACCCGGCGGTGATCGCCGAAAAGGGTTCCGGCACGGTGGCGGTGACGGTGCCCAGACAAGGCGCGGCGACGCCGCTGGACGGCGAGCCGTATGTGGCGCAATTCGCGGGCGGCTTCTTCGGCAGCCAGATTCCGGAAGATGCGAACGCGGTGATCGCCAACGCCACGCCGGAGATCGAAAAGCAGGTGCGCGCGCGCGGTGCGAAACAGGAAGGCATGCAGTACAGCTTCGCCTGGGAAGGCAGCAACCTGGCCGTGAAAGCCAAGGGCGTGTCGGCCCATTCCTCCAAGCCGGAAGACGGCATCAACGCGGTGAGCATGCTGGCCGATGCGCTGGCGGTGCGCCCCTGGGCCAACACGACCGCGGGCGGGGTGGTGAACTACCTGAACGAGATGGTCGGCACCGGCATCCATGGCGAGAAGTTCGGCAATGTCGCCTACCGCGACGGCTTCATGGGGCCGATGACCTTCTCGCCGACCGTGCTGCGCCAGCGCGAGGACGGCATCGAGGTGTCGATCAACCTGCGCCGCCCGCAGGGCAAGAGCACCGAGCAGTTGACCAACGAAGTCAATGCCGCGCTGGCCCAGTGGCAGAGCCGCCGGCTGCCGCTGGCGAACGTATCGGTGCGCATCAACGAACCCTGGGTGCAGAAAGGCGCACCGCACCTGCCGACCCTGATGGGAGTGTTCTCTTACTTCACCGGCATGAAGGACCCGAAACCGGTGGCGATCGGCGGCGGCACCAATTCGCGCCTGTTCCCGGGCGCGGTGAGTTTCGGTCCGGGCATGCCGGGCAAGGTGTATACCGGCCACTCGGAACATGAGTTCATCACTGAAAAGCAGCTGCTGCTGAATTTGCAGATGTACACGGCGGTGCTGGTGGAACTGGCGAAGTAAGGGGTCTTCCTTTCCTCTCCATTGTTCCTTATTGAAACATAAGTGTTTTGTCGGAAATTTTTACATGAGGAATTATAAATATCCGGTCGGAAACCATAAGCAGTTGATTATGCGTGAGTTTTTACTGCTGGCATGACAATTGCTAGATGAGGGGTAACCTCCACCTTTTCAGGATTGCCCCATGAAACTCAAATTTGCTACCGCCCTGTTCGCCCTCGCCACCCTTGCTGGTTCGGCCAACGCGGAAATCATCAATGTCATCAAGAACGGCGACTTCGAAAGCGGTCGTAGCCATTGGGCGTTGACGGGCAATGTTGACTACGCCAGCCAGACCCAGGGAGGTTTCTATTGGGGCGGCGGAAGCGTCGCGCAAAATGGTACCCGTGCCATTGCGTTCAATAGCGGAGATCGGTTCGCGAACGGCACGCTGTCGCAGAGCTTCGCGACCGTGCAAGGCCACGTCTACCGGGTGTCGTTCGACTACGGCTCGACCAGCCCATCGCCGCAGAGCATGAACTATATCGTGCTCGCCGCCAACAACACGCTTGCCAATGGCAAAGTCACCGATAACAACGTCTCGGGCCTGCTCGACAGCTACCGCTTCAGTTTCGTCGGCACAGGTGGCATGACCACCCTGCGTTTCTTTGATGCGAACACCAACAATTCGATCAGCAATGACGGCTTGCTCGACAACGTGCGCGTGGATGTGCCGGAACCGGCCTCGCTGGCGCTGATGGGCCTGGGCTTCCTGGGCCTGGGCTTCGGGCGCCGCCGCAAGGCCGCTTGAATACCGGCATCGCCTGAAAACACCGCGCCTGCGGTGAAGCCGCTCAGTGAAAGCTGGGCGGCTTTTTTTTCGTCTGGCCGTTTTTACTCTGCCATTCCCACTCCCGGTTCGTAGGTGTATTGCTCGCCAAAACCGGGCAAAAAATCTGGTCCTGCTGTAGGACTGGGATTACATGAGGGCCGGATTCCACAGATCGAATATGGCCTTTCCCTAGGAGGCAAAGGGCGGCTGGCCTATGGCAGTGTGGGACTGCGGCATGGCGTCGTTGACGCCCGGAAAATGCGTCAATACCCACAGGAAAATGTGGCGAAATCAGCATGTTAGGATCGGCTCTAGAACGTGGGCGCACCGGCTGTGGCGGGTGCCTGCTCGCGCCGATTGCCGACATTTTTGGATGCCATGCACAGCCAAGATCTCAAGAAGCCGGACGGACGCAATATTACGCTCTACAGCAACCAGCCGATTCCGGACGGTATTACCGCACCCAGCCCATTTGCCGAACCCCAGCATGCCAACCCGCACCTGCGCTGGCATCCGCTGCGCGGCGAGTGGGTAAGCTACGCCGCCTTCCGCCAGAACCGCACCTACCAGCCGCCTCCCCAGTACAACCCGCTGGCGCCCATGAGCGACGCCGAACACCCGACCGAGATGCCGGCCGGCGACTACGAGATCGCCGTGTTCGACAATCGTTTCCCTTCGCTGGCGCTGGAGTCGCATGACCCGCCCACCGTGACGGTGCCGACCGCGCCCGCCAACGGCCACTGCGAAGTGGTGGTGTTCACCCAGCAGGCCGATGCGGCGCTGGCTTCGCTGCCGCTGTCGCGCATCGAGCTGCTGCTGGCCGTCTGGGGCGACCGCACCCGGCGCATCGGCGCCCACCCGCACATCCATTACGTGCTGCCCTTCGAGAACCGCGGCGCCGAGGTCGGCGTGACCCTGCACCATCCGCATGGCCAGATCTATTCCTACCCGTTCGTGCCGGCGGTGCCGGCGCGGATGCTGGCGCAGGAGCGCGAATATTTTCTCCAGCACGGCAGCAGCCTGCTGTGCAACATGGCGCGCGACGAAGCGGCCGACGGCAAGCGCGTGCTCTACCTGGACGAGCATGCGATCGCTTTCGTGCCGGCCTGCGCGCGCTATCCCTACGAGGTGTGGGTGATGCCGACCGCCCCGTGCAAGGATTTCGCCGCCCTGACGCCGGCGCAGCGCACCAGCCTGGCGCGTGCGCTCAAGACCGTGCTGCTCAAGTTCGAGACGCTGTGGGACCGGCCTTTCCCCTACCTGATGGCCTGGTACCAGGCGCCCACCGACGGCGCCGCGCATCCCGAGACCCAGCTGCACGCCCAGTTCTATCCGCCGTATCGCACGAAAGACCGTCTGAAATACCTGGCCGGCACCGAGCTGGCGGCGGGCATGTTCGCGATGGACGTGCTGCCCGAGACCACCGCCTACGAACTGCAGCAGGTGGAAGTGAGCCTGGACGAACTCGTGGAGGAGCGCGGATGACCCAAAGCCCATCACGCGCGGCCGAGGTCGCGGACAAGCTGGCGCTGCTGCGCGCGCACCTGGCGGCGGCCAATGCCGGGGCGCTGCGCCTGCGCGGCGTCGACTGGTTCGCCTGGGTCACCGCCGGCGGCTCCAGCGCCGTGCTGCACACCACCGACCATGGGGTGGCCGAAGTCCTGGTCACGCCTGAAGAAGCCTGCATCCTGACCGATGCCATCGAAGCCGAGCGCCTGCGCGCCGAGGAAGTCCCCGATGGCTTCACCTTTCACGCCGAGCCCTGGGCCGAACCCGAGCTGCGCGAGCGCTATGTGCAGAACGCGGCGGCGGGGCGCACCATCCTGTCGGACCGTCCGGATGCCGCAGCCAACGGCAGGGAGCAGCCGTTGCCGAACGCGCTGCGCCAGCGCCGCGTGGTGCTGGGCGCGGGCGAACGCGAACGCTACCGCCTGCTGGGACGGGAAGCGGCCGAAGCGATGAGCGAAACCCTGCGCCAGGCGCGCCCCGACTGGACCGAATTCCAGCTGGCGGGCGCCGGCGCGCAGGCGCTGTGGCGGCGCGGCATCCATCCGGCGCTGGTGCTGGTGGCCGGCGAACGGCGCATGCCGGCCTGGCGCCATCCGGTGCCCTCGCACGACCCGATCGGCCAGCACGCGATGCTGGTGTTCTGCGCACGCCGCCACGGCCTGTATGCCAACCTGACCCGCTTCGTTTCTTTCGGTGCGGCGCCGCTCGACGAGCAGCGCGCGCTCATGCAAGTCGAGGCCACCGGCCTGGCGGCGGTAAAGCCGGGCATGTCGCTGTCGTCCGTGTACCACGCGCTGGACGCAGCCTACAAGCACGCCGACCGCGAGGCGGCGATCCGCGAGCATCACCAGGGCGGCATCACCGGCTACCGGGCGCGCGAGATCGTGGCCAGCCCGAGCACCGCCACCTTGCTCGAAGAAGGCATGGCCTTCGCATTCAACCCGAGCTTCGCGGGCGTCAAGATCGAAGACACTTTCCTGCTCGGCCCGGAAGGGCTCGAGAACCTCACGTTCGACCCCGGCTGGCCGGCGGTGGACGTACATGGCCGCATGCGGCCCCTTTGGCTGGAGGCGTAAACATGCTCAATACCGACACCTTCTTCGGCGGCGCGCCGGAAGTGAACGCGTCGGCCCCCGGGCGCGTCAACCTGCTGGGCGAACATACCGACTACAACGACGGCTTCATGCTGCCGGTTGCGACCCCGCAACGCACGCTGGTGGCGATGAGCCGCAGCGGCGACGACCATTTCCATTTCTATTCGCCGACTTTCGACAACACCGTCACCTTCGCCTACGAGGGCAATGCGCCGCAGGGCTTCGGCAGCTATATCGAGGGCTGCATCCGGCTGGTGCAGGCGGAGGGCATCGAGGTGCCGCCGCTGCGCATCTATGTCGATACCAATTTGCCGGTGGGCTCGGGGCTGTCGTCGTCGGCCGCACTCGAGGTGGCGACGCTGCGCGCCATGCGCGCGCTGCTCGGCTTCGAACTCGACGACGTCAGGCTGGCGCAGATCGCCCAGCGCGCCGAAATCGAATACGCGCATGTGAACTGCGGGATCATGGACCAGATGGCGTCGAGCCTGGCCGACGAGACCAGCATGCTGTTCATCGACGCGCGCACGCTCGAACACCGCTTGGTGAAAATGCCGCCCGATACCGAATTGATCGTGGTTGATTCGGGCATCGCGCGCAAGCTCGCCGCCAGCAAGTACAACGAACGGCGCGCCGAGTGCGAGGAAGCCTCGCGCAAGCTGGGCGTGCGGGCGCTGCGCGACGTGACCGATCCATCCACCGTGGAGGATCTGCCCTCGCCGCTGCGCGAGCGCGCCCGCCACGTGGTGCAGGAAAATTTACGCGTGCTCGAAGCGGCGGACGGCGTCAGCGCCGAGCGCTTCGGCGAACTGATGAACGCCTCGCACTTCAGCCTGCGCGACGATTACGAAGTATCGATCCCCGAGCTCGACGACCTGTGCGAGCAGTTGCGCGCCCAGCCCGGCGTGCTCGGGGCGCGCCTGACCGGCGCCGGATTCGGCGGCGCCTGCGTGGCCTTGTGCCGGGCAGGGCAGGCGCAAGAAGCGGCCGCCGCCGCGCTGGCGGCCTATAACGAACATGGACGAGAGGGCCGGATACTGGTTCCGGTCCCGACTGAACAGAAAGGACAACAATGAGTCAGTTTGAATACCCCCGTCCCCAGCTGGTGCGCGACAACTGGATCAATTTGAACGGACAATGGCGCTTCTGCTTCGACGACGAGCTGGTCTACCGGCTGCCGGACAACGCACCCGAGTGGACCCACGACATCAACGTGCCCTTCGCGGTCGAAACAGAACTGAGCGGCATCCAGGATACCGGCTTCCACCGCGCGGTCTGGTATGAGCGCGAATTCGAGCTCGCCCCCAACGACAAGCGCACCATCCTGCATTTCGGCGCGGTCGACTACAGCGCACGCGTCTGGGTAAACGGCCGCCTGGTGGCCGAGCACGAGGGCGGCCACACGCCCTTCCAGGCCGACATCACCGGCGCCATGAACGAGAACGGCAGGCAGGTGGTGACCGTGTTCGTCGAGGACGACCCGGCCGACCTGGCCAAGCCGCGCGGCAAGCAGGACTGGCTGCTCGAGCCGCACTCGATCTGGTATCCGCGCACCACCGGCATCTGGCAGACCGTCTGGGTCGAGCAGGTGGAAGACACCTATATCGCCTCGCTGCGCTGGACCCCGATTTTCGAAACCTATGAAATCGGCTGCGAGGTGTTTGCCGCCGGCCATACCCACCAAGACCTGTTCGTCGAGGTCAAGATCTGGCACGGCGAGCAATTGCTGGCAGACGATTACTACAAGCTGCTGGGCGGCGAAGCCAACCGCAAGATCGCCTTGTCCGACCCGGGCATCGACGATTCGCGCAACGAGATCCTGTGGAGCCCGGAGCGTCCGACCCTGCTCGACGCCGAGGTGACGCTGCGCTGCGGCGACCAGATCCTGGACCGCATCCGCTCGTACACGGCGCTGCGCTCGGTCTCGATCAACCGCGACCGCTTCATGCTCAATGGGAGGCCTTACCAGCTGCGCCTGGTGCTCGACCAGGGCTACTGGCCCGAATCCTTCATGACGGCGCCCTCGGACGCGCACTTGAAGCGCGACGTGGAACTGGTCAAGCTGATGGGCTTCAACGGCGTGCGCAAGCACCAGAAGATCGAGGACCCGCGCTTCCTGTACTGGGCCGACAGGCTGGGCCTGCTGGTGTGGGAAGAGATGCCGTCCGCCTACCGCTTCAGCTCGCGGGCCATCACGCGCATGGTGCGCGAATGGACCGAGGCGATCCAGCGCGACTACAGCCACCCCTGCATCATCGTCTGGGTGGCCTTCAACGAGTCGTGGGGGGTGCCGAACCTGACCCTGACCCAGGCGCACCGCAATGCGGTCGAGGCGCTGTATCACCTGACGCGCACGCTCGATTCGACGCGGCCGGTGATCGGCAACGATGGCTGGGAAGCCTCGGCCACCGACATCCTCGGCATTCACGATTACGACTGCGACCCGGAAAAGGTGCAGGCGCGCTATGCAGTCACCGACCCGGTGCGGACTCTGTTCGATCAACGGCGTCCAGGCGGACGCATCCTGACGCTCGATGGTTTCCCGCACCGCGGCCAGCCGATCGTGCTCACCGAGTTCGGCGGCATTGCCTACGATCCGAAGCAGAATCCGGATGCCGACAAGACGACCTGGGGCTATTCGCGCGCGCATAGCGCCGAGACCTATTCGTCGCTCTACCGCAGGCTGCTGCAGGTGGTGAACGAAACCTTCATGTTCAGCGGATTCTGCTACACGCAGTTCACCGATACCTTCCAGGAAGCGAACGGCCTGCTCAACGCCGACCGCACGCCGAAGCTGCCGCTGGAGGTCATCAGCGCCGCCACGCGCAACGTGCCGCTGCAGAAGAAGGATATCGAGACGGAAGGGGATGGCTTGCCGGGTGGGACGGGCATGCCGTAAGCAGGCAGGTTCGCGAAGGCGCATCCTGCTCGGGGTGCGTCTCGCTGATTGTACGAACGCGCATCGGATGGTGCGCGTTTTTTTATGCCGTTCAGCGGTCGCTACGGGAAACCGGCAGGCAGCCGGCGTGAGCCCGGCCACTGCCAGGCCCCGCATGCTGCATGCGCGGACGCTGAGGCTAGCGCTGGATGACGCCGCTGGTGACGTTCACCCGGTCGCCGCTGCGGAAGTCGGGCGTGGTGTTTTGCGTGACGACCTGGGTGCTGCCGTCGTCCATGCGCACGGTGACGCGGTAGGAGGTAGAGCTGCCGGTGGCGCCGGCTGCTCCGCTGGCGCCCGTGCTGCCGGCGCTGCCCGAGCTGCCTGCGCTGCCGCTGGCGCGCGGGATGACCTCGATTGCCAGCACGGTGCTGTTCGGACTTGCGCTGGCGGTGCTGGCCGCGCCAGCCTGCGCGCCGGTGGCGCCCATGCTGCCCGTGCTGCCGCTGGTGCCGGAAGTGCCGGACTGGTCCCAGCCGGTCGAGCCGGTGCTGCTGCTGCCGGACGTGCCGGAGCTGCCGCTGCTGCCCGAGCTGCCGGCGTCGGCGGGATCGGTGGTGCTGCTGGAACCGGTGGTGCCCGTGGCGCCGCCCGTGCTGCCGGACATGCCGCCGCTGGTGGATGACTCGCCGCTCTTGTCGCCCTGCGTGCTGGCGCACCCGGACAGGCCCAGCGCCACAGCCAGCAAGCCCGCCAGGATCACGCTCTGGGGTTTTTGCTTCATGGTTAACTCCTTGTAATGGATGTTCAGTGGGATGCGTGACGATGCAGCGTGCCACCTCTGGTAAGAGGCGGAAAGCGCGTCAGCGTTCCAGCTGAACCGGGTAAAACCTGAGCTGTATCAAAAAGGCGATGAGGCCGGCGGAATTTTCCAGACCGCGCTTGTCAGCGCGGGCGCACCGGGTCGCGTTGCGGCAGGAGCATGGCCAGCAGGGTGCTGGTCAGCAGTGCGGCGGTGACGTCGACCATCCAGTCGCGTATGTCGCCCGAGCGGTAGGGCAGGAAGCTTTGCACCAGTTCGTCGCCAGCGCCCATCAGGGCGATCGCCAGCACGGCCTTGACGGCGCGCACCGGTCCGCTTCCCGTGCTGCCGAGGAACCACAGCAGGGTCAGGGCGGCATAGGTCAGGCCATGCAGCACGACGCCCGGCGCGTATTCGCCGATCCCGGCGCGCGCGCCGGGAATCGAACCGGCGACGATCACGCCCGCATAGACCACCAGGGCCAGGCCGAGGCGGGCGCTGCGCAGGCGGGGGTCGAGCAGGAGGTAGGACAGGATGGCTGGCATGACGTTGAGGCGTTGGCAAACGCCAAAGATACCATGCCTGCCGGCTAAGCGGCCACACCCGTCCTGCTGATCAGATCGTCAGCGCCGGGGCGCCGTTGGTGTAATGCGCGTCGAAGCAGCTCTCGCAATCGGCGCAAAAGAGGTGCGCCATGCGCACACTGGTCTGGCGCAGCACGAGCTTGAGGTGGCTGTGCCGGCATTTGGGGCAGGTTTCGCGCACGCTGCCGAAGGTCAGCAAATCCAGCGGCATGCTCGCGTCATCGGGCTGGTCGATGACGGCCAGGGGATTGAGCTCGACGAGGACCAGGTTGCCGTCGGCATCGTGACGGCGGCACATGACTGGCTCGGGCGGATGCGAATATGACTCGGATGCACGTAAACTCATAGGACAGGCTCCCTGTTATCGTGTGGTCCGGCACCCTACGGATGAGAAAAAGCAGGGCGGGAGCTTCATCATAGCCAAATTTCGCGCAGCTTCAAGCCTTGTGACCGGATTTATGTTGGCATGTTGTACATATGAAAAAAATGCCCGCCAGGAGCTGGCGGGCACAACCCAAGATCGGGCCAAGAGACGCGTGTTCGGTGGGTGTGCTGCACGTAGGTGCAACACACCTGCTGGGATCACGCATATCGGTTGCGTGTATCGCAGTAGATTCAAAGTATATGGGCTTATTGTGACCACGCCGTGACCTGGATCAAACGTCAACGGGGCTAGGCGAACCCTTCCGGCATAGCGCGATCTCAACAAAGTCGCGCAGGACGCGCGCCGCTTCAGGCCGTACAGGGTGCCTTGCAGGTACTTATTTCTGGGCAAAAAAAAGCCCGCTCGAGGCGGGCTTAAAACTATTTTCTTGGAGGAGAATAGTGGAGACAGGTGCGATTATGTTGCGTTGCCAAATATATGTCCAATTGCGAGTTTTGATACCAGACATTGATATTCCGCATATCTCCAGCTGATTCTTCCGGCTGGCGGCGCTTATTCGCGTACGGGAACCGTGTAGTTCAGCGCCATGCGTCCACCGTCGGCATACAGGGTCTGGCCGGTCATGTACGAAGCGTCGCTGCTCGCCAGGAAGGCGGCGATCGAGGCGATTTCTTCCGGTTCGCCGCAGCGGCCGAGCGGGGTGCGCGACAGGATGGTGTGGCGCGCCTCCGGGCTGCCGAGCACGGCTTTCTTGGCCAGCTCGGTCAGGATCGTGCCGGGGCCGATCGCGTTTACGCGGATGCCGTGCTGGGCCAGGCTGATGGCGGTCACGCGCGTGAGCTGGTTCACGCCGCCCTTGGACACCACATACGGCACCTGGTTCGGGATGGTCAGCTCGGCATTGACGCTCGACATATTGATGATGCAGCCGCTCTGGCGTTTCACCATCTCGCGGGCGGCAGCCTGGCTGCACAAAAACATCGACTTCAGGTTAATCCGCAGCACGCGGTCGAAATCGTCTTCCGTCAGGTCGAGGAAATCGGCCGCATGGGTCACGCCCGCATTGTTGATGAGGATATCGACCTGGCCGAAGCTCGAGAGCGTGGCCGCGATCATTGCGTCGACCTCGGCCTTGATGCCGACGTCGGCCTGGTAGAAGCGCGCGGCCTCGCCCAGTGCGGCGGCAGCGGCGGCGCCTTCGGGGCGGATATCGACGAGCATCACGCGCGCGCCTTCCTGCACCAGGCGCTGGGCGCAGGCAAGGCCGATCCCCTGGCTGGCGCCGGTGATGATTGCGGTTTTGTCGGCTAGTCTCATGGCGGGCTTTCGTAATGGGCAAACGGCAATTGTAGCGAATCGGCGCCTTGACGGCGGACGGAGCAGGCTTGCTGCATCAATCAGGCCGCGAGTTCGCGCAGCACGTCTTCCGTGCTGCGCACCCCAAAGGCAGGAAGCGCGCCTGGAAGCGAGCGGCATGTCTCACACATGCCTGTAGAAGAAGGTGGTGGCGCACAACTGGCCGTTCGGCATCAGCGCATAGTCCGGCACCACGCCGACCCGCTGCCAGCCCAGGCGCTCGTACAGGCGGGCCGCGCCGGCATCGGCGGTGTCGAGCACCAGCACGTTTCGGCCCTGCGTGCGGGCGGCGTCTTCCACCGCCTGCATCAGGCGCTGGCCGATGCCGCAATTGCGGGCGCGGCGGTGCACCAGCAGCTTGGCGACGTCGGCGCGGTGCGGCTGGTTCTCGGGCATGCCGGTAAGCAGCTGGACGGTGCTGGCGATGCCGTGAGCGTCCTCGGCCACCAGCAGCGTGCGCTCGCCGCGGGCCACCCCATCGGCCACGTCCTGCCAGAAGCGCAGCGCGGTCTCGCGCTGCATGGGCAGCATGAAGCTTACCGATGCCCCGCCTTCGACGCAGTCGAGCAGCAGGTCGGCCAGTTGCCCGGTGCAGGCTGCCGCCTCGCCCGCATCAAGCCGGCGCACGCGATAAGGGTTCGTCATTCTTCTTTCCTTGGAGGTTTGTGCGCCTGCGAGACCAGGGCGACGAGGTAGCGCGCCGGAACATCGGCCGGGTTGTGGAAGACGATCGGCTGGTCGAGCCGCATGCCGATGCAGTCGCCCGTGGCGAGGCGCCAGGGGGTGTCGCCCACGGTCAATTCCATCGTGCCTTCGATGATCCAGACCTGCTGGTAGACATCGACGTTGCGCGCCGCCGTTTCGTAGGCCACGCGCTGCCGCGCAGGAAAATCGACTTCCACCAGCTGGATCGGCGAATACGCGGCGGGTGAAAGCTGATGGCGCACATAGCCGGACCCCGGGTCGGTCCACACCGGCTGGTCCTGGCGGCGCGATAAGGGGGAGGGCGCAGCACGGGGCTGTTCGAAGAGCGAGGCAAGCGTGACGCCGAGCGCGGCGCTCAGCTTGTCGAGCACGGTGGCGGTCGCGCTGCTTTCGCCGCGCTCGATGAGCGAGATGGTCGAACGGCTGACGCCGCTCCGGTCGGCCAGGGCCGCCAGCGTCAGGCCCTGCGCAGCGCGCAGTTCACGCAGGCGGGAAGCGATGAGTTCATTGATGTCCATGACATCCAGTATATAGGATTGAAGAATCCCGTATACTGGATTTTTTGACGTTTGCCGAAGCGGGTGCTTACAGCATCAGTGGCTGATCCGGCAATTCGTTTGCCCGCGAGCCATTGGCCGGGAAGTGGGTGCGCAGCAGTTCGTTCACCTGCTTGACGGCCGCCAGCGTCGCATCATGGAACTGGCCCGCCTTGAAGCCGGCGGTCATGGTCTGGCACACCGCCTGCCAGGTGGCGCTGTCGATCTTGCGGTCGATGCCGCGGTCGGCCACGATGTCCACCTTGTGCTCGGCCAGGTTCACGTAGATGAGCACGCCGCAATTGTCTTCCGTGTCCCAGAGGCCATAGTCGGCGAACAGCGCCAGTGCGCGCTGGCGGTTGGTGACGCCATCCCAGGCATCGTCGAAGGGCAGGGCCTTCTCGACGATCAGGCGGACTTCGCCGCGGTGGGTTTGTTCGCCGGCCGTGATGGCTTCGCTGAGGGCGCTGAGCGTCGCTTCAGGGAAGGCCCGTTTGGCTTCGGCGCTGCTGCTGGTGAGGTGGCGCCATGCGCGCCCAATGCTGTGTCCCATACCCATTACCAATCTCCCGAGGCGCCGCCGCCGTCAAAGCTGCCGCCGCCGCCGGAAAAGCCGCCGCCACCGAATCCGCCACCACCACCGCTGAAGCCGCCGCCGCCGCGGCCAAGGCCGCCGAGGACATTGCCGAGGATGATGCCGGTTGCAACATTGCCCAGGCCACTGCTGCTACGGCCCCAATGACCCGGAGAGAGCCGGCTGCGGCGCGGGCGGAAGATCGAGCGCAGCAGGGTAAAACCAATCACGATTGCCAGAATGGTGAACATCGAAAAACCTCCTCCTCCGCTATCTTGCTGGAGCTGGCCCGGCGGCACCTGCCGTTGTGCCGGAGCCGGAAAGGCTTCCTTGTTCAGCACTGTGGCGATGGCGCCGACGCCAGCCACCAGTCCTTCGTAGTAATGGTTCTGGCGAAAATGCGGCGCGATCACATCTTGCAGGATGCGTTTCGATTGCGCGTCGGTGAGCACGCCCTGCACGCCGCGCCCGGCTTCGATGCGCAGCCGGCGCAGCGCGCTCGGGTTATCCCGCGCCACCATGAGCAGCACGCCATCGTCGACGCCCTTGCGGCCCAGCTTCCAGGCGTCCGAGACGCGGATGCTGTACTGCTCGATCGCTTCGGGCTCGGTCGACTTGACCAGCAGCACGGCGATCTGGCTGCCGGTGCGGGCCTCGTAATCGGCCAGCACGGCGGTGAGCCGCTCGCGCTGGGCGGCGTCGAGCATGCCGGCCTGGTCCACCACGCGGCCGCTCAGCGCCGGGACCGGCTTGAGCTGGGCGAATGCCGGGCTGGCCAGCACGCAGGCGAGCAGCAGGGCCCAGATCGAGTGCAGGAAATGGCCCTTTGAAAACGCGCGCATCGTTTATTTGCCGAAGTTGACCGACGGAGCAGTCGAGATCGCTTTTTCGTTCTCGACCGTGAACGACGGCTTGGTTTCGTAGCCGAAGACCATGGCGGTCAGGTTGTTCGGGAACTGGCGCACCGAAACGTTATAGTCTTGCACCGCCGCGATATAGCGCTGGCGCGCCACCGTGATGCGGTTTTCGGTGCCTTCGAGCTGCGACTGCAGGTCGCGGAAGCTGGTGTCGGCCTTCAGGTCAGGATATTTTTCCGAGACCACCATCAGGCGCGACAGCGCGCCGGACAGTTCGCCCTGCACCTGCTGGAATTTCTTGAAGGCTTCCGGATTGTTCAGCACTTCCGGCGTGATCTGGAAACTGGTGGCGGCCGCGCGGGCGCGTGTCACGGCCTCGAGCGTTTCGCGCTCGTGCGAGGCATAGCCCTTGACGGTATTGACCAGGTTCGGGATCAGGTCGGCACGGCGCTGGTACTGGTTGACCACTTCGCCCCAGGCCGCCTTGGTCGCTTCGTCCTTGGTCTGGAATTCGTTATAGCCGCAGCCGGACAGCAGCGAACCGGTGAGGATGGCCAGGGCCAGGGTACGGGTCCAACGGGAGAAGAAAGTAAAGGTCATAATTAATAATCCGCAGCAAGTTGTCGAATAATCAAAATATACATGATGTAAAGATTTTTTGGCGCATCATCGGGGCGCGGGACGGCCTGCGAAGCCGGCGGGTACAATATTGGGTTTGCAATAATCGACCGACAAGGGGCCTAGAGTGAATTTCATCGACAAACTTTCCGCTGCATGGACCCGCAACGATTCGCTGCTGTGCGTCGGGCTCGACCCGGACCTGGCGCGTTTCCCGGCCCACTTGCAGGGCCAGCCGGACGCCATCGTTCAGTTCTGCAAGGCCATCATCGACGCGACCGCCGACCTGGCCTGCGCCTTCAAGCCGCAGATCGCGTACTTCGCGGCGCTCGGCGCGGAGAGCCAGCTGGAAGAAATCTGCAGCTACCTGCGCACGAATTATCCGCACATTCCGCTGGTGCTCGACGCCAAGCGCGGCGACATCGGCGCCACCGCCCACCAGTACGCCCGCGAAGCCTTTGACCGCTACGGCGCGGACGCGGTGACCGTCAATCCCTACATGGGCTTCGATTCGGTCGAGCCTTACCTGGAGTGGGCCGACCGCGGCGTGATCGTGCTGTGCCGTACCTCGAACGCGGGCGGCTCGGACCTGCAATTCCTCGACGTCGGCGGGCGGCCGCTGTACCAGCACGTGGCGCAACTGGTGGCGGACAAGTGGAACCGCAATGGCCAGCTGGCGCTGGTGGTGGGAGCGACCTTCCCGGAAGAAATCGCCGAGGTGCGCAAGCTGGTGGGAGACATGCCTTTGCTGATCCCGGGCGTGGGCGCGCAGGGCGGGGATGTGGAGGCGACGGTCAAGGCGGGCCGCACGCCAGGTGGCACCGGGATGATGATCAATTCGTCGCGGGCGATCTTGTATGCGGCGCCGCAGGAGGGGGAGGATTTCGCGGCTGCGGCGCGCAGGGTGGCGCGCGAGACGCGCGATGCGATCAACAAGGCGCGGGGGTAAGGAGGCGCTGGTGAAGCGCGAGCACCCTCAATACCGCTCCGGCGCAATCAACTCCACATAGTCGTACAGCGCCCCCAGGATCTCCTCGGCCCGCTCGTCCGCCGTCTCCGACAGCGCATCGATTTCCCCGAACAGCTGGTCCACCGTACGCGCACCGCCGGCGCCGTCGAACAGGCGCGCGGCGCGGTGCTCTTCCCACTGCTGCGCTTCCTCGGCCGACAAGGTTTGCGGGAAGTTGCGCGCGCGGTAGCGGAAGAACAGTTCGGCCAGGCGCTCGTCCTCGAACGAGGGCCGCATGCCGGCCAGCGCCGCCGGTTTTTCGTGGCGCAGCGATTCGAGCTTGCGGCGGTCGCCGTTGCCAACGAAACCGCCGTACAGGTCTTCGTCCACGTCCACTTCAACGGTCGAGGCCGGCTTCTGGAATACCTGCGCCCAGATCGCCGTCATGTTGCGTCCGTTCGCCGCCAGCGCCGCATGGGCGCGCCCGCGCTCCAGGTCGATGTCCC
Organism: Telluria sp. ZT3P39; assembly: GCF_059685935.1. Taxonomy (NCBI): domain Bacteria; kingdom Pseudomonadati; phylum Pseudomonadota; class Betaproteobacteria; order Burkholderiales; family Oxalobacteraceae; genus Telluria; species Telluria sp. ZT3P39. The sequence goes on from NZ_JCASIH010000003.1 coordinate 386,627, forward strand.
AGCGCGCGGCCGCGGCCGGCTGCAGCGTCTTGAGGTTACCGACCAGCATGGGCGATTTGTTCAGGTGCACGCTCTTGATCGGCAGGCGGGTCACGCCTTCGGGCAGGTCGGCGCTGCGGGTGAACATGCGCAGGCGGATCGTTTCGACGTCGAGCGTGAACAATTCGGACGGATCGTGGCGGCAGTCCCACACCAGGATCTCGTTCTTGTTGGTCGGATGCTGGGCCAGCGGCCAGACCAGGCCCAGACAACCGTACTCGACCGGGAACATGCCGGACACGTGCAGGAAGGGCTGGCGCTGGCTCGGCTCCAGGTGCAGGCCCATTTCGGCGGCCACGCGGTCCTTGCGGCGCAGTTCCAGGCAGAAGTCGAACAGCTTCGGCTGTTTTTGCCGGATCAGGCGGGCCAGCGCGATGGTGGCGCGCACGTCCGACAGCGCGTCGTGCGCCGCCTCGTGCACCAGGCCGTTGGCGGTGGTGAGGTGTTCCAGCCGGAAGCTCGGCTTGCCGTCTTCGCGCGAAGGCCATTCGATGCCCTCCGGGCGCAGCGCATACACCATGCGCACCACGTCCAGCAGGTCCCAGCGGCCGCAGCCGTTCTGCCATTCGCGCGCATACGGGTCGATCAGGTTGCGCCAGAACAGGTGGCGCGTGACCTCGTCGTCGAAGCGGATCGTGTTGTAGCCCACGCCGATGGTGCCGGGCTCGCTGAAGGCGGCCTCGACTTGGTGCGCGAACTCGTGCTCGGGCACGCCCCGTTCCAGGCAGTGCTGGGGCGTGATCCCGGTGATCAGGCAGGATTGCGGGTCGGGCAAGAAATCCGGCGCCGGCTGGCAATACAGCATGACCGGTTCGCCGATCTCGTTGAGGTCGGCGTCGGTGCGGATGGCGGCGAACTGGGCCGGGCGGTCACGGCGCGGGACCGCGCCGAAGGTTTCATAGTCGTGCCAGAGGAAGGTATGCGTGCTCATGTATTGTTATGGTGTTCGCCGCGACTGCGGCGGGCAGGCGCCATGGTGGCACAGAATGGGCGCGGCGTCAGCCGTCCCGCAGGCCCGTTTGCGCCGAACGCGGCTTCAGACGCTGACGCGGTCGCGGCCGGCTTCCTTGGCGCGGTAGAGCGCGGCGTCGGCGGCCGCCACCAGCGCGTGCTCGTCGCCGCCGTCCCCGAGGGTGGCCACGCCGAAGGAACCGGTGATATGGGGCATGGGCAGGCGCATGTCGGGGAAGACCATGGCCGCGCGCAGGCGCTCGGCCAGGCGTTCGGCCACCATTTCCGCCAGCCCCAGGTGGGTGTCCGGCAAGACCGCCATCAATTCCTCGCCACCATAGCGCACGGCAAAGTCCGATGGCCGCAGCGAATCGCGGATCACGCCGGCGGCGCTCGACAAGGCCGCGTCGCCCGCGACGTGGCCATGGGTGTCGTTGAAGCGCTTGAAATGGTCGAGGTCGATCATGATGACCGACAGCGGGCTGCCGTCCTGATGGGCGCGGGCCGCGAGCTTGGGCAGCATTTCATTGAGCCAGGCGCGGTTGTACAGGCCGGTGAGGGCGTCGTTGAGCGAGAGCTGGCGGTAGAACTCGCCGAGCTTCTGGCGCCGGCGCAACAGGACGTTGGCGGCGCGCACCCGGAAGGACAGCAGGCGCAGCAGGTTGCGCGCCAGCACGTTCGAGCGGTCGATCAATTGCCACACCAGTTCCGGCTCAATCACCAGCAGCTCGCTGTCCTCGAGCGCCGTCATCGCCGCCAGATTCACCGCGTCGTCGAGCACCGCCTGCTCGCCGACACTTTCGCCGGGCAATACCCGGGTGATGCCGCTGTCTTCATGGCCGCTGTGCGCATCCGGCGCCACTTCCAGCGAGCCCGACAGCACGATATACAGGCGCGCGCGCAAGCCGTCCTCGACCCGCTCGCCGGCCGCCACCCGCACGATGGCGCAAGGGGCGAGCGCCTTTGTTACGGCCGGGTCGTCGGCGTCGCGGAACAATTGCAGGTCGCGCACGGCGTAGCGGGATGCACCGAAGGTGCCGATCGGGTTCACAGGGTGTCGGGAAGAAATGTCATTACGACCTGGAATGATAACCCATTGCAATAGACGAGCGCGGGCTGGCGTTCCAGAAACAACAGTGGTCCAATAGCGGCCATGACGAATCCTGCCTCTCTCCCTCTGGTCGACGCCGCGGGCCACCCGCATCTTCCTGCGCCCGGCGCCCGTATCGTGTCGCTGGTGCCCTCGATTACCGAGCTGCTGTGCGACCTCGGCCTGGCCGGGCAATTGGTCGGCCGCACGGGATTTTGCATCCATCCGCGCGCGGCGCTGGAGGCCATCCCGAAAATCGGCGGCACCAAGGATGTGAACATCGAGAAAATCCGCAAGCTCGCGCCGACCCATCTCGTGGTGAACATCGACGAGAACGAGAAGCCGACGGTGGAGAAACTGGCGGAATGCGTGCCGAACATCGTGGTCACGCACCCCTTGGTTCCGCGCGACAACCTGGCGCTGGCGCGGCTGATGGGCGGGATCTTCGGCCGGGAGGAAGCGGCGGAGAAGTGGTGCGCCGCCTTCGAGCAGGAATACGCGGCCCTGCGCGCGCTGCCCACAGCCCCGCCGCGCACCGTGCTGTACTGCATCTGGCAGGACCCGTGGATGAGCGTTTCCAGCGGCACCTATATCGCCGCCATGCTGGGGGAACTGGGCTGGACGGTGCCAACCCTCGGCGCGGCGCGCTATCCGTGCTTCGACTGGACCGAGGCACTGGTCGGCCAGCTCGATGCGGTCCTGCTGTCCACCGAACCCTACCGTTTCACGGAAGCGCATGCGGATGCGCTCGAGAAGCAGCTCGGCATCCCGGTCTTCCTGGTCGATGGAGAAATGATGTCGTGGTACGGCAGCCGCGCACTGGCAGGCTTGCGCTATTTGCGCACGCTGAGGGCGATGGTGGAAGGCGAAACGGGATACTAGTGCGCACGCCCAGGAGCCGGGCGTGCGCGTGATGCGGGATTACGAGTCGGTCAGATGCTTGTCGGACAGCGGATCGATATCTTCGTCGATCGCCACCGCGGCCGGTGCGTGCTTGTTCTTGTCTGCCAGGCGGCCGAGGGCGCTGTCAAGGGCGCGGGCCAGCTTGCCGCCGGCGTTCTTGATCGACTGGTGCAGTTCGGTCGAGTGCTCATGCACGACGATCGGCTGGTAGCCGGCAACGCGCGCTTCCATCATGCAGTAATTGCCGCCGTCGGCATGCTTTTCCTTGTTCTCGTCGCTCAGGTGCACGTCGACGCGGGTGACCTGTTCGCCGAAACGGCCGATCGAGCTCTGGACCACGGATTCCACGTGTTCGTCCAGGCCCTGGTGTTTTTCAATGGTGTTGTCGGTATTTACATTGATTTGCATAAGATCGCTCCTGTTGTCATAACAACTACATCTTACATGCGGCGCTGAATTTGCCGCGTCCCGTTACGACACGTGGGGTCGTCCCGGCGGGTTGCAAGGGTGACCAGCTTGCACTTGCGCTCAGGGTTGCGCCAGATCCGCTTCGCTCGTAAACGCATCCGCAAAGAACTCGTCTTCCGGCAACCCGCACTGTGCCACGTAGTCGCGCCGCGCGGAATCGACCATGATGGGGGCGCCGCAGGCATAGACCTGGTGGCCAGACAAGTCCGGCAGGTCCTGCATCACGGCGGCGTGCACGTAGCCGCTGCGGCCCTGCCAGGCGTCGTCAGGCAGCGCATCCGAAATCACCGGCACGTACTGGAAGTCGGGCAGGGTGGTTTCCCAGGCGCGGCACAATTCGTCCATGTACAGGTCTTGCGGGCGGCGGCCGCCCCAGTACAGGTGCACGGGGCGGGTAGATTTCAGGTGCATCAGGTGCTCCACCAGGGCCTTGACCGGCGCGAAGCCGGTGCCCGAGGCCAGCAGCACGATCGGCTTGTTCGATTCTTCGCGCAGGAAGAAGGTGCCGAGCGGGCCTTCGAAGCGCAGGATGTCGCGCTCCTTCATGGCGCCGAAGACGTGGTCGGTGAACAGGCCGCCCTCCAGGTGTCGGATGTGCAGTTCGAGCGGGCCGGTAAACGACGGCGCGCAGGCGATGCTGTAGGCGCGGCGCTTGCCGTCCTTGAGCAGGAATTCGACATACTGGCCGGCGCGGTAGGCCAGGGCCTCGTTGGCCGGCAGCTGCAGGGTGACGATGGCGACGTCCGGCGCGGCCTTGCAGATGCCGGCGACCCGGGTCGGCATCTTGCGGATCGGGTATTCCGAACTGCCGCCCACTTCGCGCGCTTCGATCACCAGGTCGCCCTCGGGCACGGCGCAGCAGAACAGCGACATGCCGGCGGTTTTTTCGGTCTCACCCAGGGCGCGCTGCTGGTGCGGCTTGTGCTGAACGGAGCCATCGAGCACCTTGCCTTTGCAGGAACCGCAGGCGCCGTTCTTGCAGCCGTAGGGCAGGCCGATGCCGGCGCGGATGGCGGCGGACAGAACGGTTTCATCGGCCTCGCAGGTGAACTGGTGGCCGCTGGGCTGGACGGTGATCTGGAAGGTCATGCGGTGTCGATGGTTAAGGCCTGCGCGGGCAGGCGTTGATAGGGAAAACGGGTGGTGCGACAGGGCGGTATTCTACACCGCCGGTCTTTGCGCCGCGGCACGCCAGCCGCTGTGCTACATTGGCGCGCCCGGACTTTCCTTTTCTTCCCATGACCCGCTTTGCTGCATTCAACCGTCCGCGCCTGCTCATCGTCGGCTGCGGCGACGTCGGCATGCGCGTGCTGCCGCTGGTGCGCGGGCGCTGGCGCGTGTTCGCGCTCACCAGCCAGCCGGAGCGCTGCGCAGAATTGCGCGCCGCCGGCGCCGTGCCCATCGTGGCGGACCTCGACCGCCCGGACACTCTCGGGCGGTTGCGCGGCCTGGCCGACTGGGTGCTGCACCTGGCGCCGCCCCAGCCGGACGGCGTTGAAGACCGCCGCACGCGCCACCTGGTCGCGGCGCTCGGGCCGGCCGCGCGGCTGGCCTATGTGAGCACGAGCGGCGTCTACGGCGACTGCGGCGGTGAGCTGGTGCGCGAATCGCGCCCGGTGGCGCCGAAGAATGCGCGCGCCCGGCGCCGCGTGGACGCCGAGCGCGTATTGCGGGCCTGGGCCTTCGTCAACGGCACCCGGCTGGCGATCCTGCGCGCGCCCGGCATCTATGCGGCCGAGCGCCTGCCTTTCAGGCGCCTGGAGCTGGGCACCCCGGCATTGCGGGCGGAAGACGACGTCTACACCAACCATATCCATGCCGACGACCTGGCGCGGATCGCCGTGCAGGCGCTGTTGCGCACGCGCGGCGGGCGCGTGCTGCATGCGGTGGACGATACGCGCATGAAGATGGCCGACTATTTCGATGCGGTCGCCGACGCGTTCGGCATGCAGCGCCCGCCGCGGCTGGCGCGCGCCGCGCTGCAGGAGGTGGTCACACCGACGCTGCTGTCGTACATGTCCGAATCGCGCCGGCTGGACAATACGCGCCTGAAGCGCGAGCTGCGCATGCGGCTGCGCTATCCTGAGGTAACGGTGGCGCTGGAAGGCTTCGCCCGCGTACAATCACGCTCCCTGAAGGAGAACCAAGCATGACCTATGAAGAATACCTCGATGAAGTAACCACGCTGATCGTGGAGAAATACGGCATCACCGAAAACGCCGCGATCAAGATCGTGGTGCAGGCGCAGGACAAGGAATTCTTTGTCCCGCACGACGAGCAGCCGGACATGCGCACCATCGACCGCGCCCACCTCGACGCCCGCAAGCTGTTCGACGCCAGCGGCATGACCAAGGTTGTGCCAGGCAAGAAGAAGTAACTCCTCGATCGTTGCGCACGACGCTGCGAAAACGAAAAAACGGCCGGGTTGGCGCTTGTCGCCACCCCGGCCGTTGCTTTGACCGCATTCAGGCCGCGTGCGCCAGCGCCTTGCCTGGCGAAGAGCAGAATGCGTACGCCGCGGTGGCGGCTTCGCCTGGCTTGCCCGGCGAGGAGCAGAAGGCATATGCGGCGCTGCTCGCCTGGCCGGGCTTGCCTGGCGACGAGCAGAAGGCGTGCGCGGCGCTCGCGGTTACAAGTGGCTTGCCGGGCGACGAGCAGAATGCATATGCCGCATTGGCAGCGTCGCCCGGCTTGCCCGGCGAGGAGCAGAACGCATGCGCGGCGCTGGCGGTTGCACGTGGCTTGCCGGGCGACGAGCAGAATGCGTACGCGGCCTTGGCGGCAGGCCAGGCGCCGAATTCCGCTTCGTAGATATCGCGCATGCGTTCGCCGCCGGCAGCGTGCTCGCCTTCGTTCGCACCGGCGCCGATGCCGACGTACGGGTAGTGGTGCAGGAAGTAGCCGAACACCACTTCGCAGTCGGCCGCGTATTTCATGGTGTCGAGGATGTGGTAGTGCCAGAAGGTGTCGACATCGACGGTGGGCGATGCGCCCGCGTCCGGGTATTTCTTCATCAGGAACAGGAACCGGCGGTACTCCGCTTCCACGGCATCGGCACGCATGGCGGACCAGCCTTCACCGGACTGCACGTGCATCAGCTTCATCTTGATCGGAGCCAGATCGAGCGTTTCAAATGCTGCGAATTCGGTAGTCGACATGATTTTCACCTTTGGTTTTGGTATGTTTAATAAGGCACTTCTAATTATCCCTAGTGGTGGAGCGGTGCTTCAGAAGATCCCTCCTGATCAGGCTGTGCGGGTTAATCGGAAGCCAAGGCTTTCATCTTGACCGGTGGCAGTGATAAGAATTGTCCTGCGCGCGGTCATATTTAATGTTGAGTTCGATCAAGCAAGAAACTGCTGTGCAGAAACGCCACAACAAGCTCCAAACGCTGATGCGGGCAGGCACTCAGGCCAGCGCGGACAGCGTGAAATCGCTGTCGCGCGCCACGTGGCGCAGGCCCTGCCCGTCGCCGCGGATCGGGATCGTGACGACGATGGTGGTGCCGGTATGCGGGCCGCTGCTGATCGAGAAGCTGCCCCCGAGGATGTTGACGCGCTCCTCGATCCCCACCAGCCCGAACGAGCCATTGCGGTTGCGGCTGCCAGGCTCCATGCCGACGCCGTTGTCGCGGATCGTCATGGTCAGCATCCCCGCGTGCTCGTGCAGGTCGATCCGCACCTTGCTGGCGCGCGCGTGGCGCGCCACGTTGTTGAGCGACTCCTGCAGGATGCGGAACAGCGCGGTGGCGCAGTGGTCGTCCAGGTGGTGCTCGGTTTCGTCTTCCACCAGCTCGCATTCGATGCCGGTGCGGCGCGCGAAGTCCGCCACCTGCCAGTCCACCGCCGCGTTCAGGCCCAGGTCGAGCACGTTCGGCCGCAGGTCGTTGATGATCTGGCGCACGCTGCGGATGGTGACGTCGATCTGGCGCACGGTCGCGTCGGCGCGCTCGTGCAGGCGGCCATGGCGTCCGCGCGTGCGGTTGGCCAGGATCTCGGCCTCGATCTTCAGCGCCAGCAGGTTCTGCGCCAGCTCGTCGTGGATCTCGCGCGCGATGCGCTTGCGCTCGCCTTCCTTGATCTGTTCCGCATGCGCGGCCAGCAGCCGCAATTTCTCGTTGGTGGCCTGCAGCTTGCCCTGGCTGGCGCGCAGCTCGCGCGTCATGTCCTCGGCCATGCGCAAGGCGCTGCGGCGCGACGAGGCCATGGTCTGGAACAGCGCGTAGAGCAGGGCGGTGCTGAGCGTGCCCGCGAGCGCCGCCAGCCACGGGTAATACACGTCGAAACGCGTATACAGCGAGGCCTTGTCGATGCTGAAGTCGGCGCGCCACCGGCGTTGGTTGAATTCGATCGGCAGGCTGGCGCGCAGCACGGCGCCTTCCTGCCCGGCCGGCGCCGGATTCGGATCGCGCAAGCTCGCCTGGCTGTCGTAGAGGACGGCGTTGGGGCGTGCCTCGCCCGGCTCCGGCGGCATGTCGGTGAGGTCGGTGAGCACCAGGCGCGCGCCCTTGACGGGGAATTCGTCGAGCACCCCGTTGACCACCCTGTTGACGCCGAACCCGATCCCGACCGAGCCGATATAGGCGGCGCGGCGCTGGGGCACGGTGTCGATCGGCATGTCGCTGCGGTACACCGGCAGGCGCATCGCGAGCACGTTCTGGATCGGCCCCGGCATGATCCTGACGCGGAAACCCGAGGCGGCAATGGTGTTGTTGTCGCGCGAATCCGCAGCCGTGCGGCGGATGTAGCTGCGCGCTTCCAGGTCGAGGCCGAGCTTGTCGAGCGTTTGCGGGGTGGCCGGCTCCATGTAGACCAGGATCGTGTAGCTGTGGCGGCCGGGTATGGGACGCAGCTTCGTGGCAGGCTCGGGCATGCCGTGCTGGCGCAGGCGGCGGCGCACGTCCGCGTCCACTGCCGCCAGCTCATCCGGGCCGACGGTGCGCGCATAGTTCATGACCTCGATGCCGGGGAAGTTGCGGCGCGTGTCGAGCTGTTCGACATAGTGGCGGAATTCGTCGGCGCCGGCATCCGGATTTGCGCGGAACAGGCCGGCCGCACCGCGCAGCACGTCGGAATAGCTCTTGATGCGGGCGTCGATCGTGTACTGGGCGGCGCGCGCCATGCCGTGGAAACGCGTCTGCGTATCGCTTTCGATGGCTTCCGCGGTGGCGAGGTAAAGGCCGGCGCCAACGGCCAGGGACAGCAGCGCCCCGGTGAGCAGGGTCGTTGGCAGCCTGGCCAGAATGGCAGGGTGACGGCGGGAAGACATGATCCGTGGCCTCGCTTGCAAAGATGAAGTCGTCGTCTTTATGCGACAGACGTTCATACGCTAAGCGGGTTTAGGCGACGAAGAACCTATCAGGATGGATAGGTTTACCAAAAAACCAACGGGTGTTGGGGAATTGGAAAGGTTTCAGGGGAGGGACGCATCGCGACTGCACGCAGCACCCGGGCCCCGGCTTGCGCCGGGGCGACGGTGCTGCGGCAGTCGACTGCCGATGCCGAAGCGCTTACTTCGCCCAGCTGTCCTTGAGCGTGGTCACGCGGTTGAACACCGGCTTGCCCGGCGTTGAATCGACCTGGTCGGCCACGAAATAGCCGTGGCGCTCGAACTGGAAGCGCTGCTCCGGCAGGGCTGCCGCCATGCCCGGCTCGAGATAGGCGGTCACGGTTTCCAGGGCGTTCGGATTGAGCAGGGCCTTGAAGTCCTTGCCGCCCGCGTCCGGCTGGGCATCGAGGAACAGGCGGTCGTACAGGCGCACTTCGGCCTCGAGTGCCGAGGCGGCGCTGACCCAGGTGATGTTGCCCTTGACCTTGTAGTTGTCCGCGCCCGGCGTGCCCGATTTCGAATCCGGGAAGTAGTTCACGTGCACGGCCGTTACCTTGCCGTCGGCATCTTTCTCGAAACCGGTGCACTCGACCACATAGCCGTACTTCAGGCGCACGCGGCTGCCCGGCTGGTCGCCGACGGGCGGCGTGAAGCGGAAATAGCCCTTGGTCGGGGTTTCCATGAAGTCTTCTTGTTCGATCCACAGTTCGCGCGTGAACGGGAAGCTGCGTGCGCCCATGCCTGGGTGGTGCGGGTGGACCGGCGAGGTGCATTCGTGTGCTTCGCCCTCGGGGAAATTATCCACGATCAGCTTCAACGGACGCAGGACGGCGATGGCGCGCGGCGCTTTCGGGTCGAGGTCGTCGCGCAGCGAACCTTCGAGCGTGCTCATGTCGATCCAGCCGTCGGACTTCGACACACCGATGCGCTCGCAGAACAGCTGGATCGATTCCGGCGTATAGCCGCGGCGGCGCAGGCCGACGATGGTCGGCATGCGCGGATCGTCCCAGCCGGACACGATGCCTTCGTCGACCAGCTGGCGCAGCTTGCGCTTGGACATGACGACATAGGTCAGGTTCAGGCGCGACATCTCGTACTGGCGCGGCACCGGCGGGGTGAAGAAGCCGCCTTCGGTCGCGGTGGCGATCAGCCAGTCGTAGAACGGACGGTGGTCCTGGAATTCGAGGGTGCAGATCGAATGGGTGATCGACTCCAGCGCATCGGACAGTGGATGGGTGTAGTCGTACATCGGGTAGATGCACCAGTCGTCGCCCGTGCGGTGGTGGTGCGCATGGCGGATGCGGTACAGGGCCGGATCGCGGTTGGTCATGTTCGGCGAGGCCATCGCGTCCTCGCTCATCTTGGCGCGCAGGATGTGTTCGCCGTCCTTGAATTTCCCCGCCTTCATGTCGCGGAACAGCTGCAGGGATTCTGCGACCGGGCGGTTGCGGAAGGGCGAATTCGTGCCCGGCGTGCCGAAATTGCCGCGGTTCTTCGCCATGTCTTCGGCGCTCTGGCTGTCGACGTAGGCCAGGCCTTTTTCGATCAGGTATTCGGCGATCGCGTAGAGCTTGTCGAAATAGTCGGAGGCATAGTGCAGGAATTCCTCCCCGCCCTGGCTCCAGGAAAAGCCGAGCCATTTCACGCTGTCCATGATGGTGTCGACGTATTCCTGGTCTTCTTTCTCCGGATTGGTATCGTCGAAGCGCAGGTGGCAGCGGCCGGCGTAGTCGCGCGCCAGGCCGAAGTTCAGGCAGATCGATTTCGCATGGCCGATGTGCAGGTAGCCGTTCGGCTCCGGCGGGAAGCGGGTGATGACTTGCGGCATGCCTTCGCGCGCATGGGTGCCGGCCGCGAGGTCATTGTCGATAATGGCGCGCAGAAAATTAGACGGAGGCGTCGGCGCGTTGGTCGCCGCCGGTTTGTTCTTATCGTTGCTCATGAAGAAGTTTCTGGATGGGGAAGTAACGAACATTTTACCGTACGGCGGGGCAGGCGGCCTCCTATGTGGTGGAGCGCACGGTACGGCACGCCAGGCGAGAACATACTTGTGGCAAATTCGCCCAAACCGAAGGGTCCAGGCATGAAAACCCTCGTCACCCCACTGGGCTCCGTGGGCAGCTTCGCCACGTGATCGTTTTCTATAGGATAATCTCGTTTTTGCCGGACTTGCCGCAAGTGCGGCATTGTTAGCGGCCTTGGCCGGGAGAGTTTCAGTTGGAAAATTTATACGCGATCCTCGGCGTTGCCCCGAATGCCGGCGACGACGAGATCAAGAAGGTCTACCGCTCCCTGGCGATGCGCTACCACCCGGACCGCAACCAGGCGCCGGGCGCCGAGGCGCGCTTCAAGGCGGTGTCGAAGGCCTACGAGGTCCTGTCCGACCCGGTCAAGCGCGCCGAGTACAACCAGAGCGTGAACCACCGCATCGTGCTCGATGCCGAGGCCGAAGCCTTCGAGCTGTGGCGCTCGGTGTTCGCGCTCAACGGCGTGAACCTCCCGCACTGAGCCGGGCCGGCTGCCGGCCGGCGCCGATTGCTGTCGGCGCCCAACCAACGAATCAACAGGACACACCATGAAAAACGTACATCCCGAATTCTCGTTCCAGTCGCGTGAACTGGACGGGCAGATCGAGGGCACGCTGGGCGATCCGCCCAACAAGAAGAACTACAACATGATGGTCAGCGCACTGGTGTCGGAATACGCCAGCGGCTCGGGCCTGGACGACGTCAACCTGATGGCCTTCGCGCTCGTTGACTGTATCAAGTTCAAGGATCCGAAAGGCCTGCTGCGTGAAGCGGCCGACTACGAAGGCACCATTCCTTCGCACGTCTTCGCCATGGCCGAGTGCGACGGCGAACAGGGCCGCGCCATGTACGCGGCCATGACGGCCAACTACCCGGAGCTGGCGCGCCAGGCCATCATCACGGCCTTCCTGTACAAGAACCAGTCGCGCTGGGAAGACGAGGACCGCGATTTCGACCGCCTCGGCGAAGGCGACGAAGGCGACGACGACATGGACGACAGCGCCGCAACCGACGACTTCACCCAGCTGTTCGATGCGGACGGAGGAGAGCGCGAATGAGCGACGACGCCAAGCAAGGCAGCAACCTGCCGGCGCTGACCCGCCAGGTCAGCGAACTGGTGCTGGCCGGCTCGCTCGACCATGCCGAAGAAGCATTCTCGAAGGCCGCCGACGAGCACGGCGACTATGCCGTGGCCGAAGTCCTGTCGACCCTGCCGCCGCAAGTGACCGCGCTGCACCTGGCCGGCTTTGACGGCGGCAAGACCTCGCTCGCGACCATGCTGGTGCCGCCCAAGGCCTGGGCCGATAGCCTGGCCTATATCGCCGCCACCTGGCCGGACAACATGATCGAGGACGATCCCGAGCGCATCGCCGAGAACCTGTTCAACCACGTGCACGGCATCGTGTACGCCAACGACGACGAAGAGCGCCGCCACGAACTGCTGCGCGAAGCCTCCGCCACCGACCACGGCGCCACCGTGTTCGCCATCATGTGGTCGCTGGCGCCGCGCGAGATCCTCGAGGTGGCCGGCGAGATCCTGGCCAAGGGGCGCTACGTCACCGGCCAGACCAGCGGCGACAGCGACATCGTGCCGCTGGCGATCGACCTGGCCAAGGCCAGCGAAGACGGCTGGGAGCGCTCGCTGCTCGAGCTGTTCCCGGAATTCCGCCACAGCGCCGAGATGGCCGACATGGAGCTGCCGGACGATCCGGACGAAGAGTCGCCCTTCATGCAGCGCAATACGCGCGAACTGCTCTACCGCCTGCGCAAGCAGGTGCCGTCGGTGCGCAGCATGCCGCGCCGCAGTACGCGCCGCAGCATCGGCACGGACATCTTCTCGTGAGCGGAGCGCCGGGAACCATGCTGCCCGCCCTCGTCGTCGAGACGCTGCCGCGCCTGATACGCGCCATCAAGCTGCTGCCGGGCGAGGCCACGCCGGACGAAGCCGAGGCCCTGGCCGACGAGCTGTGCGGCATCACCGCGATGGTGGCCGAGAAGTTCACCAACGACCGCACCGCCGAAGGCATCCAGCGCGCGCTGCTGCTCACCGTGGGCGGTGTCTCGCTCGGCCTGGAGCACGAGCTGGACAGCGACGACGACCTCGACGCACTCGACATCTTGATCGAGGAGGGCGCCGAAGCGGTATTCCAGTCGGGCTTTCGCATGGTGCGCGAGCTCTCCGCCATGCCCGAAGACACGCTGGTGGGCGAATACGACACCGACCCGGTGTATGCGCAGCGCCGCCTCAAGGAATTGTTCGTCGACCTGTGCACGGCCGATCCGGGCGAGACCTGGTCCGGCTACGAGCGTTACGTTGCCCAGCTCAAGGAGCGCCAGGGCGTGCAGGCGATCGTGCGCGCGGCCCAGTGGCTGCGCCGCCATCACTACGAAGGCCCGATCAACGATCCTGACCTGAATGCCGAGGGCGTGATCGCGCTGGCGATCATCTTCGCGGTGGAAGCGGGCGGGCGCATCACGGCGCGCACCGGTCAGCGCGAATTCGAACGCTTCGTGAAATCGGTACGCCGCAACAAGCCCGACTTCGAAGCCGGCTGGGCCGAACTGATGGCGCGCATCCCGCCGGCGCATCAAAGCGTGATTGCCGAGCGCATCGCGACCTACCGCGAGCAATGCACGGTGCTGCAGCACATCGGGACCAAGGCGACGATGAAGCAGCTCTTCGGAGAACTGGAGAACTACGCCGGTTCCGAACTCGACGCGGACCTGCCGTGACGAGCCGGCGATGACGGACGCGCGTGGTCCGATCGCGGCCGGAAGCCTTGAGTTCCGCCGCATCAACCGCGCGATGGCCTTCGGTGGCTTTTCCGTCTTCGCACTGCTCTACTGCGTCCAGCCGCTGATGCCGCTGCTGGCGCGCGACTTTTCCCTCACCCCCGCACAAAGCAGCCTGGCGCTGTCGGTGTCCACCGCCACCCTGGCCATCGCCCTGCTGGCTTCAAGCCTTCTCGCCGAACGCATCGGCCGCAAGCAGATCATGACGGCCTCGATGCTTGGCGGCGCGCTGCTCACGCTGCTGTCATCCTTTGCGGTCGACTACACCCAGCTGGTCGGCGCGCGCGCACTGCTCGGCCTCGTGCTGGGCGGGCTGCCCGCGGTGGCGATGGCCTACCTCAGCGACGAGATCGAAGGCTCGTCGCTCGGCCTGTCGATGGGCATGTACATCAGCGGCAGCGCCTTCGGCGGCATGAGCGGGCGCGTGCTGTCCTCCTTCATCAGCGACTACACATCCTGGCGCATCGCGGTCGGGCTGCTGGGCGTGGCCGGGCTGTACGCGGCCTGGGAGTTCTCGCGCAGCCTGCCGCCTTCGCGTCATACGGGCACGAAGCGCGCGCCGGGGCCGGGCTTCCTGGACGGGCTGCGCACGCACTGGCGCGACGCAGGCCTGCCCTGGCTGTTCGTGCTGCCTTTCCTGCTGATGGGCGTTTTCGTCAGCCTGTACAACTACATCGGCTACCGGCTGCTGGCGCCTCCCTTTGGCCTGAGCCAGAGCGCGGTGGGCGCCGTCTCGCTGCTCTACCTGCTGGGCATCGTCAGCTCGATGTGGGCCGGCAAGCTCGCCGACCGCCTGGGCCGGCGCAACGTGCTGTGGCTGGTGCTGGGCGTGATGATCGCCGGGCTGCTGGTGACCCTGCACGATTCCGTGGTCGCGGTGGTGCTGGGCACCGGGCTGGCCACCTTCGGCTTCTTCGCCTCGCATTCGGTGGCGAGCAGCTGGGTCGGGCGGCGCGCACGGCCGCCGCAGGCGCTGGCCTCGGGCATCTATCTCTTCAGTTACTACGTGGGCTCGAGCGTGATCGGCTGGTGCACCGGCTATGTGTGGGCATCCTGGGGCTGGCCCGGCGTGGTGGCGGTGCTCGGGGCGCTGCTGGCGGTGGCGATGTTGATTGCGCTGCGGCTGCGTCGACTGGCGCCTATTTGACGTAGGGTGGTCGGGGTAATTTCGGGCAATGCCCGGAATTACGAACGACCGCGCGTTCAACTTCCGTCAGCGTCGTGGAAACGCTTGCTCGAGTTGAACGCGCGGTCGGCAGAGCCGACCACCCTACGATTTCCCGGCATTACGCCCTGAAGCGGCTTACTGCCCCGCGCGTTTGACCACTACGCCGCCCTGAATCACAACTGCCGGCGCCTCCAGCAGTTGCACATTGGTCGTCGGATCGCCCGCCACCGCCACCATGTCGGCAAAGCGTCCCGCCTCGACCACGCCGACGTCCTTCCGCGCCAGGGCTTCGGACGCATTGATGGTGGCAGCCTGGATCGCCTGCAGCGGCGTCATGCCGTACTTGACCATCACCGCGAACTGCTTGGCGTTGCCGCCATGGGGATGCACGCCCGCATCCGTGCCGAAGACCATCTTCACGCCGGCGGCATGCGCCTTTTTAAAATTCTGGCGCTGGATGTCGGTCACTTCGCGGTCCTTGCGCAGGTTATCTTCCAGCACGCCGTTCTTCTTGCCCTCAAGTGCGGTGTAGTCGCCGTTATAGATATCCATCGACAGCCAGGCGCCGTGCTTCCTGGCGAGCGCAATGCCTTCGTCGTCGATCAGGCTGGCGTGCTCGATCGTGTTGACGCCGGCGCGGATGGCATCCTTGATGCCGGCCGCGCCGTGGGCATGGGCGGCGACCTGCAGGCCCCACTGGTGGGCTTCCTCGACCGCGGCGCGCATCTCGGCCAGGTTCATCTGCTGCTGGCCCGGTTCCGTATTGCGCGAGAAGACGCCGCCGGTGGCGCAGATCTTGATCACCTGGGCGCCGTACTTGCGCAGCGCGCGCACCGACTTGCGCACTTCGTCGGGACCGTCGGCGTTATACGGTGCTTTCTCGTCCATCGACGGCGGGAAATAGGTGGAGTCGCAGTGGCTGCCGGTCGGCCCGAACGACCACGCCGCGGGAACGATGCGCGGACCGCGCACCTTGCCGGCGGCGATCGCCTGGCCCAGGCCCACGTCGTTCCAGTCCGAGGCGCCCACGTTGCGCACGGTCGTGAAGCCGGCGTCCAGGGTCTTGCCCGCGTGGACCACGCTCAGGGCCGACCAGAAGCGGTCGTTGTATTCGAGATTGGTATAGCCGCCGTAGGTCGGGTCCGAATCGAGGTGGACGTGCATGTCGATCAGGCCCGGGACCAGGGTCATGCCCGGCAAGGCGATGCGCGTGGCGCCGGCGCCGGCGTCGGCGGCGGGCGTCGCAGCGTTCGGCTTGATGCTGACGACCTTGCCGTCGCGGACCAGGATTTCCGGACTCTGGATCATCCGTCCCGCGCGCACGTCGAGCAGGCGGTCGGCGGTGATGATCACGTCGGCGGCGAAGGCGCCGGAGCTGCCCAGTAAAGCCAGGCAGAACAGGGCGATGCGGGATAGCGGGCGGTGCTGTCGATCCAAAAGATTCCCCTTACGTATGATATGGACAAGTAGCAACTTATACAGATAGTCACTGCCAGCGTCCAGACGCACGTAAGGGCTGGATGGAGGTGCTAGCGATATTTCGACGCCAGTGCCTTGATTTGTGTGGTTGCGCTGCGGACGGTGGTGTCAAACTTCGGCCCGCGCGCGCTGTCCTCGACCGCGAACAGCAGCAGGCGCGTCCCGGGGTTGTACAGGTCGTCGAAATGGACGCGGTAGCCATTGACCAGCTGCAGGCCGATCTGGCGCGTCTTTGCTTCGATCGCGGCCAGGCTCTCCAGGTTGAAGCGCGCCGGGAGCATGTCGCGGAACATCGGCTGGTCGTGCGAGGTCGCCAGCATCAGCCTGACTTTGGCTTCGTCATCGGTCAGCGACACCCGGCGTATGTCGTCGAGCAGCTTGCGCTTTTCCGGCAACAGCAGGCCGCGCATCTGCTTCGAGTCCGGATTGAAGGCATCGGGACGCAAGGCCAGCACGAGGTCGATCGCATTGTTCAGCATGATCAGTTCGGTCCGGAAGCGGGCGCTGATCCCCGCCCATTTCACTGCGCGTTCGTCGGCCAGGAACTCGTCCCAGGCGGTATTGGCCAGGCTGGAGCGCGCGTATTTGTCGTAGTTGAGCGCCCAGTGGTCGGCGAACAGGGGAGTGATCGCCTCGCACAGATGCTCGTTGATCGCGACATAGCGGGTGGCGATCTCGCGCACTTGATGCGCCGGGAGTTCGGGACGCTTGTTGACGCCGACGCCGCGGTGCAGGCCTTGCAGCAGCCCGATGCTGACCAGGCCCAGGTTGTCGCAGCGTTCCTGTTCCAGGAAGCGCGAGGTCAGGATGACGTTCACGACTTCGGTGGAGCTGGCCGCACGCGCGGGCAGAAAGGCCCCGAGCACGAGAACGGTGCAGGCAGCGAGCAGGCAGCGGCAGAGCACATCGAGGAAGCATCGCGGTAATACAGGGCGCAGCGCGCAAGCGGGGACAGTCATGGCGTCTCGGGAGGTGGGTGGGCGAACATCAACTCAGGAATTGTAGTGATCCGCCGCTTGTGACAACTCCTGAAGCCTCAGCCGTGCGCGAATTTCCCGTCCTCGCTGTTTGATCGGTATCTAGCCCAGGGCTGATTTACCGCTTGAAACATCCGCGATCGCTGCCCCATCTTTGACGCGCGCACTGCTGAAATGCTTGCTTGAAATCGCCGCGCAGAGGTCTAAAGTGATTAAGTCCAGCGGATTTGCCGCACCACTTCCAGGAGCTCATCATGTTACAACCTGCCGAAATTCAACAACGCTTCAGCCAGATCCAGCAGACCATCAACCAGGCCGAAGAAGTGACCCGGAACGACCAGGGCGCGCCCGACGACATCCGCGATTGCATCCAGAAGATCGCTCATGAAATGCCGGCCGCCGAACGCGTGATGCGCTCGAACGACCAGACCCGCATCATCGAATGCATCGACCGGCTGGAAGAGATGGGCGACGATGCCAAGCGCATGGTGCGCAGCTCACAGCCGTCGCCCCAGGTGGCCTCGGTGGTGACGCGGGTGCATGACGTGCTGTCGGATCTGAAGCACCAGTTGCACTGATCCTTACACGATTCCCTTGCCGCGCAACGCGGCAATCTCCGCCTCTCCCAGGCCCAGCACATCGCCCAATACCTCGTCGGTGTGCTGGCCCAGCAGGGGCGGCGCCTTGTCGCTGGTCGCGGGCGTCGCCGACATCCTGATCGGGTTGCGCACCAGTTTCACCATGCCTGCGGTCGGGTGCGGCAGCTCGAAGGCGACTTCGCGCGCCTTCACTTGCGGGTTGGCGAACACGTCGCCAATATCGTTGATCGGCCCGCAGGGCACGCCGACCGATTCGAGCAAATCGATCCACGCGTCGCGGCCGCGCTCCTTGACCATCTCCGCCAGCATCGGCACCAGCAGGTCGCGGTTCTGCACGCGCAGCGGGTTGGTGGCGAAGCGCGGGTCGCTGGCCAGTTCGGGACGTCCGCCGGCCTCGACGAACTTCTGGTACTGGCCGTCGTTGCCGGTAGCGACGATGATGTGGCCGTCCGCGCAGGCGAAGGTCTGATAGGGCACGATGTTGGCGTGCGCATTGCCCCAACGCTTGGGCGGCTTGCCGCTGTTGAGGTAATTGCTGCCCATGTTGGCCAGCATCGCCACCTGGGTATCGAGCAAGGCCATGTCGATGTGCTGGCCCTGGCCGCTGCGGTCGCGGTGGGTCAGCGCGGCCAGCACGGCGACCGTCGCGTACATGCCGGTCATCAGGTCGGTGAGGGCCACGCCGGCTTTCTGCGGACCGCCGCCGGGCAGGTCGTCGCGTTCGCCGGTGACCGACATCAGGCCGCCCATGCCCTGGATCAGGAAGTCGTAGCCGGCGCGGTGCGCGTAGGGGCCGTCCTGGCCGAAACCGGTGATCGAGCAGTAGACCAGGTCGGGCTTGATGGCCGCCAGGCTGTCGTAATCGAGGCCGTAGCGTTTCAGGTGGCCGACCTTGAAGTTTTCCAGCACCACGTCGCAATGGCGCACCAGTTCGCGCAAGAGAAGCTGTCCTTCAGGGCTGGCGATGTCCACCGTGACCGAGCGCTTGCCGCGGTTGGCCGACAAATAGTAGGCGGCTTCGCTGGTGTCGCGGCCTTCTTCGTCTTTCGCGTAGGGCGGGCCCCAGGCGCGCGTGTCGTCGCCGTTGCCGGGACGTTCGATCTTGATCACGTCGGCGCCGAGATCGGCCAGGTTCTGCGAGCACCAGGGGCCGGCGAGCACGCGCGACAGGTCGAGTACGCGGATGTGGCCGAGCGCCTTCGGCAGCGCCGCGGAAGGAAAGTGCGTCATGGTGTTCCTGCTGGAGTAGGGGACCAGCGCGGATTATAGCTGTCCGCGCGGGATGGTTTGCACGGAGCGCGAGCCCGGCTTCAGGGCCGCAGCGATCACGTCGAGCGCGCGCTGCGGCTGGGCGTCGCCGCACATGAAGATGTCGGCCGCCGCAAAGCCGTGCTCTGGCCAGGTATGGATCGAGATGTGCGATTCGGCCAGCAGCAGCACGCCGGTCACGCCCATGCCTGGCCCGAAGGCGTGGAAGTGGCTGTGCAGGATGCTGGCGCCCGCGGCCTGCGCGGCCTCGCGCAGCAGCGCGTCGATGGCGGCCGGGTCATTCAGTCGCGCGGCGTCGATGCCGGCCAGGTCGGCCAGCAGGTGGATGCCGGCAGGGCGGTGAACTGCCTTCACTTGTGGCCGCCGCCCGAATAGCTGCCGCCGCTGCCGCTGCCATAGCTGCGCCAGCTGTTGCCGCCGCCGGTGCGGGCGCTTGATGCCATGCTGGTCCAGCAGACGATGGTCGTGACCAGCGTGACGACGATGGCGTAGAGGAGGAAGTTGCGGTTCATGCGGTCGGACTCATTTCTTGTCGGGTGCAAGCAGCATCGGCATGAACAGGGCCAGCACCCCGAGCAGGAGCAGGAAGATCGTCATGCCGAAATTGAAGACCAGCGGGATGAAATTCAGGCCCAGGATCCACAGCAGGGCTTTCCAGGCGACGTCGCTTTTCGACTGCCCCGCCGCGCTGGACGCCTTCGCCGCCGCCGGGGCGCCCAGGCCGAACCAGCTGCGCACCTGGTCTTCGGCCACCGGCGAAGAGCGCGACCAGCTCAGTTCCTCGTCCGTGTATTCGGCCGCCAGGCTTGTAGCACCATGCTCGTATTCGGCGACATTGACGGTGTCGCCGGCCTTGACGCGCCAGTTGAAGGCGCCCGCGGCGTACAGCACCCGTGCCGGGTACACCCACGTGCGCTGGTAGCTTACCTTGTCCACCTGGACCTCGTTCATGGCCGGCAGCGGCGGCGTGGGCCAGTCGTCCATCACCTGCGAGCGCGTCCATCCTTCAAGCGTTTCCACCAGCCAGAGGAAGCCGCCGCCGCTGCCAAACAGCAGGTATTCGGTCCAGGATTCGCCCTCGTCGTCGGCCCGGCGCATGGCGCCGATGATGCGGTACTCATTGCCGCCGATCTTGCCCTTCGCGCCGAGCGGCAGCGTGAACCCGGCCGCGGCGGAATCCGATCCTTTTTCGAGCACGCGCAGCGCCGGGGTGCTCGCGTCCAGGCGCGTGCTGCAGGCCGGGCAGACGCAATTGGCCGCAATGCCGGGCAGGTAGGCGATCGCCGTGCCGCAGGAAGGGCAGACCAGCGTGTCCACCTTGCCGCGGTACTTGCCGGCGCTGGCCTTGATCTGCTCGTCGTCGCGCAGCAGCTGGCATTTCAAGGCTTCCAGCGTGACCGCATTGCCGGCGTAGAGAAGGGGCGTGTCGCCGTCGGAATAGTCCAAGGTAGCGAAGCTCGGGCCGCGCCGGAAGTCGGCCACGCGCGCCTCCCAGCCTTCGCCGACCCGGAACGGCAATTCGCCCTGGCCGCCCGTGCATCTGGCCACGCGCTTGTCGGAGGCCACATAGGGGCCGAAACCGACGTCGTACTGGTGCGCGACCTTGATCGCGTCGAAAGCCGGCCAGCCCGGCGCCAGTTCGCGTTTGGTGCTCAAGGTGTACTGGCCGGAGGTATCGCCCAGCCAGCCATCGAGGCCGTCGTCGAACAGCAGGTACCACTCGTTCCACATGCCCGCGTCATAGCTCAGCTGGATACGGCCGATCACCGTGAAGCTGCGGCCCGCCAGCACACCCGAGGTGCCGATCTGGATGCGTGAATAATCTTCCAGCACCTCGGACATCTTGCCGAGGTCCTTGACCGCACCGGCGTCCTTGACCACGGTGGCGCGGCAGAACTCGCACACCGCCATGACGGAGGCGTGCGAGCGGAACTGGACCGGTGCGCCGCAGGAAGGACAGGAGACGTTCTGCATCGGCGCTGCTTATCCGATCAGTTTCTTGAGCAGCTCGGCCTTCGCGCTGTCGTAGTCGCCCTGCGAAATCAGGCCCTTGTCCAGCAGGCCCTTGAGCTTGCCCAGGCGGTCTTCGATCGATTCGCCGGCCGATGCCGCGGCGGCCGATGCCGCGCCGGCCGATGCCGCGGCGACCGATTCCGCGCCGGCCGCTTGCGGCGGCGTCGCGGCGTGCGGAGCAAACGCGCCGCTCATGCCCTGCGCCATGGCCTGGCCGATCGCGATGCCCGCGCCCGCACCGGCGCCGATGCCGGCGAGCCCCCCTTCGTTCTGGGCTGCCAGCGGAATGCTGCTGGCCACCTGGAACTGGGTGAAGCCGCCCATCTTGTCGGCGCCCAGGCTGGCCTTCATGCCGGCCGAGATGCGTTCGTCCAGGGCCGCTTGCAGTTCTTCCGGCAGGCTGACGCTGGCGACGTTGAATTCATCGAGCTTGACACCGTAGCGCGCAAAGGCGGTTTCGAGGTCGCCGCGGATCTGCTGCGCCATCAGGGTCTGGTTGGCGGCCATGTCGAGGAAGGCGATCTTCGATGCGCCCAGCGAATTGGCCATGGTCGCCAGCATCAGGCCGCGCAGCTGGTCTTCGACTTCGTCGCGCGTATAGGCTTCGCGGGTGCCGCTGATCTCGGTGAAGAACAGGCGCGGGTCCGCGACGCGATACGAATACATGCCGAAAGCGCGCACGCGGATCATGTCGAAATCCTTATCGCGGATCGTCACCGGCTGCGGCGTGCCCCATTTGCGGCCGGTCTGCACGCGCGTGGAGAAGAAATACACGTCCGATTTGAAGGGCGAGGCAAACAGCTTGTCCCAGTTCTTCAGGTTGGTCAGCACCGGGAGGGTCGAGGTGGTGAGGCGGTGCGTGCCGGGGCCGAACACGTCGGCGATGCGGCCTTCGTCCACGAAGATCGCGACCTGCGACTCGCGCACGACCAGGGTGGCGCCGTTCTGGATTTCGAAGTCCTCCATCGGGTAGCGCCAGGCCAAGGTGCCTTCGCCTTCCTCGTTCCACTGCAGGACGTCGAGAAACTGCTTCTTGATGAATGAGCCGATAGACATGATGGATCCTCTTTATGCGCGATGGATAACTATTGGTGTCAGGAGATGCTGCCCGCGTTGACCAGGCCGATCGACAGCGAGATGGCGCCGAGCAGGATGCCGAAGCCGACATTGTTGGCCTCGATCTGGTCCTTCGACATGCGCAGCAGGCGCGTGGCGATCACGAAGACCAGCACCTGCAGCAGCATGGCCAGGCCCGCCCAGCCGCAGAATTCATAATAGTCGTCGGTGTGCATCAGCGCCGAGGCGATCGTCACCGAAAAGCCCAGCAGGGTGCCGCCCAGCGAGACCGCGGCGGCGCAGTTGCCCTGGCGGATGAGCAGGATTTCATCGTACGGCGTGACCCGCGTGTAGACCACAAAAAAAGCGAGCACCAGCGCAATTGCCGTCGCAAGATGCAGCACATAGTTTAGGATGGCGGGCACGACATTCTCCAGAGAAAATAGACAGGATGGCAGCACAGCGCGATCTTAGAACAAAAGCCGTTTCATGACCAAAAGAATTCTTATACTCTCGGTATTTGTCGTCGCCTCTTGCGGCCTCGCCTACGAACTCATCGCCGGGGCCCTGTCCAGCTACCTGCTGGGCGATTCGGTCCTGCAGTTCTCCACCATCATCGGCTGCTACCTGTTCGCCATGGGCGTGGGCGCGCACTTCTCGAAGTATGTGCGCGACGAGGACGTGCTGTCGCGCTTCATCGACATCGAGTTGGCGGTTGGCCTGATCGGCGGCGTCTCGGCAGCGGTGCTGTTCATGACTTTCACCTGGATGCCGGCCCCGTTTCGTACGGTGCTGTATGTGACGGTGTTCCTGATCGGCTGCATGGTCGGCATGGAGGTGCCGCTGGTGATGCGCGCCCTGAACGAGCGCCGCACCGAATTCGCCGAGATCGTCAGCCGCGTGCTGACCTTCGACTACCTGGGGGCGCTGGCCGTGTCGCTGCTGTTTCCGCTGGTGCTCGCGCCGCACCTGGGCCTGGTGCGCACGGGCTTCCTGTTCGGGATGCTCAATGTCGGCGTCGCGATGTGGACGCTCTACGTGTTCCGCGCCGAGCTGGAACACCTGCGCGGCAAGGCGATCCGCGCCAGCGCCGTGCTGTTCGCGCTGGTGCTGGGCTTTAGCTTTTCGGACCGCATGGTGGAGTGGGGCGAGCACGGCCTGTTCGGCGACGAGGTCGTGTACTCCACCACCACGCCCTACCAGCGCCTGGTCATCACGCGCTGGAAGGACGACCTGCGCCTCTACATCAACGGCAACCTGCAGTTCTCCTCGCGCGACGAATACCGCTACCACGAGGCGCTGGTGCACCCGGCGATGCAGTCGCTCCCGTGGGCGAAGCGCGTGCTGGTGCTGGGCGGCGGCGACGGGCTGGCGCTGCGCGAAGTGCTGCGCTATCCCCAGGTGGAGGAAGTCACGCTGGTCGACCTCGACCCGGCCATGACCCAGGCGTTTGCGACCCGCCCCGAACTGGTCAAGCTCAACGCCGGCGCGCTCAAGGACAAGCGCGTGAAGGTGGTCAACGCCGACGCCGCGATCTGGCTGCAAAAAGAGGCTGGCATGTACGACGCGGTGATCGTCGACTTCCCGGATCCGTCCAGCTTCGCCCTCGGCAAGCTGTATTCGGTGCCCTTCTACGGGGTGCTGCGCAAGCACGTCGCGGCCAACGGCCTGATCGTGGTGCAGTCGACCTCGCCGTTCTTCGCACCGAACGCCTACTGGACCATCGACGCCACCCTGCGCGAAGTCGGGCTGCAGACCTGGCCCTACCACTTGTACGTGCCCTCGTTCGGCGAGTGGGGCTTCATCATGGCTTCCCCGCAGGGACGCTTCGTGCCGCCGTCGAACTACCGGCTGCCGATGCGTTACCTGACCGGCGAGACCACCCGCGCCATGTTCGACTTCCCGCCCGACATGCCGCGTCGGGTCATGGCGCCGAACCGCCTGGACACCCAGTCGCTGGTGCGCGAATTCGAAGAGGACTGGCAGCAGGTGATCCGCTGATGGACCGGCGTTCCTTCCTGATGACGGCCGCGGGCGCCGGCGCGGCGGGGCTGGCATCCGCGGCAGGCTTTCGCTATTACCAGGAAATCACGCCGGCGGTGCACACGCCGGGCCGGGCGGAAGGGCACTTCCTGCGCGACCGCAGCGCGCTGCCACAGCCCTCCGAGGTCGTCGAGACGGACGTCGTGATCCTCGGCTCCGGCATTGCGGGCCTGAGCGCCGCGTGGAAACTGGGTCGCCTGGGTTGCGACGACTACCTGCTGCTGGACGGGCCGGAGGCCTTCGGCAATGCGGCCGGCAGCCATTACGGCGAGCTGGCCTGCCCGACCGGCGCGCACTACCTGCCGCTTCCGGGGCCTGAGGCGACCCACGTGCGCGAGATGCTGGCGGACCTCGGCATCATCCTGCGTGACGCCGACGGCGACAAGCCTTACTACGACGAGCGCTTCCTCCTGCACGGGCCGGAAGAACGGCTGCTGGTCGAGGGCGAATGGCACGAGGGGCTGATTCCCGCCAGCGCCGCCGACGCGGCCGAGCACAAGCTGTTCTTCGACGAGATGGCGCGCTTGCGCCACCAGCGCGGCAGCGACGGCCTGCGCGCCTTCGTGTTCCCGCTGGCGCGCTCGTCCAGCGACCCGCAATTCGCGGCGCTGGACCGGATCAGCTTCGCACAGTGGTTGGGCGACAAGGGCTATCGCTCGGCAAGCCTGCGCTGGTATCTCGACTACTGCTGCCGCGACGACTACGGCGCCGGGATCGACCGGGTGTCGGCCTGGGCCGGCCTGCATTATTTTGCCGGCCGCTGGGGCCAGGCCGCGAACGCCGGCGAGAACGCGCTGCTGACCTGGCCCGGTGGGCTGGCGCCGCTGGCCGAAGCGCTGGCGGCGCGCGCCGGACCACGCCGCCGTGCGGGAACCGCGGCGTCGGTCCGCGAGGTGGACGGCAAGGTCGAGGCGCTGTGCTTTACGCTCGTCGATGGCAAGCCGCGCAGCTTCCTTGTCCGGGCGCGCCGTGCGATATGCGCGATGCCGCTGTTCGTCGCCAGCCGCATCGTCGACCGCATCGAGCGCTACGGCTTCGATGCGCGCGTTCACCTGCCGGCCTATGCGCCGTGGATGGTGTCGAATTTCCTGATGCGCGATTTTCCGCGCGAGCTGCTTGGCACGCAGCTGGCCTGGGACAACGTGGTCTATCAGGGCAGGGGACTCGGCTACGTCGTCTCGACCCACCAGGACATTCGTTCGCGCCCGCCTGACAAGACCGTCTTCACCGCCTACATGGCCTTGTCGAGCCGCACGCCCGAACAAGCGCGGCGCTGGATGCAAGCGGCGAGTCCCGCCGATCTGCTGAAGCTGGCGGGCAGCGATTTGAAGAAAGCGTATGGCTGGGCATTCGCGACTTGCGTCGAGCGGGTGGACATCACGCTGCGGGCGCACGCGATGGCAGTGCCGGCGCCGGGGTTCCGGACCAATCTCGGGCTGGCCGCGCTACGCGAGGCGAAGGGGCCGATCCTGTTCGCCCACGCCGATTTGTCCGGGTTGTCGGTGTTCGAAGAGGCAGCATGGTGGGGCTGCCGGGCGGCTCAACAGGCGCTGGCGTAAAACTAGTGCCACTCCTTGCAGGCTAGCCCGAAATGAAGTGGTCGGACCGGCTTAGTGCTTCAGAATGCTGCACACCCACAATAAGTAGGAATGATGTTAGGCTTACTAAATAGCATGTTTGTCTTAATGTTATGCGCAAACTAGTGAGAGGTGCTATGTGATTGAATGGTGAAAAAATACTCTAGCGATATTAAAATGACTGCAATGCCAATTTGACTCAGCAGGGTGTCTGCATTCAATATACCAGTCGTTAGCAGAACGCTTCCGACAAAACCTAAGCCTGCACTGAATTGGCCACTCATTTTAATTTCTTGGCGTACGCTTCCAGAAAGCATTCGCAGCACAAACTTGAACACTAAATGTGCCAGGCCAATGGCAACATATAAAAGTATTCCACCGAAAAAAGCTTTCGACAACGGCGAAGTGGGTATTGAGGAAATAGCGATTGCCAGTAGGCCCAGTCCCGCATAGCACGCTACTTTAAATCTGTTCATTATCGTCCCGTTTTACATTGATTAATCGGCTGGAAAATATCCGGCACTTACCCACTTGTGAGAGTATTCGAAACTCACGTCTTACACAATTAGTATAATTGCCTCTTCCAGTTTAATGCTGCTGGCCAACTTTTCGGAGTGGTGGCTCCTTAGCCTGTTCGCAACGGGGGATTTTCCCGGCAACAGCTTACAATTGCGTGTCCACGCGCAAGCCGGGTAATAGCCGATTAGAATTTGATTCGGATTAGCCTTTCAATTGTCTACGCTTGGATGAGCGCTGAGTTGCGGATGAAGTCTAATCTAAGCTGTCTGTGGCCGTTTGCAGCTTGCTAGGTAGCTTGTGTGACTCTCCACAAGCTGAGCAAGTGGAGATGCTTGAGCTTATACGTTCCGTTAAAACACCGGGTCGGCCACCCCTACAAAAACGGCAGGATCCGGCTCAACGTACGATTCGGCTTGCTGTCCCGGGCTGACAGTCACGGCTTCTGTAGTTGGTTCGGGCCCAGTGACTATTTCTGGAATCTGCCAATAACCGCCTGGAATTTTTGGCGTTGTCTGCGATTGATTTGGACCTCCGCCTCCGTCTCCCCCGACTCCACCACTGTCTCCGCCCTTGCCACTTCCTGATGAGTCTTGAAGTTGTTCAACAGCATAAGTGCAACCAAGCGCCGACAGTCTCATTGTAAGGCTGGCGAGAGCGGTATTGCCCCCATAATATGCCCATACCGCGAGTCTGACCCCGCCACTTAGAGCTGCGCACGTGATGAAAGTGCCGCTATTCCGTAATATTCATGCTGCTATTAGATTGTAGTTGCATCGGCATAGTAATGCCGCCCGGTAGGCTGTAGGTATTTAGTGTAACGTCTGCCATTTATTTTCCTGCGCATGAGCTAATAAGGTATTCGCTGATTCGACGGCAATCTTGTAGGGCATGTTAGCAGAATCAGAATACATATTAAAACAGGGAGCTTACTAACCAATTGACACGATCGCGACCAGTTGCAGTCGGTTCTTCTCCAGCTGTGGTTTGTCTACCACACGTGGGTGTTAAAGGAATCATCGAGGTGGGGCTTTTAGGCGACTGCTCGCGCACTGGTCTGGTTAGCCCGTGAGCCGCACTGCAGGCAGGCTGGCTTTCCAGCGGCGGCTGCATATGCTCAAGGTGCGCCGGCTTTGACCGTGGACCCACGCAGGTGGTCCCTCGCATTGCCCATCAGTTCATAGGTGGCGTATCAGGAGCGGCGCATTCCTTCGGCACTCGGCAGCCATGCCGCGCGACCAAACGGTTGCCGTGCCGGCAGAATGGTCGGCGCCGCTGTGATAGGCGCGGCTGGCGGCGTCGGGATCTACACGCTTGCTGGCGTGGCCGCCACTGGCTGGCCATAAGCGGACAGTATAGCCATGGGCGCCGGCAGGCAGCTCTCCAATTTTCTCGGGGCCGCCAAAGCTGCTCAGGCGGGACGCTCCGGTTCAGACAGCTTCGCCGCGAACAGGTCGCGCTCGTGGTCGACGATGCCGTCCACCAGGCGCTCGTCCAGTCCCATCGCTTCCAGCACGAAGGCCGACAGCTGCAGGCTCGCTTCCAGCGTTTCCGGCACCACCACGCTGGCCCCGGCCAGGCGCAGGGCCCGCGCATGCTTCTCGTCACGCGAGCGCACGAACAGCGGCACGTGTGGGAATTCGCGCCGGATGCCGCGCACGGCCTGCATGCTCGATGCCGGATGGTCCATGGTCAGCACGATGGCCGGCGCCTCGCCGGCATGCACGCGGCGCAGCAGTTCGGGGCGCGCGGCGTTGCCGAAGTAGACCGGCTTGCCCTGCGCATGCAGGCGCGACACCAGCTTGGCGTCGCATTCGAAGGCGACGAAAGGGATGTTCTGCTCGCCCAGCAGCTTGGCCAGTTGCTGGCCCACGCGCCCGAAGCCGGCGATGATGATGCGCCCGCGGGCGGACGCCAGCTGGTGCTCGTCCTGGCCCGCCGCCAGTTCGTGCGTGGCCTTGTCGCTGCGGTCGCCGATGGCGCGGCCCAGGCGGGCCAGCATCGGCGTGATGAACAGGGTGAGGCCCACCACCAGCATGACGCGCGCGCCCAGCACGGGATCGAGCACCTGTGAAGTAACCGCATAGCCCACCGCGACGAAGGCGAACTCGCCGCCCTGGCCCAGCAGCAGCCCGCCCTCGAGCGCGCGGCCCCAGCTCAAGCCGCCGATCCGCAGCAGCACCGCCACCACCACCGCCTTGAGCAGCACCAGGCCGGCCACGCAGGCAGCCAGCAGCAGCGGCGCCTCGAGCACCTGGCGGGTGTCGATGCTCATCCCGACCGTCATGAAGAACAGGCCCATGAGCAGGCCCTTGAAGGGTTCGACCATCAGTTCGACTTCGTGCTTGAATTCCGTCTCGGCCAGCAGCAGGCCGGCGATCATCGCACCCAGGGCCATCGACAGGCCGGCCGCGGCGGACAGGCCCGCGATGCCGAAGGTGCTGAGCAGGATCAGCGCCATGAAGACGTCCGGCTGGCGGTGCTCGGCGAAGGAGCGGAACAGCTTGTGGACGACGCGCCCGCCCACCAGGTAGATCAGGGCGATGGCGGCCGCCGCTTTCGCCAGCGTCGTGAGCGCGAGCATGGCGACGCCGTCGCCGCCGCCATGGCCCAGCGCGCCGATCAGCAGCAGGATCGGCACCACTGCCAGGTCCTGCAGCATCAGCAGGGCGAAGGTGGCCTGGCCCAGCGGCGTGCCGGTGGCCTGCTGCTGGGCGAGCAGCTGCATGACGACGGCGGTGGAGGACAGCGAGAGCAGCAGGCCGACGATAACGGCGGCCTGGGTCTCCATCTGGCCGGACAGCAGCAGCGCGCCGCCGATCAGGACCGCGCTGGCAAGAACCTGTGCGGTGCCGGCGCCGAATACCCAGCGCCGCATCGCCCACAGGCGCGCGGCGGAGAGTTCGAGGCCGATCATGAACATCAGGAACAGCACCCCGATCTCGGCCAGCATCGAGATGCCTTCGCCGCGCGGGAAGGTGAGAAAGGCCAGCCACGGGATGTCCTTCGCCAGCAGGCCGAGGCCGAAGGGCCCGACCAGGGTGCCGACGGCCAGGAAGCCGACCACCTGGTTGATGCGCAGGCGCTGCAAGGTGGGGATCAGGATGCCCGAGAGGACCAGGAAAAGGAGGATCTCGCGCAGGAAGGGGAAGGCGTGTTGCTCTTGCACGTTGTTTTGCCGTGGGGTTGGGGACGGGCGATTGTAGCGTGCCGGAGCAGGGCTGTGACGTTACTGGCTGCGGTACGGAATTGGGTCCCGGCCTTCGCCCACTGCTGTCCGGAATAATTTGTAGGGAAATCGCTGAAAGGGTTGCAGGGAGTGGGTTACGGGCGTATACCCGAAGTCGCCAAACTTAAAACTCAAACCCTGCAACATGTTCAG